>JADHTP010000037.1 GCA_016784945.1 Deltaproteobacteria bacterium | reverse complement strand
CCCCGGGACCATGACAGACCCTGAAAGGTCTTCTGGTACACCCAGGCGATCAGGCTCGACAGGAGGAAAGCCAGCAGGAATGACAGCAGGATCATGTGCCATTCCAGCCGGATGGAACCGAAACTGAACAACAGACTGTCCATGGTCATCGACTCCCCGAAAGGACCTCGCAACAACAGGCCAGCATCTTCTGACCACGAACTATGTTACGTCAATTGGCCCAGAATGTGACCGCGGCGACCACTATTTCATATACTAGTGGGCGAACCGGCCTGACGGCCACACCGGAATGATGGTTTGAGAATATCGATTCTGCTGCCCACAGTGACCCTGATGCTCCTCTGGACGCCCCCCCCGGCCGCGGCCGTCACCGTGGAGGAATGCAAGGGGACGGGGACACCCAGCGCCCCCAACGGATGCGGTGACATCAGCAATACGGGATGCTGCGATGCCCTGGGCCGCGCCCTCTGGTGCGACAACGGCGACCTGTACTGCAACGACTGCACCGACGGGTTCGAGCACTGCGGATGGTTCAAGTTCCTGGACTACTACGACTGCGGCGCCCCTGGATCCTACGAAGATCCCTCGGGGAACCACCCCTACGCCTGCGGAACCCCCTGTGGGGACTGCCAGCCCGACGAGGTCTGCCTGGACGACGGCACGTGCTACCTGCCCCAGTGCCAGGGCAAGGAATGCGGCAAGGACCCGAAGGGCATCTCCTGCGGGACCTGCGAATTCGGCACCGAGTGCGTGGACGGGCTGTTCCAGTGCCTGCCCTACCCCGAGCCCTGCCTGGCCGGGGACGGCCCCGGGTGCGACTGGTGTGCCTGCGAGTCCTGCGTGTGCGACAAGTACCCCCACTGCTGCACGGAAAAATGGGACATCTTCTGCGCTGCGGCGTGCGAACAGGAATGCGGGTTCGATTGCTCGCCCTGCCCGGCCACGCCGTCCTGCGAAGGCATCGAATGTGGGGGATTCTGCGGCGTGGACTGCGGTTCATGCCCTGCCGATCAGGTCTGTTACGGGGCCATCTGCTGCACCCCGGATTGCGCCGGGGGCAAGGAATGCGGTGCCGACGGCTGCGGCGGGTCCTGCGGCGATTGCCCGGATGGCTGGGGCTGTTCGGGCGGACAGTGCACCAACCAGGATTCCTGCGTGGGCAACTGCGACGGGCAGGCCGACGGCGGCTGCTACTGCGACGAACAGTGCAAGAGTTACGGCGACTGCTGCGACGACGTGTGCGAGGCCTGTCCCCACATCTGCGGCTGCGAGCCCGACTGCGCCGGCAAAGACTGCGGGGATGACGAGTGCGGCGGGTCCTGTGGCGACTGCGACGAGGGCCTCTTCTGTCACGACTTCACCTGCCAGGCGGACGAGTGCGGCGAACTCACGTGGGAAGGCTGCTGCAAGGACAATATCCTTCATTACTGCCAGCAGGGGCAGGCCCTGGAAATGGACTGCAACAACGAAGACGGGCCCTGTGGCTGGGAAGCCGAGAACACCTATTACAACTGCAGTACCTCCGGTGAGCCCGATCCATCCGGGGAATTCCCCATGGCGTGCCCGGGCGGCTGCGAGCCCGACTGTGCCGACAAGGCTTGTGGTCCCGACGGCTGCGAAGGGACCTGCGGTGACTGCCCCACCAAGCAGATGGTCTGCCTGCCCGACGGGACCTGCTGCGCCCCCGACTGCCTGGGAAAGGCCTGTGGCGACGACGCGTGCGGCGGCACCTGCGGCGACTGCCCGGACGGTGCGACCTGCATCGACGGTCAGTGCCCGACGGTTTCCGATCCGGGCGTCATGGAACCCACACCCGAGCCCGTTCCCGAGGCGCCCGACGGGACGGACACCCTGGAACCGGACGGGGTGGCAGAGCCAATGCCCGACGTCCTGGAGGACACAGGCAACGACACAGGGGGATCCCAGGACCTCAACATCAACTGGAAGGACCTCGGTACCGGGGACAAGGGACAGGCGGGCACGGACCTTTCGAGCCAGGACACCGGTAGTGGCTCAAGCAGCAACTGTTCGGCCTTGGCCGCGAGCGGCCCGGGTGGGGGCGTGCCCCCGCTGGTCCTGGGCGCCCTGCTTTTCGCGGGCCTGTTTTTCGCGAGGAGAAGGCCCCTCGGGGCCGCCTCGATCGGGGCCGTCGTGCTGGCCTTCCAGGTCACCTGTTCCAGCGACGGGCCGGGCCTGGTGTCCGACAACCTGGTCCCGCATGTCGATGCGACGGAGACCAACAACCAGGACGTAAAACCCGAAGGCCTGGCCAAGCCCGACCTGAAAACGGATATGGGTACGCCCGATGACATCCCCGATCTCCCGGAGGACCCCGGGCCAGTGGATTCCATGGACCTGCCCGAAGAACCGGGACTCCCGGACGTAGCGGACCTGCCCGACGCGTCGGATACCTTCGACCTGCCGGAGCAGGCCTTGGAAATCATCGACGACACGGGCGTGGAAGACGTTCCCGACATTCCCGATGTCCCCGATACCCCCGACGTGGCTTCCGACCCAGGTATGGAGGCCACCGACGCCCTGGATGCATCGGAAGAGATCGAAACGGTCCCGCCCTACGACTGCAGCCAGATCCCGCCGGGGCCCTTCAACGTGGTGAATGTGCCCAATGCCGTTGCCTCGGAGGACCTGGCATTCGACGGACAGGGCTACCTGGTCGGCAGCGACAACTACAGCATCTACAAGACCGGCGCCGACGGCGCCGTGAAACTGTTCGCGCCCAACGTGAAGACCCGCTCGGCCATGCGCATGCTCCCCAACGGCACCCTGGCGGTGAACGACGACAAGAAGGGACGGGTGCTCCTCTTCGACCCCGACGGCGTGATGACGGTGCTGGTGACGGGCCTCTCGTACCCCAACGGCATGGCCGTGGATCTGCAGGGCTACATCTACGTGGCCGAGGAAAACGCGAACCGGGTCATCCGGATCCATTCCTATACCGGCGAGTACACGGTGTTGACCAAAGCCATCAGCCACCCCAACGGCATCACCTTCAACGCCACCTACGACCGGCTGTACGTAGGTTCCTTCGGGTCACCCAAGATCTACACCCTGACCATTTCCCCTGACGGGACCCCGGGCAAGGTGACAGTGTTCCACGAATTTCCATCGGGCAGCCTCATGGACGGCATGGGCGTGGACGTGTGCGGAAACGTCTACGTCTGCGAATACAACAAGACCGAGATCTGGCGGATCACCTCCGATGGTAAGCACAAGAAGAGGATCGTGGATCCCGACGTGTCCACCTACCTGCCCAACCTCCAGTGGGGACGGGGCGCGGGATGGGATCCGCTGTCCATCTACGTGCCCGACGGGTGGGCCATCGGGGTCTGGCGGGTCGAGATCGGTGTCCCCAGCGCCCCTCTGCCGTTCCCATGAGGAGGTCCGGACCCATGCATAAACGGACCTGCACTTTAGGGCTGGTGGCCGTAATGGTGCTTCTCGTGGGTTGCTCCGGCTCGGATGGTGGTGGGGCTGACGCCACCATGGATTCCAAGGGCCCCGAAGCCGACAACGGTACGGCACCCGATGTCTGGTCACCGGGCTGGGTGTGCATTCTGGGCGCCGGGGACGATCCACCGGACTACACGCAGACCCTCGGCTGTCCCACGGATTTCGGCGCCCTGGCGTCCAAGGCCGCGGCCGGCGGCTTTTCGGGCACACGCTCGCTCAAGACCGTCGTCGACCTCTTCGACGATGCCCTGTATTTCCAGAATTCCCTGAAATATCCCCTCCATTTCGATTTCTGCACGGCATACCTTTCCGGCAACGGCAAGCCGCCCGTGGGGGACACCGCTACCTTCGCCGCCACCGAGTATTCCAGCAAGTACCGTCGCTTCCTCCTGGGCATGCTCACCCACTACGGCGCCCCCGGGGTCTGGGCCTACGAGATCGAACCCTGGGACACGGCGTCGCCCGAAATGGTAACCGCCGCCTACGACCAGTTGAGACAGGCCACCTTCATCGCCGACGACCTGTACTTCCACCCCACCTCGGAGCTGGTGCACAAGGTGGTCGCCCATCTGCCGGACCACGTAAAGGTGGCCACCACGGAAGAACTGTTCGAGGGCATCGATTTCCTGCCCCTGAACCTCGGCACGGCGGTGGGCCAACTGCACTTTTTCGACGTGGACGCGCTGGAAAAGAAAGAGGCGTTCGTCACGGCGCGGGACATCGCGGTCCTGGACCGGGTCCCGGGCGACATCTCCGTGGTGGCCGGGATCATCACCGACGCCCTGCAGACGCCCCTGTCCCACATCAACGTGCTGTCCCAGAACCGCGGCACCCCCAACATGACCCTCTTCGGCGCCATGGACGAACCGGCGTTGCGGGCACTGGAAAACAGATGGGTCCGCCTGAAGGTGGACGCTTTCGACTACACCGTGACCGAAGTGGCCAAGGCGGAAGCCGACGCCTGGTGGGAGGCCCACAAACCGCCGGCCGTCACCATTCCCCAACTGGACCTGTCGGTGAAGGACCTGCGCGACACGAAACAACTGGGCCTGGACGACATCCCGGCCTTCGGCGGCAAGGCGTCCCATTACGGGGTCATTTCGAACATCGGCGACCTGGTCCCCGTTGCAAAGGCCTTTGCCATCCCGGTGTTCTATTACAAGCAGTTCGAAGAGCAGAACGGTTTTGACAAGCAGTTGGACGAACTGCTGGCGGACGAGGCATTCAACGGGGATATCGCGGTAAGAGAGGAGGCCCTGGGGAAACTGCAGGACGCCATGGCCAAGGCCAAGGTGGACGATGATTTCCTGGCCATGGTCCTGGCCAGACTCGAGGCGGACTTCCCGGGGATTCGCATGCGGTTCCGTTCCAGCACAAACGCCGAGGATCTGGACGGGTTCACCGGCGCGGGCCTGTACACCTCCAAGACCGGTGACCCCGGCGACCCGTCGAAGCCAGTCGAGGACGCCATCCGGGGGGTCTGGGCCAGCCTGTGGAACCTGCGGGCCTTCGAAGAGAGGGCCTATCGAAGCATCGACCATCGCGGGATATCCATGGCCCTGCTGGTACACCGGTCGTTCCCCGCGGAGGACGCCAACGGCGTGGCCCTGACCAACAACCTGTTCGACCCCCTGAACTATGCCCAGTACATCAACGTGCAGCTGGGCGGCATCTCCGTGGTCAAGCCGCCGCCGGGCATCACCGCGGACCAGTTCCTGTACTACTTCCTGCACCCGGGACAGACGTCGACCTTCCTGGCCCACTCCAACCTGGTGAAGGAGGGGGAAGACGTGTTGACCCGGGACCAGACCTACCGCCTGGGCCAGGCCCTGTACGCCATCCACAACACCTTCGGGAAGCATTACCAGAAGCCCGACGGGTTCTATGCCATGGACGTGGAGTTCAAGTTCAACACCGATCCGGGCGAGGAAGAGTCCCGGCTCTGGATCAAGCAGGCCCGCCCCCACCCCGGGTGGGCGGTGGGTGTGGACGAAGGGGAAACAGAATGATCAGGATGCCATTGGTCTTTGGTGTGTTGTGCGTGTTCGGATTGGCCTCCTGCGGATCGGACGGAGAGGACACCGGAACGGACAATCCCGGTGGGACGGATCTCTCCACCCCGGACGTGATCGACGGTGGAACGGACCTGTTCAAGCCGGTTGATCCCGGTCCCAAGCCCCTGGACATCACCGACCCCGGAAAGGGGGAGGACACCACCGCGACGGACACCTTCGACCCGGGCGGGACGGACGTGGTGGAAGACACCATGGAGGTGGACGGCGGCGACTGGTCACAGAAGTACGGTCTGGCCTGCCCGCAGTTCGAAAAGATCGGTGAGTTCCGGATCCTCATCGACGACGGAAAAAGCGGTTCCTGGATCCAGGGCCACGTATCCGACGCCCCGGAAGCGAAGAAGGACTACAAGGAAGGGGACAAGGAAGGGGGATGCGTCATCGTGAGGCCCACGGAGTTCTTCTGCGACCCCGAATGCCCCACGGACAAGTTCTGCAACAAGGACCTGGTTTGCGTCACCGAACCCGATCGTGTGGACGTGGGCACCATCGGCTTCACGGGACTGAGCGGGCCGGTGGAGATCCAGCCCGACGCACAATTCGGGTACAGCAAGTGGGATTTCGAGGGGGACGTTTACGACGCAGGGGCCCGGATCGAACTGGTTGCCCCGGGGAAGGACCTGGAGGGTTTCGCCCTCCAGGGCGCCGGCGTTTCAAGGCTGGAAGTGCCGTACACGGAACTGGACATGGCCGCAGACCAGCCCATGGTCTTCACCTGGACGCCGACCGACGGGCCCGGGATGGTGTTCATCGAGATCGACATGACGCAGCACGCCATCACGCCGGTCAACCTCAACTGCGAAGTGCCGGACACCGGCACCCTGACCGTGTCCGCCGACCTCATGTCCCAGGTGGTGGGTTCCTGGATGGTGGGCATTCCCGTGGCCAACATGTATCGCCGGACCATGGACAAGGTGGACCTGTCCCTGGGCTGCGTGGAGTTCGAGGTGTTCCACCTGGTTCGCATACCCCTGAACCTGCTGTGAGAGACGTCCCGTCTTCACCAGGGATTGTGGACAATTGAGAACTTCCGCTGGCTCGTGTCCTGGATCTCGACGGGTCCAAAGGGACCGTCCACCTTCTCCAGGGTGGCCTCGTAGGTCATGTCCTCGGACATGGGCGCTCCCCCGTCGAAAGATGTGTGCTGCTTGGCGGACACGTCCACTTTCTGACCCACATCGATGTTGAAGTCGAGGGTCAGGTGTCGTCCCATTCCACGCCCCAGGCCTGGTGCTTGTTGCCCGTGGAACCGAGATCGTTGGGCTGACCGGGGTCGTTGGACATCGTGTTGTCCGTGGGCTGCATGGTGTCGGTCTCACTGCCGCCATCGTTGCCACAGGCCATGAAAGCCACGGCTGCCGCAAGGCTGACCACGAGGCCCAGATTCCTGATACGCATCATTTTGGTTCCTCCCTATGCTCCAAGCCATTTGTCTGGTGAAATGCCATACCATGAGGGCCACCCGCTTCGGAATACCCTGTCTTTGACAAGGCCGTGCTCAGTTTGGCATTCTCTCTGCGACGGGAGGGCACTTATGAGGCTATACAAACACCGAGCCGATCCCCTGTATCGTCATGCCCTTATCGTCGTGCTCGCCATGACCCTGGGAATGCCTGGCTGCTATTCGGGCGCCCCCCCCCCCGGACCCGACGAAGGACCGGCCTTGCCCGACGCGGTGGATGCCGTCGACGTGGCCGAAATCCCGTCCGACCTTGACGTACCCGAACCCTTCGTGGATGTGGCCGACATCTTCCCGGACGACGGGACGGCGATCACCGGCGAGGACCTGCTGCCCATGGACGAGGGTGTTGACCTGGAAGATACCGTGGAAGCGACCGATGTGGCGCCCGAGGCAACGGACGTCTCCACGGAACCCGAAACGCCCCCTCCGGCCCTGTTGCAGATCTGCTTTCCCCTGTTCGACGACCCCGAGGCCATCGGACCCGAGTACGACTACCTGGGGCCGGTCATCGCCGACCACTGCCACGGCACCAACCACCAGGACATCGACAACGTGAAGAAGGTGGTATTCCTGGGGGACTCGGTGACCGTGGGCACACCCAACGTGGAACACCTCCTGTCCATCGACAACCAGCATTTCTACCGGAACCTGCTGGCGGAATGGCTGACGGACCACTTCAACCTGTCACAGGGCGGCGCCTTCGGCGGCTGGAACCTGTGGAAGACCTATGACTATTTCAGCGGCAAGGGCGGCCGGATGGAGGCGGGGGACTTCAAGAACTGCTCCAAGTGGGGGGCCCGCACCGACGACCTGCTGCAGGGCGGCGGCCAGATCGGCGAGTGCTTCCCGGAGGGCGGCAGCCCCGAACCCACCCTGTTCATCTTCACCATGGGGGGGAACGACATCGCCAAGATCACCGAAGAGGGCGGAACGGCAAGCCCGGAGGAAGTGGCCGCCGGCTACCCCAAGGAATGGGACCACGCCTACAGCACGGTGGACTATCTGGAGGAGGCCATCCAGTACATAAAGGACCCCGCCAACTTCCCGGGCGGCGCCTACGTCATCTACAACAACGGCTACGAGTTCACCGACTCCACGGGCCAGACGGACACCTGCACGCCCCAGTACAAGCTGAACATCCCCGGCATCGGCGAGATCGACCTGTCGGAGCTGGGCATCGACATGGCGGGCCTCGCCGGCATGAACCCGTGGAAAAAGCCAGAGGTCCAGGCCGAGATCGTCATCTGGATGATGGAGCAGTACATGCGCATCGCCGTGGACTACCAGGTGGACATGATCTGGACCCTGGAGTCCTTCTGCGGCCACGGATACCTCGCGACCGGCCCCAAGGCGGACCCGGAAAACCAGTGCTACCTCGGGCCTGATTCCGAATTGTGGTTCGACATCACCTGCATCCACCCCAGCGTGGCGGGGCACAATGCCATGTACGAGATGTTCAAGGCCGTGGTGGTGGAATAGTCCGGGTCACTGGCCGAGCACGGTCATGCTGGAGTCTTCCGAGGCCCGCTTGTTGAAGCGGCTGTCCTTGCGATCCTGGTACCGGCATCGAATGGACAGGATCACCTCTTCGCTTTTCAAGAAGGCGTCCACCACCTCGGGATCGAAGTGCGTACCCCGGCCTTCGAGAATCATGCTGCTGGCCTTTGCCGGGGTGAACGGCTGTTTCCGGTAGGGTCGGCTGGAGGTGACCGCATCGAAGAAGTCGGCCAGGGCGGCGATCCGCGATTCCAGGGGGATCTCCTGACCTTTCAGGCCCCTGGGATAGCCTGTTCCGTCCCACTTTTCGTGGTGACACCGGGCGATCTGCTCGGCCATCTGGATGCAGTCCGAGTCCGAGCCCTCCAGGATCATACCGCCCACAACGGTGTGCTGCTGCATGACTTCGCGCTCGTCCGTATCCAGGGGTCCCGGTTTGAACAGGATGCTGTCGGGCGTGCCAATCTTGCCGATGTCGTGCATGGGCGATACGTGCAGGATGGTTTCCGCCAACTCGTCGCCCAGGCCCAGGGTTCGGGTGATGGCCGCAGCGTAGTGGCTCATGCGCAGGATGTGGGCGCCGGTTTCCTCGTCCTTGTATTCCGCCGCGCGGGACAGCTTCAGGATGGTCTCCCGCGCCGCCAGGTTGATCTTTTCGCGGGCCCGCTGCAACTGGATCGTGCGGGCCTCCACCTCGGCTTCCAGTTTTTTGTGCCGGCTTCGCACGTGGTCGTGGTAGGCCTTCACCTTGAGGAGCGAACCCACCCGGGCCTTCAACTCCGTCCGGCCCACGGGTTTGATGAGGAAGTCGTCGACACCGGCGTCGAAAGCCGCAACCCGCGCTTTCTCGTCCTTGAGGCCGGACACCATGACGATGGGGATGAAACGGTTCTCGTCGTGCCCTTTCATGCGTCCCACCACTTCGTATCCGTTCATGCGGGGCATCATGACGTCCAGGCGGGGCATCATGACGTCCAGGATGATCATGTCCGGCGGTTCGGCCACGATCTTCTGCAGTGCATCCTGACCGTCCACCGCTGTGGTGACGTGGTGGCCCAGGGGTTTCAGGCTGGCCACAAGGATGGCGCGGCTCTTGTCGTCGGCGTCAACCACCAGGATCCGTTTCGACTGCTGTTCACTCATGACGCCTCCAGGCCCCCTTCGGTCATTCGGTAAAACACCCGAAAATCCTTACGATCCGTAGTACCACGTATTCCAGGCCAGCCCGAACTCGTTCCCATCCGGAAAGTCGCAACTACTTGATCTAGTTGATGAAAACCGCGCAAATCTGCTCGATATATTCGCCGGTCCGCAATATCCTCGAAACACTAAACACCCCGATTTCACTGGGGAGTCGGGAGAATAGGAGGAGCAGACTTGCGCAGAATCCACCAAAAACAGCAGACGCTGACCCCAATCTGGAGCGCCCACGAGCATGCCACAGAACTGGAGGCCATCAGCGAAATCCTCGATGCCAATCCTACGATCGCGGCCCTTGCCGCACAAGACCTGATCGACCCCGAAAAGGATTCGGGTCGTGGAGCGCCCGGGATGACAGCGGATCAGGTGGTCCGTTGCGCCATCATCAAGCAGATGCACGAATACAGCTACGAGGCCCTGGCGTTTCATATCGATGACTCGCGCAGCTACCAGCGGTTCTGTCGTATCGGTATCGGTGACAAGCCATGGAAGCGGTCAACGTTGGCTGAAAACATCAAGAGGCTGAAACCGAGCCCAATCGAAAGATGCCTACGCCGCTGAATCGAACCAGGCATCCGGGGGGGTCAGAAAAAACTCTTCGAGGGGCACGCCACCGGTCCCCACCAGAAGGGTCCGGTCCGGGTGGAACGCGTCAATGAACGCCTTCATGGCTGGAAAACCGTCACGCCGGCGACCGCTCTTGACCTCGATTGCCACGACCAGTTCTCCTTTACGCAGGACGAAGTCCACCTCACGGTTGCGGTCCAGCCAGTAGAAGACCTCGAACCCGTGGATACGCGCTCCGGCCAAAAGGCAGGCCCCTACTGCCGACTCCACGAGAACTCCACGTCTCTCGGGGTCCTGGGCGTGTTCCACAAATGACCACCGCCCTTGTGCGGTAAGCAGGGCGTTGGTGAAAACCTGAAGCTTCGGGCTCGATCCACGTCGTCGCACCGGTTCGTTTGAAAACTTCTGCAGGCCGGTCAGCAGGCCGGCGCCGCCGAGGAGGTCCAGGTAATGGGCGAGCGTAGTCGTGTTTCCAGCGTCATGCAGTTGGCCAATCATCTTCTGGTACGAGAGGATCCTGCCGGAGTATCCGCATCCCAGTTCGAACAGACGTCGCAGCAAAGCCGGCTTGTCCACCCGGGTCATGAGGAGGATGTCCCTGGAAAGCGCGGTCTCGATCAGGGACTCCAGGATGTAGCCGCGCCAGCGGGCCTCGTCTTCCACAAGGGATGAAGCGCCGGGGTATCCCCCGAAGTAAAGCCATGTGTCGAGGTCCCAGCCGAAAGCCTCTCTCATCTCCCCAAAGCTCCAGTGCGTAATCGGGATCACCTCGAAGCGACCCGCCAGGCTTTCGCCCATGCCACGCTGCATGAGCAGTGGCGAGGAGCCTAAAAGCACGACCCTCAGGTCGATCCCGTGATGGGTGTCCTCGTCCCACAGTGCCTTGACTGCATCTGCCCAGGCCGGAATCTTGTGAACCTCGTCCAGAATCAACACGGCACGGGACGGACCGCACTTGCGGCGCGCCAGTTCCCATTGCTGCCGCACCCAGTGCATGTCCCGCAGCCCTGGATCGTCAGCCGATGCGTAGGTAGACGGCAATTCGAGGGCTTCCATCACCTGGCGGGCAATGGTTGTTTTACCTACCTGACGAGGGCCGGTGAGCACCTGGATGAACCTTCTCGGCTCACTGATCCGCCCGGCAAGCAAGGCAGCGTCTTTGCGTTGGAACATCCGAGAATCCCCGTTCACTCAATACACTGAGCAAAATAGCTCAATGCATTGAGAACAGTCAAGGGTTCTTCATCTCGAAAGCATCCCCGTCCTTCAGGCGCTTGACGCTGGGAAAGCTGCCGACGTGCTCTACGTCTCCATGCACGGAAGCACGAAGGCCCTGGTGGATCAGCTGGTGGGAACAATGTCGGAAAAGGGCGTGGCGTCACGGTTGTTCAACCTTACCGGGGCCGATGCCGGGGACCTGGCCATGACCCTGGTGGATGCCGCCACCATCGTGCTGGCAACGCCGGCGGTGCTCAATGGTGTTCACCCCGCCATGGCCAACGCGGCCTTCCTGGTGAACGCCATCAAGCCCAAGGCGAAATGGCTGGGGCTCCTGGGAGCCTATGGCTGGGGAAAGGGCAAGACCGAAGATCGGTTGACGGGATTCCTGTAGGGAACGGCGGCCGATTGGCTCCCGTCCGTCATGGTTCGCAGTCATCCCCGGCCCGAGGACCTGGCGCTGGTCAACGACCTGGCTGAGCCCATCGGTACGCGACACGCAACGCTGTAACAAAACGGAAACGCTATCAGGCCCTTCGGCGTGACAACGCCAAGGTCAGGAGAAGCAGGAAGGCGGGCAGCAGTCCCCATGGCCCCCGGGAGACGGGACTGACGGCACAATCGCCGCTGCTTGCGTCGTCTTCGTCATTGACCGGCCGCGGCTTGCAGATGCCATAGAAGGAGACGTACCCTGCGGGACATTGGGTGCCGCCCCAGTCGGTCCCCGAGGTCGCGTCGAATCCCGGTATGACGGGCACGTCATTGGACGGGAGGGTAGGATCCACACAGATTCCCGCCGCGTTGCATTGAAGGCCGGGGCTGCAGGTACCGCAGGTGCCTTCGCATCCGTCCGAACCGCATAGTTTGCCGTCACAGGAGGGCGTACACGACCCGGGGTCGTAGCAGGTCCCGAGGTCGTTGCACTTGCGGGGCGGGACGCAGACGCCACAGACACCGTCACAGCCGTCCGAGCCGCATTCCTTGCCTTCGCAGGCCGGGACGCACACCTGGTTCATGATGCAGGTTCCGCCCTTGCAGGAATACCCGTCCTGGCAGGTCCCGCATTCGCCACCACACCCGTCGCTGCCGCACTCCTTGCCGGTGCAGTCGGCGGTACATGACGTGCAGGACCCGTTCTGACAGGACTGGCCCGCCGGACAGATCCCGCAGGAACCGCCGCACCCGTCGTCCCCGCAGACCTTGTCCAGGCAGTCCGCCACGCAGCCATCCACGCACACCATGGGATGTGTACCACCGGGATCAGCACCCACACCCCCGCAATCGTAGAACCCCGCATCGTCTTTCCACCCGCACACGTCTTCCGGAGGTGTGTTCCCACTGCAGTCGAGGCAATAGAACGCATTGCCGTCGCACCAGTGAACGCGGTTCGCGGTACCGCAGCAACCTGTATAGTCCAGCCCGGCGGGACAGGTGTTGGAAGAGGGCGTGTCAATGCCCAGGCAGTCCACCGGGTTGACGGTCCCTCCATCGCAATCCAGGGGGAATGTTCCCGATGGATCGGCGCCAACCTGGTCGCAGTCATAGAAGCCGTTGTCCAAGCTCCACCCGCAGGTGTTGTCCTGTCCGGCACAGTCGATCCCGCAAAGGACCAGGCCCTCGCACCACTTGGTCCAGCCCTGGTCGTCGCAGCACCCTTCGGGGGGTATGTCGCCACAATCGGTTCCGACCTGCTCGCCCACCGAGCATTGTGCACGCAGGTCGGACCCCCACGCCAGGCTCGCAATGACGATCACGCCGGTCAGCATGGGCGGGATCCGGCACAAGGTCTTCCTCCACCGCATCTGGGAAAGCAATTGTACGCAAACAGGGCCGAAAGATCATCCGGTTTCATCGGGTTCGCGGGCGCATGCCTTCGTCGTCCTCCCATGGGCCTGAAATCCGGTCCTTGTTGCCATGATCCCCGCGATTACCTACCATCGCGCGAGACAGGATCACTGGAGGAAGGCCATGAACCGGGTTCTCGTTGTGTGCGCAATGCTGGTCGCCGGCATCACATGGGGCGGATGCTCTTCCGGCGGTGGGGGAACGGACCCGGGGACGGGGGACATCCCGGGCGGCGACACGACCTGCACGCCGAGCTGCATCGGGAAACAGTGCGGTGACGATGGCTGCGGCGGCTCCTGCGGACAGTGTCCCGCAGGACAGGACTGCCAGTCCGGTGTCTGCTACCAGGGCCCCTCCTGTACTGATTTCGTGAAGAACCAGGATGAAAGCGACGTGGATTCGTCCGCCGGCTCGCCCTGGCCCATGTTCGGCCACGACGCCACCCTGTCGGGTCAATACACGGACCTGGACGACAACCCACCCCGGTAGGAGGGCCCCATTGGCTGGAAACGAACCGAAGTCCTATACCCGCGGCGAAGAACTGGCCAACGGCCTCACCCACGGCGTGGGGGCCGCCCTGAGCATTGCGGCCCTGTCGGTGCTGGTCACCCTTGCCGGTCTGGCCGGAGACGCATGGAAGGTAGTGGCCTTCGCCGTCTACGGCGCCTCCATGGTCCTTTTGTATCTGTCGTCCACCTTCTATCACGCCTTCCGGTCACCCCGGCTCAAGCAGGTGTTCCGGCTCCTGGACCACTGCGTGATCTTCCTGCTCATTGCCGGTTCCTACACGCCCTTTACGCTGGTGACCCTCCGGGGGCCCTGGGGCTGGACCCTTTTCGGACTCATCTGGGGACTGGCCCTGTTAGGGATCGTGATTACCGTGCTGGCCCTGTCGCGGATCAAGTGGCTGGCCATGGCCATCTACATCGGCATGGGCTGGCTGGCCGTCATCGCCATCAAGCCCCTGCTGGAGGTGCTGCCCCTGGCGGGTCTCCTGTGGATGGGGGCCGGCGGGCTCTTCTATACCCTGGGCGTGGTGTTCTACCTGTGGCACAGGCTGCCCTACAACCATGCCGTATGGCACATGTTCGTCCTGGCGGGCACGGTCTGCCAGTTCCTTGCCATCTACTGGTACGTGCTGCCGGCCTGACAGAGCGTTGATCGGTAATCGTCAAGTGTGGGAACAGGCGGGTGCCTCTCAACCTGCAGCTTCCAGTTCCTTTCGCCGCGCCCGCGCTAGGTTGGTCGCCACCTTCACCGTGAGCACCAGGATGAAGGCCACGCCGGCCACCATGGAAAAAACGAAGATGGCGAACATGCCCCACTGGGGATTCACGGGAATGGCGGACAGGTGGGACGGTCACCTGCAAGGGAACGGCTGGGTCGGGAGACCCCGCCCTACAAGTCCAGTCGGCCGACCCAGATGGCGCCGTCCGATTCGAAGGCTATACGTGATCCGTCGGGGGCGATGTCGGGGTGACGGGCCAGGGGTGGGGCGCCCGAAAGCGTCCGCACCACCGGTGAAGGACCGCGCAGGTCCGCCAGGTGCAGTGTGCAGGCCGTGAGTCGTTCTCCGTCGTCAGTGCAATGGTCCCAGGCCAGCAGCGTGCCGTCCGGCGAGAACCGGGGATGATTGCCGGCGCCCAGGCCCACGGTGAGGCCGGACCGACTGTCGTGCAGGTGGATGCCGCTGCCTAGCCCCGTAAACGCCACGAACCGGCCGTCACGCGAGGTCAGCGCGCAGCAATGACGATCACCGGGCAACGACAGGACGGTTTCGCCCGATCCCACCCGCAGGAACACCCGGTCGTCCCGAACCACGACCCAGCGTCCGGGTGTGGCATTGACCGGGGGGCGTGCTCGGGTCCCGTCCATGCGGACTGCGAGGGCCGGCACGTCGGACCGTCGTTGTCCCGGCGAACGGTAGGCGATGGCCTCCGCGCCGTCCCGCCACTCAGGGGCGTACCCCGACGAACGACCCGTGGCCAGGATGACCGGTTCTCCGCCCACCGCGGGGATCATCTTCAGTGCCCCGAAACCCCCGCCGGAAAAAGCGATGGACTTTCCATCGGGCGACCAGACGGGCTGGGTGTGGTCCGCCGCGCGGGTCACGGGCAGGGCATCCACCACGGCCAGGTCCGTTCCCCTGATCACCGGGCCGGTGAGACGGGCCGGCACGTCGCCCTGCGCCGGGTGGCAACTGCTGCCCCCCGTGGCCAGCAGGATCAGGGCCAGGCCGGCGGTCCGTCGCCTGCCGCCCATCAGGAGGATCAGTGTGAACAGGGACAGACACAGGACGGCGAAACCCGACATCCCTCCCGAACGGTGACCATGGCAGGTTCCGCCTCCACTTTCCAGGGGTTGAGAGGCATCCACGGGATTGACGATCACGGAGCCGTCGGCACCCGGCGCCTCGTACAGATCCGCCGCAACGAAGGTGTCCTCCGCTCCGGGATCCACGACCATGGGCACGTCCGGCGGGTCCACCGGCACGTCGGGCCACCAGGGTTCCACGGCCACCGTGTCGGGGATCGGGCTCAGCGGGAACAGCCCGAGGGAACACCAGGTCTCCTGGTCCGACAGCACTTTGCACACCCGGGATCCTTCATAGTAGTCCTCGAAGGTCGCCGTGACCGTGTAGGTCTCCGGGGTCAGGGAAAACGCCCAACTCGCCGTGGGGTCGTCGGCCACGGCTTCCACCGTCTTTCCATCCTGGCCCAGT
>JADHTP010000036.1 GCA_016784945.1 Deltaproteobacteria bacterium | reverse complement strand
ACTATGCCCTGGAACTGGTGTCACAGACCCGGGCCTCTCCTTCCCTGGAGACCGGGATCTCCACCCGGGGCGCGGTGAGCCTGGTGGCCGCCGCCCGTGGCCTGGCTGCACTTCGTTCCCGCGGGTACTGCGTGGCCGATGATATAAAGGAGATGTTCGGTCCGGTCTGTGGTCATCGCGTACTGGTCAAGGGAAAAGGCCTGTCCGGAAACGCCGCCCGCGAGGAGGCGTCGGCCGTTCTTTCCGAGATTCTCGCCAGGACCCCGGTCCCCGGGGACTGAAGCCGGTTTCGATCTGGCCCTGAGCCGGGATTATCAACATGGGGCGCATTCGGGAATTCTTCTGGCGGTCCGCTTTCTTCCCACGAAAACTGTCCTTTACCCGGGAAGGAAAGATCGTGGTGCTCATCTCCATCGGCCTGGGCATCGCGGCCGTCAACACGGGCAACAACCTCCTGTACATGGTGTTCGGCCTGTCGCTGGCCCTGATCATCATCAGCGGCATCTTGTCGGAGGCCAACCTCAGGGGGCTGGAGTGCCAGCCCCTGAAATCGCGCAGGATGGTGGCCCGGCGTCAGACACCGGTGGCCCTGAAGGTGGTGTGTCGAAGGAAACGGTTTCCCGCCTTTTCCATCGAGGCGTGGCCCCTGTTCGATGACCCGGGCATGACCGTGGAGCCCGCCCGGTTCCTGGAATTGAGGCCCGGCAGGGACGGGACCGCAGCCTGCTCTATGGGTTTTCCCCATCGCGGCGAGTTCGAGTTGAGGGGCATGGTGCTTTCCACGGCCTTTCCGTTTTCCTTTTTCCGGAAGTCCGTCGTGGTCCCGGCCCCGGCTTCGGTCCTGGTCCATCCCGCCATCCATCCCGTGGAGTCGGAGGCCGCGTCCCTGGCCCGCTCCGGGGAAGACGAACACCGTCCCGTGGCCGGGCGGGGCCTGGAATTCTTCGGCGTCAGGGACTATCGGGAAGGGGACAATCCTCGGCACATCCTCCACCGGCAATCGGCCAGTCGCCAGAGTCAGGTGGTGCGGGAATTCGAAGACATGGGCTCACGATCCCTCAGCGTGCTCCTGGTGAATGCCACCAGCGGCGGCAGTGGCGGGGCGGGACCAGTGGAAGATGCCGTGGAAGAGGCTGCGAGCCTGGCGGTTCACTACCTCGAAGCCGGCGAGCAGGTAGGCCTGGTCACGGGTTCCGGTTCGGTGACGCCCGGCTCGGGGCCGGCCCAGTCCGAACGCATACTGGATTGCCTGGCGACCCTGCCCGTGCTGCTGACCGATGTTCCCGGTCTCCGGGAGATCGCCCGTCGGGTCCGACCACCGGATGACGGCGCCCGGGTGGTCTGGGTGACGGCCCGCGACGATGGCGGGAGCGTAGGATGATGAGGTTCGATCGCCTCCATCGCGGAGTCTCCGCGCTGACGGTCCTCATCGGCTTTGCCGTCCTGTACCTGTCGGGCGAGTTTTCCACGGCCATCATGGGCGGGGCCTGTGCCGCCCTGTTCACCGGCCCGTTCGTCCACCGGTTTTTCGTCAGGCGGTCAGCTTCCATTTCCACCAACGTGGTGGTGGTTCTGACCGGTATTGTCGCAGGATACCAGGCCTTCGCCACCGGAAATTTCCTGTACTACACCATCCTGTACGCCGTGTTCCTCGGGGCGGTGAAGTCGCTTATGCTGCGGCGTGGCGGCGACTTCATGCAACTGTACGCGCTGTCCTTCCTGCACGTGGTGGCCGGCGCCGTGATCAATCCGGGCCTGTCCTTCGGCGTGGCCATGTTCCCCTACGTGGTGTGCCTGACCCTGTCGCTCATGCTCACCAACCTTCGGCGAGGCATCGAGGACAACCTGGGAGCGGACCACGACCCCACGGGCGAGCGCGTGGAACTGAACCTCGCCAGAAAGGACCTGATCCGTCCCGGATTCCTCACCGTGACCGTGGGCATCACGGCAGCGGTCTTCCTCATATCCCTGGTCTTCTTTTTCCTGTTTCCCCGCATGGGTCTGGGCTTCTTTGCCACCCAGTCCCGGTTCGGCATCGCAATGACGGGGTTTTCGGACACGGTGACCCTGGGGGACTTCGGAAACATCATCGAAGACCCCGAGGTGGTGATGCGGGTGAAGTTCGACGGACGGCCCACCACCACGCCCCTGAGGATGCGGGGCCAGAGCCTGGACGAATACGACGGCAAGAGCTGGAGGAAGACCACGCGCCGCCTGCGCGGCCTCAACATGGACAGCAAGGCCCGGTACCGGGTGGACAACAATGAAATGAGGCTCGATGACCTGGACCCCGTGGTCCAGGAAATCTACCTGGAACCCATGGTGGGGACGCCCCGGGTACTGTTCGGTCTGCCCAACCCCGTGGGTTTCAAGCGCCCATCGAGCAGCTTCGCGGCCCTTCGCCCCACGAAATGGCGGTTCTACATGGATGACGCCCACGACGTGAGCGTGACCGGACCGCCCCGTTCGTCCATCGTCTACACCGTCTATTCCGTTCAGCAGAGCCGGGAACCGGAACGCATGCGCTCCACCGAACGGGTCTACAGCGACTTGATCAACAGTATCTACAACCAGCTGCCCGCGACCCAGCCGCGAATCAAGGCCCTGGCCCGGCGGATGGCGGGGGACGGCGCTCATCCCTTCGATGCCGCCGGGGCCATCGAACGGGCACTGAAGGACGAGTACCAGTACGCGCTGAACTCCGTTCACGGCGAAGAGGACCCTCTGGCCGATTTCCTGTTCAGGAACCGGCAGGGGCATTGCGAGTATTTCGCGTCGGCCATGGTGGTGCTGCTCCGCCATATCGGAATTCCCTCCCGCATCGTGAACGGGTTCTATGGCGGTGAAGCCAACGAGTACGGCGGATACGTGTACCTCCGAAAGGCCGACGCCCATTCCTGGGTGGAGGTCTGGTTCCCGGGGGTGGGTTGGGTGACCTTCGATCCCACGCCACCGGTGGCCCTGGACCTGCGCATGAACCGTTCCTGGTGGCGCACCGTGACCGACGCCGTGGATAACGTGAAGCTGTGGTGGTACCGGTGGGTGGTGGAGTACGACCTGGAACAGCAGGTCGAGTTCGTGGCGGGTCTGTTCCGCCTGCTGGACCGGCGGGACAAGGGGGCCTTCAGCGAGTCGGGCCTGCGGTGGAAGGACTTCAAGAAGCTGAAACACCGTCTGAAGGCGCTGCCCTGGGGGAAATGGGCCCTGTCGGTTGTTGCCATCGTGGCCCTTCTGATCGGGATCCGGTGGCTGGTGCTGCGGCGAAGACGGTCTTCACCCGCGGTGCTGTGCAGGCCGCAGGACCCCGCGGTCAAGGCCTACCGGACCATGTTGAAACTGCTGGCCCGGCGGGGGCTGGCGAGGAAGGACAGCGAGACCCAGGTGGAATTTCTGGGGCGGGTGGTCCTCCAGCTGCCCGACGCGGCCCATCCCGCCCGCGAGCTTACGTGGGCCTACCTGCGTGCCGCGTATTCGTCCACGGGGCCGGCCGCCGATGCCGCCGAGACCGAGGCGACGCTCCAATCCCTGCGCCAAAGCCTGGCGTCGGGGCAAACTTCCCCTTGACGGGGATTTGAGTCCCGGCTGTTGCGAATCCACTGGTTCGTTTCCATTTTTTCGGGCGATTCCTTCCAGGGGGGGCGCGGCTCGCCCCCCTCCCACACCCTGCTTCACTTGGCTACGCCGAGCTTCGCAGGGCGGGGCCCCACCCCCCTTGCCCGGCCGCCGTGCGGCCGTAGTCCCACCCGTCGATCAGCGATGTGCGATGTGCGATGGGCGATGGGCGATGTGCGATGTGCGATGGGCGATGGGCGGTCGACGGCTGACCGTGGACGGTCGACCGCCACTCGAGGAAGGCTAAACTGCTAAACTTCCCCTTGACTAATAGGTGAATCCGCCTAAGATATGCGCGGCTGGCGGACCCGAGTCCGCCTGAATCACCGAGACGGCTCGCCGATTCTAAAAGCCATAACCAGGCGGGCCGGGGAAAGGCCCCGTGGGTTTGCGCAAGGCGCGCCCCCGAGGGCCCAGGACGGCAGGTCATGAAGAGGACCTATCAGCCCAGCCGCATCAAGCGCAAGAGGACCCACGGGTTCAGAGCGCGGATGAGGACCGCGGACGGCCGCAAGATCGTGGCGCGTCGTCGGCGTAAGAAGCGGAGCGTGCTCGTCCCCACCATCCCGGGGAAGTAGCGCGATGAAGGGGGGCGCGTGGACACGTGCTTTCCCAGGTGCAACCGGATTCTCCGCCGAGACGACTTCACCCGCGCCATGAAGACGGGCCGGAAGGCCCATACCTGGAACCTGATCCTGTTCGCGGCGGAAAACGGATCCGGCGAACCGAGGCTGGGCCTCGCTGTCGGCCGCAAGGTCGGCAACGCGGCGGTCAGACATCGCTGGAAACGATTGATCCGCGAAGTCTTCCGCACGCGCCTCAAGAACCTGCTGCCCGACATGGACGTGGTTGTCGCCGTTAAGGCGGCCGGATCCCCCGGTCGTCGGCGTGCGCAGGGCCTTGGAGGCCGGCGTGCAGGAACGGTTAACCGTGAACCCGGCAAGCAACGGCGTGCCTCGGGGTTCCCCGACGTTGAAAGGGAACTCCTCGAAGGCCTACGGAAGCTGGGCCTCGTTGATCGGGACGGCGGTTAGACTCCCCGCCTGGCTGGCCATTTTCCTTGTCCACCTCTATCGTTCGCTGGTTTCCCCTTTCCTTCCGGCCGCCTGCCGGTTCCATCCCAGTTGTTCGGAATACACCCTGGAGGCCTTGCGCAGGCATGGTCTGGTGAAGGGGATGTACCTGGGTATCAGACGCATCCTGAGGTGCCACCCGGGAAACCCGGGCGGATACGACCCGGTGCCATGATGGTGATGATCGATGAATGAGAGTCGGAAGGTGAGGTTCGGGGTTGTTTGCACGGCCCTGGTGACGGTCCTGCTGGCGGTGACGGGCGTGCGGGCCGACGAGGTCCTGCCCCTGAACGTCGCCCTGGGCGAGCAGGCCGTGGAACTGAGCAACCCCGGCCTGTTCGAGGCCCAGGTGTCCAGCTACCAGGGCGCCATCCGGTCGTTCAGACTCATGGAAGAACAGTTCGTTCAGAAACAAAGGGATGTGCCCGCAGGGGTGGTGAGACCCCCCGACCAGAAACTGGCCCCGGGTCCCCTGGACCTGGTCACCACCTGGGACGTGACGTACTACCCCTATTCCATTCATTTCGATCAGAAGGTGGAGAGGCTGACCGGCGCGCCCATCATCAAGCGCAAGATGAAGTCCGATCCCCGGCACCCGGTGAAGGAAGGGGAATTCGAGTCCCTGTTCCTGCAGGATCCCATCTTCACCGTGATCGAACGGAGCCCGGACGAGGTCCGGATGGTCTGGCCGGATCCTAACGAAGACGAAAGCACCCTGTTCATCGAAAGGACCTGGCGGATCATCGGGGACTACCTCCTGGCCGGGGACGTGCGGCTGATCAACCTGTCGGACCAGGAGATCACGGGGCGCCTCCACCTGAACATCAGCGCCTGGGACTCGTTGGCAAAATCGGGCGGCGCGGGCTGCGGGATGATGATGGCGGCCCCGCCCGACAACAAGTACGTCCTGTGCATGGTGGGCGAGGAACTGGAGGAGGTGGAGCAGCGGGAACTGGTCGGTCTGGAGACCGGGCTCGGCATCGGGGCATCCTTCCTGGGGGTCAACTCGCGGTATTTCCTCATGGCGGCCCTGCCCAAAAGCGACGTGCCCGTGCAGTGTGTCGGCGCCGGCAATGTCGTGGGCAGCTTCGCCGCCGTCATGCAGTGGGAGAGGTTCCGGCTCAAGGATGGCGCCGATACCTGTCTGCCGACCTGGATGCCGGCCCGTGGACCCCTGGAAGGGCGGATCACTTGTGCCGATGCAGAGAAGATGCTGCAACTGACCGGCGAATACGACGTGGCCGCCCTCGGCACCGCCTATACCCGAGCCGTGGCCCGCGCGACGTCGGAACCGGAGCGGGATGCACTGGAAAGGGCCAAGAACGCCCTGCTGCCCGGACGGTCGAAGAATTTTCCGTTTGATGCCTTCATCGGGCCCAAGTTCATCGACGAACTGGAAGAAGTGGGCTCGGGCCTGGACGAAACCATCGACTTCTGGGTTCTGGGCTTCCTGGCCCGGCCCATGCTGTGGATACTGCGGACCTCCTACGACATGGTGCCCAGCTACGGGCTGGCCATCATCATCCTGACGCTTCTGGTTAAGCTGATCACGCTGTATCCCACCCAGAAGAGCATGCAGCAGATGAAGCGCATGGGCGACCTCAAGCCCAAGATGGACGAGCTCCGCGAGAAGTTCAAGGGTGACAAGACCAAGCTCAATGAAGCCATGATGGCCCTCTATAAACGTGAGAAGGTGAACCCCCTGGGCGGGTGCCTTCCCATGCTGCTCCAGATGCCCATCTGGATTGCCCTGTACCGGACAATCTGGGGTGCCGTGGACCTGTACCAGATGCCCCTGTTCCTGTGGATCGAGGACCTGTCGGCCCCGGATCCCTACTACGTGATGCCCGTGCTCCTGGGCGCCCTGATGTTCCTCCAGCAGAAGATGACACCGGTGATGGGTGACCAGACCCAGGCCAAGGTCATGATGTACATGATGCCCATCATGTTCACCGTGTTCATGTGGTTCCTGCCGTCCGGACTGGTGTTCTACATCCTCGTCAATACGATACTCGCCATCGGCCACCAGTGGTACGTGAGACGACCGACCAAGGCCGCGGCGGGGACCGCATGACGCAACCGAGGTAGATACGATGAGAGAAGAGATCTTCGAAGGGAAATCGGAAGAAGAAGCGTTGCTGAAGGCGTCGGAGGTGCTCGGCGTCAACATTTCGGACATGTCCTACGACGTGCTGGAAAACGAGACGGGCCTTTTCGGGCTGTTCAAGAAGTCCGTCAAGATCCGGGTGCGCGTCTCCGACGAGCCCACCGAGTTCGTGTACCGCGAGACCCACCGGGACGAGAACAGTCACGAGAAGGACATCGAGAAGTACGGCGGGAAGTACGACGAGAGGGACGAGCCCCCCCCAGAAAAGGCCCCGCCGAGGGCACCGAGGGAGCCGAAGGAGCCGAAGGAAACGCCCATCAAGGGGCCCGACGCCGTGGCGGCCCTGGAAGGCGTGCTTCAGCGGATGGGCGTGGGGGCTGAAGTCAACATGGACGAGGACAATTCCGCGGTGTCGCTGGACATCTCCACGGACGAGGAAGACGTGGTGGTCGGGCGGGACGGAGAGGTCCTGAGCGCCCTGCAGTTCGTGGTCAACAAGATGGTGAACCGGTTCCCCGAAAGCCGGAAGCGCGTGGTCGTCGACGCCGTTGGATTCAGGACCCGGCGTCGTGATTCACTGGGCCGGCTGGCCGAAGAGATGGGCGAAAAGGCCGTCAACACGGGCAAGATCGTGCGCCTGAGCCCAATGAACGCCCAGGACCGCCGCCTGGTGCACCTGGCCCTCAAGCCCCATACGGGCCTGACCACCCGCAGCGAGGGGGACGGCATGTTCCGGTGTCTCCTCATCGTCCCCAACAGTCTCAGGGACCGGCGCTCAGGCAGGGGTGGCCGAGGAGGCGGGTCACGGGGATCACGTCAACGTCGCGATCGGGATCGCGGGCCAAACGAGTGATGACTTCGGCCGTAGCCGCCCTGGGGTGACCGATGGCGATGGCGCAGCCCCGGGTCCTGGCCAGGTCCAACGCTTTTTGCAGCATCCCCTCGATTGCCGCACTCGCCGGATCGTTGTCCAGAAAGATATCTCTTTCCATGAAACGGATCCGGGTTCGACGGGCCGCCTCGTTGCAGGCCGTGGCCGGGTCGGTGCGGGAATCCAGGAAATAGAGGCCCCGCCGCTTCAGTTCATCGAACACCACCGTCATGGCGCGGACGTCCCGGGTGAAACGGGAACCCATGTGATTGTTGACCCCCAAGGCGCCGGGCACTCTACCGAGGTTCCAGTCGAGGGTCTTCAGCAACTGCCGGGTCGACATGGCGGTCATCAGGAAGCCCCGTCCGGAGATCTGGTCCGCGGACACCGGTTCCATGGGGATGTGGGCCAGCAGGTCCCGTCCCTGGGCCTTCAGGGCCGTGGCCACCTCTACCGGATGCGATGTCGCCGGCAGCACGGCGAAAGACAGGGGCAGCGGGATGTCCATGAAGGGTTCCAGCTGCGACAGGGACTCACCGGCGTCGTCGATGAGGATGGCCAGGAGGGGCCTGTCGCCAGAGGGTTCTGGAAACTTCAGGAGGGCGGCGCTCGGTGAGGGTCGCTCCCGGTTGTCAACGGGGCCCTCGGGTCCGCGGAGGACGGCCGGGGTCGCGCAGCACAGGAAGACCGGCAGCAGGATGGGGGCCATGGTCGTGCGGCATACGGCCTGCATCACCCGGGTTCTCTCTTCAGGAGATAGGGCAGGGGGTCCAGCGCCTTGCTGCCCTTGCGAAGTTCGAAGTAGAGCCTCAGGTCCTCGTCGCCCGGGCCCCTTTCCACCTGTCCCAGGATTTCGCCTTCACGGACGATGTCCCCCTCCTTGACCCTGAGCAAAGGCAGACCGCCGTACACGGTGTAGTAGCCCGAGGCGTGGTCCAGCACCACCGTGGTGCCGTATCCGCGCATCCTGCCCGCGAAGACCACCTTGCCGAAGGCTACGGCCCGGACATTCCTGTTCCGGCCCCGGGGATAGGAGAGCGTGAGGCCCGGGTGAGGCGTCTCGGTCTTGAACTCGGGGTGAATCCGGTTTCCGAAGGGAACCAACACAGTGGCATCGGCCAGGGGCCACCGGACCCGCTCCTTCAGCCGATCGAAGCGCACGGCGCCAGGGGCCCGGGACAGACGGGACCGTACCAGTTTCGCCATGTCCCGCTGGGCCTCCCCCATCTCCCGCGCGTGCCGCCTGTGGACTTTTCGGTCCCGTTCCAGTGCCACCAGCAGTTGTTGCCGATCCCGTGTTTCGGCCTTCAGCCGGTCCCTGGCCTGCCGTCCCGCCTCCGCCGCCGCGTGGCTGTTGGCCTTGTCCATGGAGGCCACGAAATCCGCCGTGTTCGCCGCACTCACCGCGTCGATCAGACGGGACAGTTCAGTGGCCTGCCGCCTGGACAACCGGTCCAGCAACACCCTTCGTCGGCCGTCGTCACCTTTGCCCATGCCCAGGAGCAGCTCTGACGCGGTTCCCACGGGTCGGGCGGCCGCCACGAGCCGCAGGGTGTCCTTGAGTCGCTTTCTGGCGAAATCCTCCTTTTCCCGGGCCGCCTTCAGCTCCCGGCCCGACTCGGCCAGCCTGGCCTCGGCCTGGGAACGGGCCGTTTCGGCCGTGGTGATGGCCTGCTCAGCCCGACGTGCCTCGAAAACCGTCCGGTCCAGGGCATCCAGGATCGACTTTTCTTCCTTCAGGATTTCTTCCAGTCCCCGGCCTTCCCCCAGGGTGGGGGACGGACAGAAAACCACGAAAGACAGGTTGATGGCGGCGCACAGGCCGAAGACAGCGGGCCGAAGATTGACCGCGCCCTGAATCACGGAAGTCTCCGGGAAGTAGCAATGAAGGCGCCGAGGGTCCCGATGACGGCCCCTGCCAGAAGGGAAAACGGAACCAGCATGTCTTCGCCGGTGGGCAGGCTGATGGCCACGGCCAGTTCCGTTGCCAGCCACGTGTTGGCCGCTGATATGGCGAACCGTCCCAGGGAGGCCCCGATCAGGACGCCGGCGGCTCCCTGCAGGATCCCCTGGATGTAAAGCGGAGTCTTCAGAAAGGCGTCCGTGGCGCCGATGAGACGCAGGATGCTCATCTCCTCGCGCCGTCGCTCCATGGTCCGGGTGAGGGTGCCGACCACGAAGAACAGGGTGCTGACGACCAGGAGGGCGGCGAGAACGGACAGGGCCAGACGTCCGAACCGGACGGCGGCTGAAGCGGCCCGGATACGCGCCGCCCCCACCGGGGGTTCGGCCACCACCTCCACTTCCTCCAGGTCCCGGAGGAAGGACGTGAGACCGACCACGTCGGGGATTCTTTCGGTCGAATCACCGAAACCGGCTTCGATGCAGTGCTGGCCTGGAATGGTCGCGGGGGGCAGGGAAGAAGCCAGGTCCGGGGGCAGAAGGGCCGCGTTGCGCGCCCGGTCCTCTTCCGCGCTGAGGTAATTCGCGAATTCCACGTCCGGTCGTTTCCCGATCTCCTTCAGGAGTTCACTGACCTGTTCCGACGAGACCCGTTCCTTCAGGTAGATGATGACCCGGGCGCGATGTCCCGCTCTTTCCAGCATGTCCACGGCCGTGGAACCGAAGGAACCGAACAGGGTCACGAGGCACGTGGCCACGGCCAGGGAGGCGACACAGGCCAGCACCTGGCCCGGCGAGATCAGGAGTCCGCGCACTCCCTCGGAAAGGAGGTGGATCGCCCTCCGGACGATTGCCAACCCCGATGGGGGTGAAGCGGGCTGGGACGCTGGCGCCTCGGGGCGATCCGGGTCCCTGGCAGGTTGTTCCTGCTCGTTCATTGGTCCTCGATCTCCTCCCCTGGAAGGCGCTGGTCCTCGATGAGGAAGCCCTTGTTCAGCAGAAGGGTTCGTTTCGGATACGCTTCGATGAGGAACCGGTCGTGGGTGGCCATGAGGACCGTGGCTCCCCGTTCGTTCAGGCTCTCGAAGAGGCGGACGATGTCACTGGACAACTCCCAGTCCAGGTTGCCGGTGGGCTCGTCGGCCAGGATCAGGGCCGGCTGCATGGCGAGAGCGCGGCCCACGGCCACCCGTTGCTGCTCGCCGCCGGACAGCATTGGGGGGTAGGCCCCGGCGTACCGGTCGATACCCAGGTCGTACAGCACGCCTTCCACCCGCTGCCGCACCTCCCTGCGGGACAGCCCCAGGATGTAGAGGCCCACGGCCACGTTGTCGTACACGGTGCGGTCATGGAGGAGCCGGAAATCCTGGAAGATCACACCCACGTTCCGGCGCAGGTAGGGGATGGACGATTTCCGCAGCGCCCGCAGGTTCTTGCCGAACACCAGGATGTCCCCGTCCGAGGCCGTTTCCATGCGAAGCAGGAGCTTGATGAGGGTCGTCTTTCCGGCCCCGCTGGGACCGGACAGGTAGACGAATTCGCCGGGTTCCACCTCGAAGGACAGGCCGTTGAGCGCCTCGGTGCCGTTCGGGTATCGTTTGACTACCGCGTCGAGCCTGACAGTCGGCATGGCAGGGAGGTCCTTCTTGGTGCTGCCGTAGGATAGCCCAGGGAGCGTTGATCGTAAATCGTTGATCGTTGACCCAAATTCACCGCCTGCATCGCGATTCGACGACGGCTATGGCACTTTGGCTGCGTTATCTTCACTTATTTGGTGCTCGACGTACATCCAGTACGCCTGCGACCAAATCGGCTTGTTGCCTTGCCAAAGCACTCGTGTCCGCTGTCTCTGACGCAGATTTGACGGTGGATTTGGGGTTGATCGCCGTCCGGGGTCACCGGTGGCCCCGTGCCGCGGGTTTGACGATTGGCGGCCGAGTCCTCTATCATCCTCGCGGTTTTCGGTCCCTTGCGCGAGGTGCCCTTCCATGCAGAGCAGTCGTTGGCGAACCCTGCTGATTCTCTTCGCCGCGAGTGCCTGCGTCCTGGCCCTGTTTTCCTGGGACCGGGTCCTGGCGCCTTCGCCCCACTTCCATTTCCTGGATCTCGCCCACTCGCTCCTGGAAGGCCGGCTGGACACCGACAGCCCCAACCGGCACAAGGGCCTCAAGGCCCGTCCCGGGGATCCCCGGGGCTACCAGGACGCCATCAACCGGCATCTCACCGGTGGCGACGGCAAGGCCGTGGGCTGGAACGACTGGGCCACCATCCGCGAAATCACCCTGACGGACGGAACCGAGGTCAAGGGTGTCTTTCCCTGGTCCGACCAGCAGGGTGACGCCAGGAAGCGTTTTCGGACCTTCGACGGGTCCGAGATGATCATCGACTCTTCCCTGGACATCAAGAAGGGATGCGAGGCGCCCGGTCGGAAGTGCGACAGGAAAAGGCACTTCGTATCGTTTCCGCCGTTTCCGGCCGTGGCCATGACGCCCCTGTACCTGGTGTTCGGCTACGACACCAACGACGTCCTGTTCACCGTGATCAACGCCGCCATGAACGCGGTACTGCTGTTCCTGCTCCTGGAGCTTCTGCGGACCCGGGGGCTGTCGAGCCGGAGTCCCAGGGAGAACCTGCTGCTGACCCTCCTGTTCACCTTCGGCACGGTCAATTTCTTTTCCGCCATCCGGGGGGAGGTCTGGTTCACGGCCCTCATCCTGGGCATCACGCTCCACGTGCTGTACGTGATGCTGGCCGTGGGCGCGCGCCACCCGTTCTGGGCGGGCCTCATGTTGGCCCTGGGCATGGCCACGCGCACGCCCATCGCCTTTGCCTTCGCCTTCTTCGCGCTGGAGATGTTCCGGGTGGGCGACCGCATGATTTGGCCCGGCTGGGGCACGGTTTTCCGCAAGGGATCCCTGTTCGCGGCGCCCATCCTGGCCGTGGGTTTCACCCTCATGGCCTACAACTACGCCCGCTTCGACGACCCCTTCGAATTCGGCCACAAGTTCCTGGCCAACGGCACGCGCGCCTCCATCCGCGACCACGGCCTGTTTTCCTTCTGGTTCCTGAAGAATAACCTCGCGGCGGTGCTCACCAATCCCCCCGTCATCGACGGGTTCCGTCCCTTCATTCACATCACGCGGCACGGTCTTGGCCTGTTCTGGTGCACGCCGGTGCTGCTGTTTGTCTTCTGGCCGAAAGAATGGTCCGCCTTTGCCCGGAACGTGGCGGTCACGGCGGTGATCGTGGCCCTGCCGAGCCTCTTCTACCAGAACACGGGTTGGGCCCAGTTCGGGTACCGGTTCGCACTGGATTATCTTCCCTATCTCTTCGTATTGCTCGCGGTCTGCGCCCGTCCCTTCAACCGCCTGTTCCTGGCGGCGGCCGTGGCCTCGTTCCTCGTGTCCACCCTGGGTGCGGTGACCTTCGACCGCATGGCCATGTTCTACTACGATTGACACGTTCGCGTGATTCATGGGAGATTCCGGTTCGGTTGCAACCGGATCGAGGTCTGTTCCGATGTTCATGGCAAGGGTAGTTGGTACCGTGTGGTCCTCCGTGAAATGGGAGGGCCTGAAGGGTCTTCGGCTCCTGCTGGTCCGGCCCTATCACCTGGACGACCTGATCCGATCCGGAGGCGCCGTCGCCGACGAGGGCATTCCCCCGGCGGGACTGCACGACGGGGTGGTGGCCGCGGACGTTCTGGGTGCCGGCCCCGGTGAAGACGTGGTGGTGGCCTACGGACACGCGGCAAGGGTGGGAATCGAGCATGACCTGCCCGCGGGCGAGGCGCCCCATTTCCCAGTGGACGCGGCCGTGGTGGCCATAATCGACAGGTACCAGGCGGAGGCTCCGGCTACGTGAGCAAGAAGATCATCACTGAAAGCGACGTGGAGTCCATGGCCCAAGACGGCGTGGTGGAGGTCCTTCGCGGCATGATAGTGACGCCGCTGGCACGGGAGCACGCCTCCCGAAACGGCATCCGCCTCGTCTATGGCGGGGGCACGGTGCCTTCCTCGGAAGACATCCCCCGGGACCCCGACAGCGGGCTCAAGGGACCGTCGAACACGGCGCTCATCCAGGAAGTGACCGAAGAGGTGGTGCGGGCGATCTCCGAGTTGCCGGGCCCCGGCGAGGCGGTCATCCCCTCGTATTCTCCCCTGGCGGAGGGCGGGACGGCCGCGGCCCTGGACGGGGCTCGGGCCGAGGAACCGGCCCGGGCGGTGGTGGTGGCCACGGGACTGAACAAGCCGGGCGTCGCCGCGGCACTCACCACCTCCATTTCCGAGTGCGGGGCCGACATCCAGGACATCAGCCAGACCATCATTTCCGATTTCTTTTCCATGATTTTCGTGGTGAACCTGGAGACCGAGACCTGCCAACTGACTTTCAAGGCCTTCAAGGACCGGGTGGAGGAATCGGGACGGGATGCGGGCTCGGAGGTCGTGGTTTTCCACGAGGCCATCCTCCGGGCCATGCACCGGGTCTGACCGCAAGGGGGGTGGGACCCCACAGGAAGCCGAAGGCGAGGATGAGGGAGGGGGTCGAGCCGCGCCCCCCTGATAAGAGTCGCCGGGAGCCATGATGATGTGATTCACTGCGTTCGCTTCACCGGATGGAAAATGTCACCGTTCCCTTTACCAAGTGTCTGGTCAGGCTGACTGATGTTGTACAAGCCGGAAGAAGTCAAGGAAACCCTGCGGATGATCGAGGGAGAGCACCTCGACATCCGCACCGTCACCATGGGCATCAACATGCTGGGATGCCCCTCCAAGGAACCGGAGGCGGTGGCGGACTACATCTATGCCCGGGTGGTGGACAATGCCGGTCGACTCCGGACCGCCGCCGCCGAAATCGAAGAAACCTACGGCATCCCCATCGTGAACAAGCGGGTGTCGGTCACCCCCATGGCACTGGTGCTCGAAGGGGCTGTTCCCGCGGCCTATACTGCCGCCGCCGCGGCCATGGAAAGGGCCGCAAAGGAAGTGGGGGTGGACTACATCGCGGGCTATTCGGCCCTGGTCCACAAGGGGGCGACTCCCGGGGACGCCATCCTCATGCGGTCACTTCCCGAGGTCCTGTCGGTGAACGAGCGCGTCTGCGCTTCTATGAACCTGGCTTCCAGCCGCGCCGGCATCAACATGGAGGCCACGGCGGTCATGGGCCGCGTAATATCGGAGGTGGGGCACGCCACGGACCACGCGTCGGGATGCGCCCGGCTGGTGGTCTTCGCCAACGCCCCGGAGGACAACCCCTTCATTGCCGGCGCCATGCACGGCGTGGGCGAACCGGACGTGGTGATCAACGTGGGCGTCTCCGGGCCCGGCGTGGTGCTGGCGGCCATCGAGAGACAGAGGCGCCTGGAAGGTCGAATGGACTTCTCCATCCTCACGGAGACCATCAAGCGGATGGCCTTCAAGATCACCCGGGCGGGCGAACTGATCGGACGGGAGGTGGTGGCGCGGCTCGGTCCCCCGGTCCAGTTCGGAGTGGTGGACCTGTCCCTGGCGCCTACGCCGGCCAAGGGTGACTCGGTCGCCAACATCCTGGAGGCCATGGGCATCGAGCGGACCGGCGCGCCCGGTTCCACTGCGGCGCTGTTCCTTCTGACCGATGCGGTCAAGAAGGGCGGTGTCATGGCTTCGTCTTCCGTGGGCGGCCTGTCCGGCGCCTTCATTCCGGTGAGCGAAGACGCAGGCATGGTGGACGCGGTCCGGCTGGGGGCCATGACCCTGGACAAGCTGGAGGCACTCACCTCCATCTGTTCCGTGGGCCTGGACATGGTGGCGGTACCCGGCGCCACGCCCCCGGAAACCATCGCGGCCATCATTGCCGACGAAATGGCCATCGGCGTGGTGAACCACAAGACCACGGCAGTCCGTCTACTTCCGGTTCCGGGTTTCGAGGCGGGCGACACGGTTGACCTGGGCGGCCTCCTGGGCGAACTCATCGTCATGGACGTGAAGGACTTCGACGTGTCCGGCTTCATTCGTCTTGGCGGCCGCATTCCCGCACCCCTGACCGGCCTCCGCAACTAGGCTAAAGTCCATCAATTCCGAATCGGCTGCGCCGGGCCGCTCCACGCGCCGACTGCGTCGCCGACCGGAACGCGGACCTCACCGTAGGTTCCAGCTACGCCTTCGGTCCACAACCCGGCCGTCTCCATCCCGGCATCGCGGATCGCCTCCGGCTCGCTTCGATCCGGATTGTTGGACAGAACCTAGGCCTGCCCCCGACCCCTAGCCTTGATCCCGACTCTTGTTGTAGACTCGTGTCCGCGAGGTGCACCCGTGGGAATGGAAAAACGAATCGACCCTCGATTTCCCTTCACCATGAAGGCCCATCCACTGGGCCAGGACGGTGACGGTGTCTACGAGACCACTGACATATCTGCGGGAGGCACCTATCTGATGGGTGAACCCGGCGTCCCCGAAGGGGATGTGCTCTGGCTCCGACTGGAACTGGTGTCCTTCCGGGAGGGAAAGGAATGGGTCTATCCCCTGGACGCCGAGGTCGAGGTGGTCCGGATCACGCGCGGGTCCGAGGATTCCGACAGTGGCTTTGCCTGTCGATGGCTATCAGTGGTGAGCCATGGCGACATCCGACCCATCCAGGAGTTTCTGCGGCGGGTT
>JADHTP010000035.1 GCA_016784945.1 Deltaproteobacteria bacterium | reverse complement strand
ACATGGGGAAGTCTAATTGTCGTTGATGCTCTCTTCTGCTTCATGACGGGGATCGACCGATGCCGATTCTCAGACTCCATCTCAGGCCAGTACCGACCACGATGTCCATCCTTTTACGGTTTTCGATGAGCGGTAACAAGCGGTGGGGAGGCACCGGTGTGGACAGGCAAGAAGGAACAGCAAAAGTGCGGGACAGCAGGGACAGTCGAGGGAACCGAGGGGTGCTGTCAATCGTGCCCGCTGGCGAAGGAGGAGATCGTGAACGCCCTGATGGACAAGCTGATCGACCGGTTGATTCCACGGTTGATGGAAGAGTTGGAACCGCGCCTTGCGGCGGTGGGGTTGAACAGTCCTACGTCTTCCACGACGACGGGATCTACATCGTCCGGATCAGCCCTACCCGGGACAGGAAGGGAAAACGCTTCCGGGTCCGATGGAAGGTCGATGCGTACTTTAAAGGTCATCGAGCGGACTCGAGAACGGGCGCGACGTTTAGCAATCGCGATGATGCAAAAGGATGCGCCCAGCAGCTTTGGTCAGACTACGCCACTGGACGACTCACAGCCCCGGAAGCGCCGCCACGGACAGTCGGGGGATTGATGGACCGGTTCGTTGACCGGACAACAACAAGGAAAGGCCGTCCTCTTTCGCCGAAGACGGCGAGGGCGTACAGAACACAGCTTGGTGCCCTGAGAAGGACAGCAGGGGAAGATTGTCCGCTTCTGCATCTGAAGAAAAGCCATATCGAAGCCGTGCTACATGAACCGAATCAACGGACAGGCGAACCGAAGGAACCGGCGACGGTGGCCCAGTACCTGACAGCAATGAATGCAATGGTGTCATGGGCATTGCGAAAAGGCTGGCTGGCGGTGGACATTACGAAAGATGTGCAGTTCGATCCCGGACCCTACGAAATGCGCTCCTTCCTGCAGTACGATGAAATCAACGCCTATCTAGCTGCCTGCACTCCGTCGCACCGAATACGGTCGGGTTTCATCTTGGAAACTGGCTTGAGGGCTTCGGAAGCGACGCACTTGCGGTGGGCTTGGATCATTGTGGGCAAAGATCGTCCCACCCTACAGGTGCCCATGCATGATCCTGTAACAGGATTCCGAGCGAAGGGGCGTCGTGTCCGGCCAATTCCATTGTCCGAACGTGCATTGGAGTTCATGGAAGAAGCCGCCGATAAGTGGGGCGGGGACGGTTTTGTGCTTCACAACAGGCAGCGACCAGTCTTAACGTCCAACTGGCGCAGGGATACCCTCGCTGCGTGTAGGAAGGCTGGTGTTACGGACATCGACACTCACGGCCTCCGCCGCACTGCTGGGGTTATTTGGATTCTATGCGGGTTGGACATCTACACCGTGTCCCGCTTATTGGGTCACGAGTCAGTAACAACGACGGAGCGTGCCTACGCTGGTTTCACCGACAACCACTTGTCAGCAGCCATGGACAAGGTTGACGCATGGGCGAAGCTCCCTTCGCGGAGAGGTCGTATTCAGAGTAAGAATGCCGGCGAATCTGTGGCACCCCCCGTGGCACCCCCCAAGGGTTTTTCGGACGACCGAAATCCGTAACTATTTGATTTTACAGAGCCAACGAGCGGAGTCGAACCGCTGACCTGCTGATTACGAATCAGTTGCTAGTCAATCTGTAACCACACGAAAATACTGCAAAATATTGGACGCTGGCAGATTGCCCGTGGCAACCCCCATGATTCAACTCTTTGAAATCATACAGAAGTGGGGGGTGCCGTAGATGAAGAGTTGGACATTGTCCTCTCGGCAATCTCTGCGGTTTACGAACTGCAGTGACTGTGGATTTCGGACTTTCAAACACACTTGACGTGGCACCTTTAAGGTGCCATTATGTATCCGTGGAAAAGAGAAAGCCACATCATGACTTGGAGGCGGTCAAGAAGGCGTTTTCAGCCCCTGATTCTCTTCGGGTCACAAGGACGGCATTGAAGGATGCAATGCGGATGGATTTCATGAGGGCCGGGATGGTCGAGATCATTCAGAGCATGAAGAGAAAACACTTCTACAAGTCGATGACCTCACTGGCTGACCATACGATCTGGCAGGACGTGTATCACGTTCCGTGGGGCGACAAGGTGCTTTATGCGAAGTTCACATGGGAGCGCGTGACTGGCTTCCTGTTATTGTCGTTCAAGGAGAAGTGACATGAGTAAAACCATCAAATGTCATGCGTGTGGAGGCGAGATGATTCGGGATGAGCGCCCTGACGAGGTGGTCTACAAAGGGAGCATCATGCAGATTGAACAGCCGGGTTGGTACTGCCAGTCATGCGAAGAGGTTGTACTGGACGGGCCTGATTCAGCGGTTGCCGAAGAGGCTTTTGTACGTCTGAAGGCGGATGTGGACAATCTTCTTACCCCGCAGGAAGTGGCCCTCATCCGCAAGAAACTCAAGATATCCCAACGGAAGGCAAGTGCCCTGCTGGGTGGCGGGCCGAGGTCGTTTCAGAAGTACGAAAGTGGTACGGGCTGGGTAACCCGTTCGATGGCAAACCTGCTGCGACTGCTCGACAGTGACCCGAATCGTATCAATGAACTGGAGGCCGCCCACGAGGGCCGGTAGTCGCCCCTCGCCACAAGCCAACCCATTGAAATCATAGAATAGTGGGGTACTGTAGGGATAGAAGCCGTTGAAATCAGGCGTGAGGCTAAGGGGACTTAAACCGACTTCTCGATGAGGAACCGATGCCGGACGATCAAGCCGATCACCGCTTCGTCGCCGCCTTCCACGAAGCAGGTCATGTCGTCGCAGAACACCTGGTGTTGATGCATCGTCCTGGTCGCCGGTTGCCAAGACCCGAGACATTCTGGCGCAGGGCCTCTGTCTCGGACAGGCGGAACATTGCGGGCGATCGCCTGAATGGAATCCATCTTCGGAGGGCGGTAGGGCTCCTGAAGGAGCGTTGGACCATCGTCGAGGCCATTGCTACCTCGCTGGAGAATGACGGATTCGTGTCCCCGGAATCCGTGGCTCTCCTGATGGGGATCGATGCCAGGAAGGTGGAGATCACGCACAAGCAGGGCCAGTACCTGGCCTTCATCCACACGTACACAAGGCTCAACGGTCGTGCCCCGGCGGAAGCCGACATGCAGATGTACTTCCGTGTGACGCCCCCAACGGTCCACCAGATGATCCTGACCTTGGAGAAGAAGGGGCTCATCGCCAGGGAGCCAGGCACGGCCCGGTCGATCACGGTACTGTTGCCACCGAAGGACCTTCCCGGTTTGGGGGAATAATCGCCACCCTTCCCCCACACACGCCCCCAGACCGCCCAGACCACCTACTGGGCGGGAACGGTTGTCCGCCACACCATAGACTTTCTCCCATGTCTTCTCGCCGGTGACCGTCAGTACAGGAATCCACGGTACAAGCGTCCCCGTCATGACAGTCCATCACTGGCCCAGATTGACACGACCCCGCAAGGCACATATCCCCTTCGATACAAGCGTCGCCATCATTGCAGGGTGCCGTATTGAACGGATAGGTGCAGGAACCCGTTGCTCCGTCGCACTCATCGTCCGTGCAGGGATTCCCGTCGTCACAGACAACCGGGGAACCGGCCTGACACGATCCAGCCGAGCAGGTATCACCTGGCCCGGTATCTCACGGCAATGAAGGCGCTGGTGTCGTGGGCATTGCAGAAGAACTGGCTTGCCGTGGACATCACGGATGAGGTGGAGTTTGATCCCGGACCCCACGTAATGCGCCCCTTCCTTCAGGACTACGAGTTTGAACCCTATCTGTCAGCCTGTACGCCGATCACATCGGATACGGTCAGGATTCATCCTTGAAACCGGTATCCGGGTTTCCGAAGCTTCCCATTGTCGGTGGTCTTGGATCGTGAAAATCGGGGATAGACCCACTCTGTGTATTCCCGACCCAGACCCGGTTACTGGATTTCGCCCGAAAAATGGCCGAAGGTCCATCCCATTGTCGGCGAGAGCGCAACGTTTCCTTGTGGAAGCCGCTGACAAGTGGGGCAAGGACGGCTTTGTGCTACACGGGCAAGAGCACCCACCCCTCACCACCAACTGGCGAAGGAATACCAACGCAGCGTGTAAGAAGGCGGGCGTAACTGACGTTGATACTCACGGTCTGCGGCGCACGGCTGGGGCGCGTTGGATCTTCTGCGGATTGGGCATCTACACGGTGTCAAAGTTGTTGGGGCACAGTTCCGTCGCGGTGACGGAACGTTCCTACGCTGGCATGACCAACAACCACTTGGAAACGGCAATGGACTCGGTAGACGCCTGCGCTTCTCTGTCGAAGCTTCCGGCTAGACGAAGCGGGTCAGATGGCGAAGAAAGTGGGAAATCCGTGGCAACCCCCGTGGCAACCCCCACGCCAAAATCGGACGGCTGAAAACTGTAACTGCCTGTAATTATGGAGCCAACGGGGAGACTCGAACTCCCGACCTACTGATTACGAATCAGTTGCTCTACCACCTGAGCTACGTTGGCCCGCCAAGGGCAGGGGATTTGTAGCCAAACCCCAGTGGTATGTCAATCTAATGTTGTGAGATTGGCGCCTTGTAGGGGACGGTCTCCAGACCGTCCCTCCGGGCCGGACGGGCGACCCGGGTGAGTTGCCCCTACAAAAGAATCGTCCACGTTCACGATAACGGAGCAAAGGGGGTCATAGGGGGGCTGCGCCCCCCTTGAGTAAGAGAAGCGCCAAGCGCAGGGCGGCACGTCAGTGCCCGCCCGAGATTGGCGCCTTGTAGGGGACGGACACCTGTCCGTCCCACGTGCCAGGTGGGCGACTCAGGAGAGTTGTCCCTACAAATGCGACAGCGCCGCCTTCACCCTGGTATCCCCGGGCCGGCGACGGTCCAGTTCCTGGAGCAGGCGTCGGGCCTTGTCGGGCCGGCCCTGCCGCGCCAGCATCTTGGCCAGGGACAGGGCGGTGTTGAAGGCCTTGGGGTGGGACGCGAGGAAGGACTTGAGGTAGACGATCCCGTCACCGGGGTGGCCGGTGCGTTCCAGGAGCTGGGCCAGCTGGATGGTGGCGGCCTCGTAGTCGGGGTACAGCTTGAGGGCCTTGTCGAAGGCGGCGATGGCCTCGCCTTGTCTCTCCAGGTCGTCCAGCAGGCAGACGCCGTGACCGAAGTGGGCCTTGGCGCTGTTCGGCGACGACATGGCGGAGGCCTGGAACAGGGTGCAGTTGTCCGCATAGTCCTTGCCGCGGATCACGGTGACCACGGTCAGGACCGCCACCAGGAACAGGGCCACGGCGGCGTCACCGCCCTTGACCACGGCCCGGGTGCGCCAGTGCCGCCACAGGGCCACCAGCGCCACCACCAGCCCGATGCAGGGGAGATAGCACAGCCTTTCCGCCATGATGGTCCCGATGGGGAAGGGGATGTTGGACACGGGGACCCAGGTGAAAAGGAACCAGCCGATGCCCAGGGTGGCCAGGGGAACCCGCCGGATGGAGGCCACACCGGCGCCCACGAGGAACAGCAGCACCACCACGCCAACCGCCAGCTGGGGGTCGGCCATCTCCTGGATGGGGGGCACCTGGGCGAAGGAATAGTCGGCGGACAGGTCGTTGGGCGCGACAAAGCGCCACAGGTACACGGCCAGCACGCCCAGTCCCGTGGCCAGCCGCACGGAATAGTCGGCGGTGGCCAGGGGGTTGTCCAGCAGGGAATACTTGGTGGCGTCGTAGGCCGCCCCCAGGACCAGGGAGCGGACCCCCACGTACAGCACGATGGCCAGCACGGCGGGCAGGACCGCCACCACCATGAATCGGACCCACTTACGGGAGGCCGCCGGGTGTCCGCACCAGTAGGCCAGCGCCCCCAGCACCGGGGCCGCCACCACGTTTTCCTTGGACAGCATGCCCAGCCCCGTCAGGAGGAACACCCCCGCCATGGTCACCACGGGTCGACGATGGACAACGGGGCTCGCCGCCAGCAGGGCCACCCCCAGCACGGCCGCAGTGGCGAGCAGGTCCGACCGGCCCACGGCCAGGAACACGACCTCGGAGTTCAGGGGGTGGATGGCGAACAGGGTGGCCGCCACGGCCGCCGCCCGTGACGAGGATTTCCCCCCGGCGGCCATGAGCCTGGTCAGCAACGCGAACAGCAGGAGGGCGTTCAGAACGTGCAGGGCCAGGTTCACGGCGTGGGGCCAGAAGGCCCCCGGACCGGCCAGCCGGCAGATCAGGGCGTGGCTGAGGATGGTCACGGGACGATAGGCGCTGCCAACCCAGTGAGCGCCCCTCTCCCCGCCCACGTCGGATCCTTCCCAGTAGTTCGACCGCCATACGTCTGTCACGTCCCGTCCGCCGCAGATCAGGGGGTTGTCGGGGATCAGGCGCACGTCGTCGAAGGCGAATTCGTGGTCGAAGGTCCCGGCATAGGCCACCAGGGCCGCCACCACCGGGATCACGGCGCAGGGGATCGCGCCGCCGGGGACCTCGCGGCCCAGGCGATCGACCCGGAGGTTCAGTTCACCGGTGATCCGCCTGATGTATCGCATGGGTATCCCGGGCTAGCCGTTGCCAGGGCCGGCGGGGCACTTGAAACCGTACTTTTTCTGGGTTCCCAGGGATTCTTCGATGCGCAGCAGTTCGTTGTACTTGGCGATGCGCTCGGACCGCGACAGCGACCCCGTCTTGATGTAGCCGGCGTTGGTGGCCACGGCCAGGTGGGCGATGGTGGTGTCCTCGGTTTCGCCGCTGCGGTGGGACACGATGGAACGCAGGCCGTGGGCCCGCGCCAGGGACATGGTGTCCAGGGTTTCGGTCAGGGACCCGATCTGGTTCAGCTTGATCAGGATGGCGTTGGTGGCGCCGGTCTTGATGCCCTGCATCAGGCGTTGGGCATTGGTCACGTAGAGGTCGTCGCCCACGGTCATGATTCGCTGGCCCATCTTGGCGGTCAGGGCCCCGAAACCTTCCCAGTCGTCCTCGTCGTGGCTGTCCTCGATGCTGATGATGGGGAACTTCTCGACCATGTCGGCGTAGTAGTCGGCCAGTTGCTGCGACGTCAGTTCGCTGTCGTCCGCCTTGAGCCGGTACACACCCTTGTCCCGGTCATAGAACTCGCTGGCCGCGGCGTCCATCGCGAGGGCCAGGTCCTTTCCAGGCTCGTACCCGGCCGTGCCGATGGCCTCCACCAGCAGTTCCAGGGCCTCCACGTTGCTCTTCAGGTTCGGGGCGTACCCTCCCTCGTCGCCCACGGCGGTGTTGAGCCCCCGGGCCTTGAGGATCTTCTTCAGGTGGTGGAACGTCTCGGACGCGTACCGGACGCCCTCGGCGAAGGTATCGGCGCCCACTGGCACCACCATGAACTCCTGGATGTCCAGGTTGTTGTCCGCATGGGCCCCGCCGTTGAGGAAGTTCATCAGGGGCAGTGGCAGCACCCGGGCGGACATGCCGCCGATGTATCGGTACAGGGGCAGGTCCTGGGCACGTGCCGCCGCGTGGGCAGCGGCCAGGGACACACCCAGAATGGCGTTGGCGCCCAGGTTGGTCTTGTTGGGGGTGCCGTCCAGTTCCAGCATGATGGTGTCCAGATTGCGCTGGTCCATGGCATCGTGGCCCACTACCTCGGGGGCGATCACATCCAGCACGTTCCGGATGGCCTTTTGAACCCCCTTGCCCAGGAACCGGCCCTCGTCCTTGTCGCGCAGTTCCAGGGCCTCGTGGGAACCCGTGGAGGCACCGGAGGGGACGATCGCGCGACCCTGGGCGCCGCCCTCCAGGAGCAGGTCCACTTCGATGGTAGGGAAGCCGCGGGAATCCAGGACTTCCCTGGCGTTGATTTCGATGATGGTGGTCATGGTTGGATTCTCCTTGATGGGACGTCCGGATGATAGCGGCCCCAATCGCCCGTGGCAACCTGCGGGCCCTCCACCCGCGGGCCTGTGCTATGTTTCTGGCGTGAAACCCTTCCTGCCACTGGCCATCCTTCTGGGCGCCGCGGGCCTGTACGCCCTGTTCCTGCCGGGGCACCTTGCCTCCTGGGACGCCATCCAGTTCGCCCTGGGCCTGGAGCACTTCGCCATGCCGATCCACCAGCCCCATCCCCCGGGCTACCTGGGTCACATGGCGGTGGGCTGGCTGTTTGCCGACCTGGGCCTGTCCACGGACCGGGCCATGCAGGCGGCCTCCGTAGCGGCCGCGGCGCTGGCCGTGGCGGCGGTCTTCTTCCTGGGCCGCAAGATGTACGGCACCCTGGAAGGATGGGTCGCGGCGGCGTTGCTGGCCTTCCATCCCCTGACCCTGTACTACGCCGTGTCCGGCGAGTCCTACCCCGCCGAGGCCCTGGCCGCCATCGTCCTGGTGTTTTGGGGCCTGGACCTGAAGCGGGGGTGCTCGCTGGGCCGGATCGTGGGCTTCTTCCTGGTCTATGGCCTCCTGGGCGGTCTGCGACAGAGCCTGCCCTTGTTCTTCCTGCCCTTCGCCATCTGGCGGCTTTTCATGGCCTGTGGGGGACTGCAATCCACCGCGGCCATCTTCCGGGTGGGTGTGGCGGGGGTCTCCGCCGTGGCGGGTATCGGGGCCTGGGCCGCACCCCTGGTGATGCTAGCCGGGGGGGGCGAATCCCTGCTGAAACTGTTCGGAACCCAGTTCTTCAGCGTGTTCGGCGCGTTTTATTCACCCCTGCTGGGCGCCAGCGAGGGCGCCGTCCGCACCAACCTCGACGCCCTGTGGCGCTTCGGGATCGGGGCTTTGTCCGCCGCCGGGGCCGTGGCCCTGGTGATGGTGGCGCTGGGTCGTTTCAGGACCCTGCGCGAGGACGCCTTCAAGGGCGTCTACCTGGCGTGGCTTCTGCCCCCCCTGACGTGGTTCGCCCTGATGTTCATCTACAAAGCCGGGCACATGCTGGTCCTGGCGCCCGTGGTAGCCCTTTTCAGCGCCCGGGTCCTTGTCCGGGCCTTCATGCCGGACTGGCGTCTCCTGTTCGGTGCCCTGCTGGGCGGCGTCCTCGCGGTCCAGGCCGCCCTGTTCCTGGCGCCGCCCACGTGGTGGACCCTGACCTTCGGCGACCGTTCGTGGCCGGCAATACAGCACGCCGAGGCCCATACGGCCGCCACCCTGGACGCCATAAGGGACCTGTCCCACGGCGATCCTTCCACGGTCCTCGTGGTCACCCGTGACGGCCGGTTCGAGTTCAGACGGGCAATGTACTACCTGCCGGACTTCACGGTGCTGTGGCTCATGGACCGGGATTCCACCGGTGTGCCGAAACCGGGTGCGGAGGTCTGCGAGGCACGGGATCACGGCGTGAAGTGCCAGTCCGGCGAAGGGTTCTGGCTCGCGGACGAACTGCCTGCAAACCAGGAAGTGACCTTGAGTCCTTCCGTCCGTCACGTGGCCTGGTTCGCCCAGCCGACGGGCGGCTTTTCCAGGGCCCTGGGCCGGTCCCTTCCCCTGCGCTCGCTCAAGGCGGGACCCGTTTCCACCTTCCCGGTCACGGACCTGCGGCGGGGTTCCGTCCGTTTCTCCGTGGGCTCGTACACGTTCCAACGCTGATCCGCTGCGGTACGGGCCATTATGGGTTAACATCCCCCCGATAATCCAACGAGGTGCTGTTCACATGTCCAAGGTCATCGTTCTTGGGGGCGTTGGTGCCGTGGGCCGGGTATCGGTGAAGACCCTCGCCGCACACGACGCGTTCGACACCGTGGTGGTGGGCGACATCGACGAAAAGGGGGCCGATGCACTGTGTGCCGAGATCGGGACCGGGGGCCTGGAGGCGGTCCACGTGGACGCCGGCGACGTTGCCAGCGTGCGCCGGGCCATCGAGGGCTGCGACGTGGTGCTCAACTGCACCGGACCCTTCTACCTGTTCGCGAAACCCGTGATGGAAGCGGTCCTCGACGCTGGCATCAACTACGTGGACGTGTGTGACGACGTGGACGCCACCCTGGATCTGCTGGAGATGGACGCCGCGGCGCAGGAGGCCGGCATCAGCGTCCTCATCGGCATGGGGAACTCCCCGGGGGTCACCAACCTGCTGGGACGCTTTGCTGCGGACCAGTTGCTGGACGAAACCGAGTCCGTGGACATCTTTCACGCCCACGGCGGCGAGCCTTTTGAGGGACCCGGCGTCGTTGCCCACCGGCTGCACGGCATGACCATGGACATCCCCATGTTCATCGACGGGGAGCTGAAGACCGTCCATTTCTTCGAGCCCGATGGCCTGGCCCTGCGTGAAAAGGTCGATTTCCACCTGATCGGGAAAGGCGTTCAGGTCTATCCCTATCCCCACCCGGAACAGGTCACCATGCCCCGATACATGAATCTGAAACGGGTTACCAACCGGGGCACCGTTCTGCCCGACGAGTACTTCACCCTGACCACCGAGGTGGCGCGCATGGGCCTCACCAGCCGGGAGTCCATACCCGTGGGTGACGGTGCCGTCGTCCCCCATGACTTCGCCGTGGCCTGGCTGCTTCAGAAGCGGGACGAGATCCTCAAACGCATGGATTTCGGGACTCAGCGCGGTTGCGCCCTGATCGTGGCCAGGGGCATCCGCCACGGCCTGCCCAGGGCCTACCGGTTCAGCATGGCCTCCGTGGACCAGGCGCTCGGTGAAGGAACGGGCATTCCGGCCGCCATGGGGGCCATCCTCATGGAGCAGGGGGCCATCACCCGGAAAGGAGTGTTCCCGCCCGAGGGCGGCGTGGAACCGCTGGCCTTCCTGGCTCTGGTGCAGCCCGTGCTGGCCCTGACCCAGAAGGGCGGGTCCTTCGAAGGCGTGGTGGTGGAAAAGGTGGACGAAAACGGCAACGTGGAAAATGTCAATCTGCCTTTCTGAAGCCCTTTGATCGGGGATGCCGCCCATGGACCGATCAGCAGCCGACAACAGGTACGTCCTGGCCATCGATCACGGCACTTCGGGGTGCAAGACCGCCCTCGTGTCGGTGAACGGCCGGGTGGGCGAAACGGCCTTCGAGCCCACGCCCATCCACTACCTGCCCGGTGGCGGGGCGGAACAGGACCCCGAGGACTGGTGGCGGACCCTGGTGGCAACGGCGGCCCGGGTGGTGAGCGCCTCTGGGCTGGATCCCGATCACATCGTGGGCATGTGCTGCTCCAGCACTTTTTCCAGCACGGTTGCCGCGGACCGGGAAGGTCGTCCCCTGATGAACGCCCTGACCTGGCTGGATTCCCGGGGAGCGCCCCACGTGCGCCGGCTCATGAAGGGCCTGGTGAACATCGAGGGCTACGGCCTGTCCAACCTGTTGAACTGGGTCCCAAGGACCGGCGGCGGGCCCACCCTGTCGGGAAAGGACGACATCGCCCACGTCCTGTACGTGCAGAACGAAAGGCCCGATGTCTATCGCGAGACCCACCGTTTCGTGGGGAGCAAGGACTGGCTCAACTGGCGGCTCACGGGGCGCTGCGCGGCGTCCTTCGACTCGGTGACCCTGTTCTGGGTCACGGACAACCGGGACATCGACAACGTTCGTTACCACGACGGCCTCATCCGCCGGCTGGGGGTGGACCGGGCGAAGCTGCCGCGCCTCATGCGCTCCACGGACGTTCTGGGGCCCGTTATGCCCGCCGTGGCCGATGCCATCGGGCTCAGGCGGGACACGCCGGTGATCGTGGGGGCGGCCGACCTCCAGTCCGCCTGCGTGGGGTCGGGCGCCGTGGGTGACTTCGATGGTCACGTGTACATCGGGACCTCGTCCTGGGTGCTGTGCCACGTCCCCTTCAAGAAGACCGACGTGTTCCACAAGGTGGCGTCCCTGCCCTCGGCCATTCCGGGCCGCTATTTCTGCGCCAACGAGCAGGACATGGCCGGCGGCTGCCTGGAGTTCGTGGCAAAGAACCTGCTTTACCACCGCAACCGCCTGCGGGATGAAGCGCCCCCGGAGGACGTCTACGCGCAACTGGACGAGGTGGCCCGCGAGGTGCCCCCGGGCAGTCGCGGGGTTCTGTTCACGCCCTGGCTCAACGGCGAAAAGACCCCAGTGGACAACGAAACCCTGCGCGGGGGCTGGCACAACCTGTCGGTCAACAACAACCTGGACGACATGGTGCGGGCCGTGTTCGAAGGGGTGGCCCTGAATACGCGGTGGAACCTGAAGTACGTGGAACGGTTCACAGGCCGTGCCATGAATCCCCTGAACATCATCGGGGGCGGGGCCCGTTCGGACGTGTGGTGCCGGATCATGGCGGACGTGCTGGGCCGTACCGTCCGTCAGGTGGAGGACCCACTGCAGGCCAATGCCCGGGGCGCGGCCTTCATCGCTGCCGTGGCCCTGGGCCACATCGGTTTCGACGACATCCCCGGGCTGATCCGGTTTTCGGACACCTTCGATCCCGATCCCGCGAATCGCGGGCTGTACGACAATCTGTTCGGGGAGTTCCTCAACATCTATCGACTCAATCGGGGCCTCTACGCCAGACTCAACCGGTAGGCGGGCCGAAAACTGGCCTTGAACGGTCGATACGGGGGATAAGACCCGGTAACCTGCCATTCCTGAGGACGGAGGGAACATAGGAAACACATGGAGAAGAACGGGTCTTGGCCGGTGGCTGTCGGCCCTGGTGGCGACGGTCGTCGCGGTGGCTACCCTGGCGGGTGCCCCGGCCCGTGGCGGACAACTCCACCAAGGAAGGGCGTTCGAAGAACCGCCGCGTGGAGTTCATCATCCTGAAATAGCGTGCCTGGCAAGGTGGGACGGTTCGGTGTCTGTATCAGGAAGGGTGCGTGGTGGGAGTTGAACCCACGACCCCCGGGGCCACAACCCGGTGCTCTAACCACTGAGCCACACGCACCATCGACAAGGGGGGCACTCCCAGCGCGCCTGGGAGGACTCGAACCTCCGGCCTGCGGATTAGAAGTCCGCTGCTCTATCCACCTGAGCTACAGGCGCGTAGGCGGATCTGTTGTCGTCCTTTAGGCGACCCCACCTTGCTCAAAGATCAAAGGCGAACGGATTATCGGGGCGGGGGATGTTGCTGTCAAGCGACAGTTGGTGCGACCACCGGCGGCTCAGAAGGCGTTTCGAGGCCCATGGGTTCCGCCATCCCGGTCCCAGGGTGACGGACAGGCGTTCGAAGGCCACGCCGCCCTCGCCCTTGATCACGTCGTCCACGACGAAGAGGACGTTGATGATGTTGTTCAGGATGTCCGTTTCCCACATGAGGTTGAGGATCTCGGCGAAGGCTTCGGGTTCGTCGATTTCCATGCGTGTCACCCGGAAGGCCTAGCCCACCACGTCCACGGCTTCACACTCGCAGAACTGGTTGCACTCCGCGGATCCCTCGGGGATGGTGATCTTCGGGCAGGGCGGCTCGTCCACCTGGACGCAGTCAATGGACGTGAGGACGGCGGCAATCAGGGCATGGAACCATGGTTTCGTAGGCATGGGTGGACCTCAGCGGGCAGGATAGCACAGGGCACGATTGGACTGAATGAGCCGGCCCGGGGTGCGGACAGGTGGTTGAGGTGTACACTATCCGTGAGCCACGTCTGCAGGGGCACGACGACATGAAGCGCGTTGAGGTACATAAATTCGGAGGCACCAGCCTGCGGGACGCCCCGCGCATCCGCGAGGCGGCGCGCCTGGTGAAGGATGCAACCGGCGAAGCTTCTCTGGTGGTGGTGGCCTCGGCCATGGCGGGGGTCACCGACCAGTTGTTTGGTGCTGCCAGTGACGCCGCTGCCGGTGACCTGGAAAAGGCGCAGCAGACGCTGGCGGAGATCGGCCGGGCCCACGAGGACGCCCTGGGGGGGCTGGGCGCCGATGAATCCGGCCCCGAATCTTCACGGATCCGTGCACTCATCGAGGAGTGTGGGGGCCTGCTGGGTGCCACCCACCTGCTGGGCGAGTTGACGCCAAGGACCCGGGACCGCGTGGTGGCCTCTGGCGAAAAGCTGTCGGTGCGGCTGCTGGCCCTGGCCTTGAAGACCCTGAGCGTGTCCGCCGTGGCCATGGATGCGGACACGTTCCTCGAGACCGACGACAATTTCGGCGAGGCAGGCCCCCTCGCAGGCGTGGTCGATCGGACCATCGCGGGGGCGCTCGGACCGGTTCTGGAAAAAGGCAGGACGCCCGTGGTGACCGGGTTCTGCGGGCGGGCGCCCGACGGGGCAACCACCACCCTGGGCCGTGGGGGATCGGACCATACGGCCACCCTGATCGCCGCGGCCATGGACGCGTCCGAGGTGACCATCTGGACCGACGTGGACGGTGTCTACAGTGCCGACCCCGGGGTGGTCCCCGCGGCACGGGTCATCAGTCAGCTCAACTATCGGGAGGCGGCCGAACTGTCCTATTACGGCGCCAAGGTGTTGCACCAGAGGACCATGATTCCCGTGGCCTCCCGAGGCATCACCGTCAAGACCAGGAACACCCTGGCCCCCGACGCACCGGGCACGGTGATCGACGGGCGCTTCACCCCGGGCTCTCATCCCGTCAAGGCCATCAGCGCCATCCGCGACCAGGCCCTGGTCTCCATCGAAGGGAAGGGAATGGCCGGCGTGCCCGGCGTGGCGGCCCGGGCCTTCGGATCCCTGGCCGACCGGGGTATCAGCGTGACCATGATCAGCCAGTCCAGCTCCGAGTCGTCCATCTGTATGGCCGTGCCAGCCGACGCCTCTTTTGCCGCCGAGTCCGCCCTGAAGCGGGAGTTCAGGCCCGACCTGAGCCGGGGGTCCATCGAGGAAATCGTGGTCCAGAAGGGCGTGGGACTGGTGGCGGCGGTGGGTCTGGGCATGGCCCGTACACCCGGCGTGTCGGGCCGCGTGTTTCACGCCCTCGGCAAGGACGGCATCAACGTGCTCGCCATTGCACAGGGCTCGTCCGAACTGAACATCTCGCTGGCCCTGGAATCGGGTCAGGTGGAGGTCGCCGTCAGGACCATACACCAGGAATTTGGCCTGCACAGGCAGGATACGGGTGTGGATTCCGGGCGGGAGTTCGACCTGCTGCTGGTGGGATGCGGCCAAATCGGCCGGGCCGTCGCGGACCTGGTCCTTCAAAGGCGGGCCCACGTGTTCGACCGCTTCGGTCTGAAGGCCCGGATCGTGGCCGTGGCGGATCGCGGCGGCTACCTGTTCGACCCGCCGGGGATCCCCATCGAGAAGCTGACCGAGGTCCTGGATGCCAAGGCCGCCGGCGGCTCCGTGGCGGAAGCCGCGGGGGCGGTGGCCGGGCAGGGACCGCTGGAGATGGTTCGGGAGGCTCTGGGCTGGCGCCTGGCTCGACCGGTCCTGGTGGACGTGTCGGACTCGGCGGATGCCCACGAAGCCATGCTGGAGGCGTTGAAGTCGGGCTGTGACGTGGTGTCCGCCAACAAGAAACCGCTGGCCGGGACCTTGGAAACCTACCGGGGCCTGGTCGGGGAGGCGGAGAAAAGGGGGCGGCGCCTGAAGGCCGAAGCCACCGTGGGGGCGGGGCTTCCCGTGGTGGATACCCTGGAGATGCTGCTGGCCACGGGGGACCACCTGACCCTGGCCGAGGGGTGCCTTTCCGGGACCCTGGCCTTCATCATGTCCCGGCTGGAGGCGGGCGATCCCTTCTGTGAGGCCGTGGCTGAGGCCATTCGGCTGGGATATACGGAACCCGACCCGGTCACGGACCTGTCCGGCGCGGACGTGGGCCGCAAGGCCGTCATCCTGGGACGGATGTCGGGTCTGGTGCTCTGTGACGAGCCCGTGGACCTGGAGTCGCTGGTGGACAATTCCCTGGCCGGCATGGAGCGGGACGTATTGCTGAAAGCGCTCAAAGAGTACGACGAGCCCATGGCGAAACGGGTTCGGGAGGCCGCTGACCAGGGGTGCGTCCTGCGGTACCTGGCCCGGGTATCATCCGCGGGGATCGAGGTCGGTCCCAGGGCCGTGCCCGTGGACTCGCCGTTCGCCGGCCTGAAGGGCACGGACAACATGATTTCCTTCACCTCCGACCGGTACCGGGACCGACCCCTGGTCATCACCGGCCCCGGCGCGGGCATCCACGTCACGGCCATGGGTGTGCTGGGGGACATCTTCCGCATCGCGGCGGAAAGGGGGTGAGGGTGACCGGCCCGACCCATCGCGAAGTCCGGGCGTTCGCCCCTGCCACCGTGGCCAACCTGGGCCTGGGTTTCGACATCCTGGGTCTGGCGCTCATGGATCCCGGCGACGAGGTCACCGTCCGTTTCGTTGCTGGAAAAGGTGTCACCATGGGGCGCATCACCGGTGACGGCGGCGCCCTGCCCAAGGAGGCCA
>JADHTP010000034.1 GCA_016784945.1 Deltaproteobacteria bacterium | reverse complement strand
CGGCGGGTACAGGACCCACAGCCCGAAAAGGAAAGGCAGCAGGATCCAGTTGACGGGATGGAGGTGCACCAGGAGGGCCCAGCTGAACAGTGCGGCCACCCAGTACAGGGTCTTGCGGGTTTCCGCCGCCAGGGCCGTGGAAACCGTGAGTGCCGCGGCGGGCAGGGGGATCAGGCCCGGGCTCCAGAGGTATTCGAGGCTGGGCAGCAGGATGTGCCCCGTGGGCACCACGACGAAGGCGAGGAGCACCAGGGACCGCACTGAGACCGGCCCGCCACCCCGCAGCAGGCGTTGTCCCATGAGGTGCATCAGCAGCGCCGCCACCAGGAGGGCCAGCACCGACACGACTTTGATGGCTTCCAGGCTCAGCCCCGCTTCCTGCAGGACGGCCAGGTGGAGCATCCACAATCCGCCCTGGTGTACCCAGGGGAAGGACATTGGCGGTCCCCTCAAGGGGCAGGTCTCCGACGTCCGGCAGTCACCTGCGAACAGGAGGTCCCGGTTGGTGTCGGAATGGAGGGGCACGTCGGGGAAGGTCTGGCCCGCCACGGCGTGGAACAGAGCCGCCGCCGCCAGGGCATAAACGGCCACACCGATCATCTGGCGCCCGAAGAAGGGCCGGGATGTCGTCACTACTCCACCGCGGCGGGGGCGCAATAGCACCTGTCGTCTTCGTTGACGAAGGGCTCGAAGCCCGCTTCACAGGCGCCCTCGCCATCGCACTGGGCGGCGCAGAAGGTACTGCCGCAGTTCCCGTTGACGCATTCGATGACACCCGGGTTGGCGGCCGCGTCGCAGTCGGCCGCCGTTTCGCAGGTGACGCCGTCCTCGGGGAAGGCCAGGAGGCCGAAACAGGTGAGGTTTGCGGCGCAGGTTTCGGCTGCCAGGTTGACGTTGACGAAGGGACAGGCGCCCCCCTCCGGTGTTCCGCCCGCGGCCAGGCCGGCCAGGCAGAAGCACGCGTCGCCGTTCACCAGGTAAGGCAGGAGGCCGGCGGTGGCGCAGGCGCCGTTTTCGTCACAGGCCTCGGCACAGGCCGACAGTCCGCAATGACCCAGGGTGCAATCGGCCGCCATGCCGCCGAATGCGGGACACTGGTCCGCGGTTTCGCAGGCCCCGGACCAGTCGAAGGCCGACAGGCCCAGGCAGTCGAAGGTTTCGCCGCAGGCCACGGCATCGGTGTTTACGTTGCCCATGGGGCAGGCGTCGCCGGGCGCCGAGTCGCCGGTCTGCTCGGGCTCGCAATAGCACTTGTCGTCCACGTCGATGGTTCTGTACCCGGCTTCACAGTTCCCCTCGCCATCGCACTTGGGGGCGCAGAAGGATGTGCCGCAGATGCCTTCGAGGCACTGGGCCCCGCCGGGGAACGAGGTCTTGGCGCAGTCCCCGTCCACACCGCAGGGGATGCCCCCCTCGTTGGCCGGGATGCCCAGGCAGGTCAGTTCCGTCTTGCAGGCGTCCGCCCCTTCGTTGACACCGAAGATGGGGCATGGCTCGCCGGCCGCCGAGTCACCCACCTCCTTGGGCGCGCAATAGCACTTGTCCGACACGCTGATGGGACCGAAAGCGTCTTCGCAATCGTCGTTTTCGTCGCACTTGGGCGAGCAGAACGACGTGCCGCAGAATCCGTCCACGCAGACCGGGTTGCCGAAGTACTCCCAGATGGGGCAGTCGCCGGCCACGGTGCAGGGGTCGCCTTCGTCGGTGGCCTCGATACCGATGCAGGTCAGGCCGTGGGCGCAGAGATCCTTGTCCATGTTGACGTTGAAGATGGGGCAGGGATCGCCGGCCACGGCGTCACCTTCCTCCATGGGGGCGCAGAAGCAGGTGCCCGACACGTTGATGGGGCCGAAGCCCTCCAGGCATTCTTCGTTCGCGTCGCACTCGGCGCAGCAGAACGAACTGCCGCAGAATCCGTCCACGCACTGGCCGTTGGCGATGTAGGAGGTGTCCGGGCATTCCGCGTCCGTGGTGCAGGGGTCGCCTTCCGGGGTCGATTCGATCCCGATGCACGTCAGGTAGGCCCCGCAGGCCTCGGCTTCCAGGTTCACGTTGAAGATGGGGCAGGCCTCGCCCGCCTGGCTGGTGCCCACGGGAATGCAGTTGCAGGCAAACAGGGTGGACACCGGGGCGAATCCGGCGGGACAGTCGCCCGCATCACAGGGCTGCGAGCAATAGGACGTGCCGCACAGGCCGAACACGCACTGGGGATTCTGCTGCCAGGGAATCCCATAGGTCAGGCAGTCGGCATCCCACATGCAGGCCGTGTCCGCGATGGGTTCCCGGCCGCCGCAGTTGAGACCGTCGTCGCAGGGGGCGCACCCCTCGTTCACGGTCTTGTATTCGCAGGCATCACCCAGTTTGCCGTCGCCACAGGGATCGGGCTTGCACAGGGCCAGAGGCACGCAGGCGCCCGCGTCCACGTCGCAGTTGAAACCGGCCTTGCAGTCACCGTCCGTCACGCAGTCGCCGGAGCATACGCTGGCGTGGGTGCCGTCCTTGAACACGTAGTCCAGGCACATCTCGTCGGCTTCGCAGTGGGTGTCCTTGTAGCAACTGACACACATCATGTCCTTGCAGGCCTCTGCGGCTTCGTCGCAGTACTGAAAGCCCTGGTAGTCGCAGGCCGGGTCGCACTTGGACGGGTTCCCCTCGTCTTTCGGGATGTCCTTCGCGGCCTCCGGCGCCATGTCCTTCCCGGGAGCGTCGTAGCCCGGAATGTCCAACACGACATCCTTGCCGGGATCGGTGGTCGTGTCGGGCCCACCGGTGTCCGAACCGCCGCCATCCCCACCTCCGCAGGCGGTCCCGAAGCCCGACAGGGCAACGGCCAGAACCATTGAAATTCCGAAGACGGCAAAACGCGGCATGGTCGCTTTCATGACAGAACCCCCGATGGAAAAACCCGTGACCTCGAATCCCCTTATCGGTTGTGAATTATAGGAAACAATCCTTCAACAGACCACCCTGCCTTAAAGTTTCCCGGATTTCGGCCGAAAACATGTCATGGCCGGAAGCCCAACGGGGTGCGCAATGGCGCGAAGAAATACCGGGGGGAATGCGCGGACTCACGCTGGCCGAAGTGATGGCGGGGGCGGTCATCGTGGGCATCCTGGCCATGGTGGCGATTCCTTCCTTCATCCGTTACCAGCGTCGCATGATGACCACCGAGGCCTTCGACGAATTGCAAACCATGTACAAGGGGGCCGCAACCTACTATGCCACCGCGTACCTGACCGCCAATGGGCGGCTGTCCGGTTGCCAGTTTCCCAGGACCCAGGGGCTCACCCCGACGGAGTCCTGCTGCACCGCGGGGAACGATGCCCACGGCGACACGCGCTGCGACGCGAACCAGGACGCCTGGAACACCGATGCCTGGTCTGCCCTGAGCTTCGAGATGCGGGACAAGCACTACTTCCGCAATGGATTCACCAACAATGACAAGGCACTCAAGGACGCCCAGGCCACCCTTTACGCCCATGCCGACCTCGACTGCAACGGCGACGCGGGCGGGTACAACGCGGCCACCTGGCAGCGGGACCCGGACACCAACGTGTCGGTCATTTCAGGCAACACGGCCAATCCGGGCGCGGTCAAGCACAAGAAGGCCGTGGTAGCCGACGGCATCACGGGCGCCACGGAACTGTCCGGGTTCACCCTCTATGGCGAGAACAACTTCTATTACCAGGCCGGCGATTCAGGCGGAAACTCCTACGCCGTCTGGATCCGCAACTGCAGTACCTCGTTGACCGTCCAGGACAACATGATCTACGCGGGCCGGGGTTCCACCGGGGCACCGGGCGATAGCGGGCTCCCCGGCGGCAACGGCGGCGCGGGTGGTGTTTCCCTGGGCAACAGCGGAACCCAGGGCTCCACGGGTGACATCCAGGGCTGCTCCTACAACTGATTCAGTGGACTGGGTGCCTCGGGCGGGCTAGAATCCACGTCGGAGGTCCCATGCCGGCCAGAATCTTCACACTGACGACACTCCTCTTTCTTGCCCTGTCCTGCGGGTCCGGCGATGGACCGTGCAAGGACGACTACGACTGCGACGGACTGGAGGTCTGCAACGTGCCCGCGGGCAAATGCGAACCCGTCATATGCCAGGCCGACGACGACTGCATCGATCCCCGCTACGAGTGCCTGGACAACCGGTGCGTCTTGAAACAAGGCACCGTCTCGGAGTGATCGCAATGTCCCGACTCTTTCCCGGTTTCCTGATCGCCGTGATGGCTTGTGCCTGCGGTGGGGAAGGAATGGGTGGGGACTCCATGGTTGGCGACGATGGGGCCCCCGACCCGGCCCAGGACCAGGGAACGTTGGATCCCGGACAGCCCGGCGACCCTGGCAAGGTGCCCGGGATGTTCATGGTCCTCGGCGCCACGGGAGACAAGCAGGCCATGGCCATGGGAATCAACATGACCTATGGCGCCCAGCCGGCGCCGAATTGGAAGATCTGGATCCAGGGGGGCAACCACGGCGGTTTCACGGACCACAAGGTCTGGTCCGGGTTCCTGGACGTCGCGCCCACCGTCACCCGCCACCAGCAGCAGAAGATCGTGACCAACTTCGTGCTGCCCCTGTTCCAGCGGGCCTTCGGACTGACGGAGAGCTTCCCGGAGATGCTCGACGCGCCCCCGGACTCGCCCCTGTTCACCGTGGACAAGGAACTGTAGGGGACGGTCTCCAGATCGTCCCTCCTGATCCCACGATCAAACGATCAACGCTTCAAGAGCCTCGCCGTGGCCTGCAGCAGTCCCAGTTTCCGGCGCCTGACGGGCGTTTCCCCAAACACCGAAAGGAATCGTTTCTGGTCCATGGCCAGCACGTCGTCCAGGCGGGGCATGTACAGGCCGGGCAGGGGGGCGAACTCCCGACGTCCCGGTTTGACCGCCTTGATGTTGCGGGGACACACGTCCTGGCAGATGTCACAGCCATAGAGGTTCCCGGCGAGGCGCGACGCCAGTTCCGGCGAGGGTGGTCCCCGATCGCTCACCGTGAGGTGGGCCAGGCAGCGGCTCGAATCCAGCACGTAATCCTGTTCCAGGGCGGCCGTGGGGCAGGCGTCCTGGCAGTCCCGGCATTTACCGCAGCCGTCCTTCGTCGGCCCGGACGGCGGTGCCACCACATCCAGATCCGTCAGCACCGTGCCCAGGAACACCCAGCTCCCGAAACGGGGCGTGATCAGCAGACTGTTCTTGCCCACGAATCCGTGTCCGGCGGCCACGGCATAGGCCTTTTCGAAGACCGGCCCGGTGTCCACGTACCACCTGGCGACGGCCCCGTATTCCCGTTTCAGCTGACCGCAGAGGTCCTTCATCCAGGCCCCGATCATCACGTGGTAGTCGTGGGACCAGGCGAAACGGGAAATGAAACCCGTTCCCGGCGTCAGCGCCTCCACTCCCGGCCGGTCGCTTCCATAGCCGATGACCGCGGACAGGACCGTGCGCACGCCCGGCAGGACCAGGCCGGGGTCCAGTCGCTTTTGCAGCCTCGCGGCCAGGTATCCCAGGTCCTTCGGGGCCCGGTTCACCAGGCGGGCGGCCGTGGCAGGCTCCACGGGCACGGGCCAGGCGGGTGTCGCACCGATGGCGTCCAGTCCACAGCGGGTCGCAATGCCCCGGATGTCCTCGATGGTGGCCTTCAAAACCTTTCCCGTCTCTCGATTGCCGTTCGGTCCACGCGGCATTATACTCGGCCGACTTTTCCTGCGTGCGGCAACGGCCATGGAAGCGTGCATCGAGGACATCCGGTTCAACGCCAGGTCCCTGGGCGGGATCGGTACGACCCTGACCTTTCCCGAAATGGACCTGACCATCGACCTGGGCGTGTGTACGCCCGCGGCCCTTCGCACCGCCAACGTGGCCTTCACCCACACCCACGCGGACCACCTGTCCGGGGTGTCCGCCTACCTGGGCGTGCGCCGGCTGTTCGGCATGAAGGACCCCCGGTTCCTGGTTCCCACCGCCTCGGCCCCCGCCTTTCGGGATCTCGTGTCCTGCCTGGGGGCCCTGCAGGGCCGCCCCTTCGAAGCGGAAGTCGTGGACATCGAACCGGGCAAGGACCTCCCCCTGGGGAACAAGCTGTTCCTCCATCCCTTCCGCGTGGAGCACAACATCCCGTCCCAGGGGCTGGCCGTGTACCGACGGGTGGAAAAACTGAAAGACGAGTACCGGGACCTCGGCGGCCCCGAGATCGCACGGCGGCGCCAGGAGCCCGATTCCGACCTCTTCCGGGTGGCCCAGTATCCCCTGGTGGCGGTCACCGGTGATTCCATGGTGTCCGGGATGGACCTGGACGATCCCCTGGTGAAAGGGGCGAAGGTCCTGTTCGTTGAATGCACCTTCGTGGACGACCAGCGAACCCCCGACTACGCCCACCTGGGTGGCCACGCCCACCTTGACGAGCTGGGACCGCGCCTGGAACCCCTCGGCTGCGCGGCCTTCGTGTTCTTTCACTTCAGCCAGATCTACAAGACCGCCGACATCGAACGGGCCATTGCCGAACGATTGCCTGACAGCGTGGCGCAGCGGGCCCACCTGCTGCTGCCGGAGGAGGCCGATCGCCTGTGAAGTTCATCGATTCCCTGATGGCGTTCCTGAGGGCGCACCTGACCAAGGACCAGCGGCGTTTCGTCAAGTTTGTGGTGGTGGGAACCTCCGGTGTGCCCGTCAACCTGGGGATCGTGTTCCTGGTCACGGCGACCTGCACCACCCTGATGACCGCGGGCGTCCGGGACACCCTGGCCTACCTGCTGGGGATCGTGGTGTCCATCTTCACCAACTTCCTGCTGAACAGCTTCTGGACCTGGGGCGACCGCACGGCCAGGGACCCCAGCGGCTTCCTGCGACGACTCGCGAAGTTCTACCTAGTGTCGGCCATCGCGGCCGGGGTGCAGTTCGCCACTTCCGTGGTCATATCATCACTGATGCGTCAGTCGGATTCGTGCACAGTGGCCCTGTACGGCGAATACCGGCTGTACCACCTGCTCGCCCCCCTGGCCGGCATCGTGCTGGGCCTGTTCATCAACTTCGTGGCCAACAACCTGTGGACATTCAAGCGTCAGGACGGCTGACAGGCTCCGTCAAGACGCGAAATTCTCCGGGGACGTCCAGGGTCTTTCGTGACCGGTAGTCGAACATCACCTGGGTGGACTCGGCCTCGCACACGGTGCGGCCCGTCTTTTCTTCCCGGATGAGGTACTCGAACACATAGGATTTGCGGCCGATTTCCTTGACCCGGATACCCAGTTCCAGGATCTCCTTGATGTAGGCGGGGCTGACGAAGCGGATCCGGACCTCGCCCAGGATGAAGGGGAACCGCTCGAAGCCGTCGGGCCCGAAGGTCTGGTCGAAAAAGTCCATCCGGGCCGTTTCCAGGAAGCTGACGAACACGGCGTTGTTCACGTGCCTCATGGCGTCCAGGTCGCGGAATTCCACCCTTGTTTTCGTCACGAATTTCATTTCCATGGTCGCCTCGCTCTAAGTGGGCGCTGGTGCCGGGCAGTGTACCACCCTTGCCCCCCGGTCGGACCGTGCTTATCCTGAATGGACCGGTCCGTGGGTCGCGACAATCCCGGCAGCCGGTCCAGAAAGAGAGGAACACGACATGGAGTTCAATATCCAGTTTTCCGGGGGCTTGAGGGTGGACGCCATCACGGACAAGGGCCGTGTCATTGGCACGGACCAGGACCCGGAGTTCGGCGGGGAGGGCTCCGCGCCCGAGCCGTACACCCTGTTCATGGCGTCCCTGGGCACCTGCGCGGGGGTCTATGTCCTGAAGTTCTGCAAGAGCCACGACCTGCCCGTGGAGGGCATCCACCTGGTGCAGCGTTCTACCTACGACGAGCAGAAGCGCCGCATGGCGTCCTTTGACATCGAGGTCCACGTGCCGGCGTCCTTCCCGGAAAAGTACAGGAAGGCCCTGGCCCGCTCCGCGAACCTGTGCGCCGTGAAGAAGACCATCCTCGATCCCCCCGATTTCGAAGTCACCACCGTGGTGGACTGACTCTGACGAGTCATCGCCTTGCCCTTGCAGTGGACGGTCTCCAGACCGTCCCACCTTGACAGACCCGCCCTCGCAGTCCTAAGAAACAAGGCATGAAAAACACATCGCGAGCGGCGATCTTTCTGGCGATTGCGACCCTGGCCTTCGGCTGTGGCGGCTCCGATGGCGGCACGGATCCCGGAAAACCGGATGCCGTGGATCCCGGAACCGACACTGCCGTCATGGAAGTGACCGAATCCGGGATGGCGGATCCCGGCGTGGACATCCCCCCTGACCCGCTGCTGCCCGACTGGGTGAAAGGGGAGGGTGGAGGCGCGTTCCTGGCCCAGTGCGCCGGGTCCGACCTGCGGATCGCGGCCCTGGACGACGGCATCCTCCGTCTGCTGTACGTGGATCAAGCGCCGGACCAGCCCGACCATTCCTACGCCGTGGTGGACCAGGGCTGGGGCGATGTCACATTGACCTACGGGCACAAGGGCGACGTGGACTTCTTCCTGCAGACCCCGCGGATGCGCCTGGAGATCCTGCGCGAGGCAGGGGAGGGCGGCTGCCGGGTCAAGGTGCTGGCCGGTGAGGGCGATCCGTCACAGTGGACCGTGATCCTGGAGGACCCGGCCTCAGACGCTTGGGAACGCGGTAACGACCCGGGGAAAGTGTCCTTGACCCGCACCACGGCAGCCGACGAGCACTTCTATGGCTTCGGCGAAAAGACCGGGCCCCTGGACAAGCGCGGCGAAACACTGACCTTCTACAACACGGACCCGCTGGCTGGCGGGATCTTCAACGACACCACCGATCCCATCTACCAGTCCATTCCGTTCTTCGTGGGACTGCGGGGGGACGTGGCCTACGGGGTCTTTACTGACAATACCTTCCGCATGGAATTCGACATGGGCGCTGCGGATCCTGGCCTGTACCGGATCACCGCCCACGGTGGCCGCATCGACCAGTACGTGATCGCCGGGCCCCACATGGCCGACGTACTGCGACGCTATACCCGACTGACTGGACGCATGCCCATGCCCCCGCGCTGGACCCTGGGCTTTCACCAGTGTCGATGGAGCTACTACCCCGACACACGCGTGCTGGAAATCGCCAACGAGTTCAGGAAACGCAAGATCCCGGCCGACGGGATCTGGCTGGACATCGACTACATGGACGGGTACCGGTCCTGGACCTTCGACCCCAAGCGCTTCCCGGACCCCGAGGGGATGATCGACCAGCTGGAGGACATCCACTTCAAGACCACCGTGATCATCGACCCCGGCATCAAGGAAGACCCCGGCTGGGACGTTTACGACCAGGGAGTGGCGGGGGGCCATTTCCTGAAGACCGCCGACGGCAAGCCCTTCGTGGGGTTCGTGTGGCCGGGGCCCGCCGTGTTCCCCGACTTTTCGTCGGCTTCGGCACGGGCCTGGTGGGCCACCCTGGTACCCCGGGTGCTGGACAAGGGCGTGAGGGGCATCTGGATCGACATGAACGAGCCCGCCTCGTTTCTGCCCGACGACGGGTTCACCGTGCCCGACGACGTCCCGGCCGACGGTGACGGTCGCCCCACCACCATGGCCGAGGTCCACAACGTGTTCGCCCTGAACATGGCCCACGCCACCTGGAACGGCATGCTGGCCGCCGCGCCCCATCGACGCCCCTTCGTGCTGACCCGATCGGGTTTCGCCGGCGAGCAGCGATGGGCGGCCCTGTGGACCGGGGACGTGCCCAGCGAGTGGCCCATGCTCCGGAATACCCTGCCCATGCTCATGAACATCGGGCTGTCGGGCGTGGCATTCACCGGCAGCGACGTGGGGGGATTCTCCGGCGGGCCCGGTCCCGAAATGTTCGCACGGTGGATGCAGGTGGGCGCCATCAGCCCCTTCTTCCGGGACCACGTCCAAACCGGCGCGCCCGACCAGGAACCCTGGGCCTTCGGCGTGGAGGTGGAGGACATCAGCCGGCGCATGATTACCGAGCGGTATGTCCTGCTGCCCTATATCTACAGCCTGTTCCGGGAGGCCCACGTGAAGGGGGCGCCGATCCTGAGGCCGCTGGTCTACGAATTCCAGGGGGAACCGGCCGTGCGGAACATCGAGGACCAGGCCATGCTGGGACCCTGGCTCCTGTATGCGCCCGTAATGGAGGAAGGCGTGGAGACGCGGTCCATCTACCTGCCCGACGGGACGTGGTACGAAAGGTATTCGGGGCGGGAATACGTCGGCCCGGCCACCATCGAGCCAGCACTGCCCCTGGGTGCCCTGCCGACCTATGTCAGGGAAGGGGCCATCCTGCCCGGTTCCCAGGCCATGCAGTGGAGTGACCAGGAGCCCGTGAACCCCCTGACCCTGGAACTGTTCCCGGCGGACCACGAGACATCTTTCACGCTGTACGAGGACGACGGGGAGTCCATGGCCTACCAGGGAGGTGCTTACTCGGATGTGGACTACACCCTGGTCCGGACGGCGGGGGGCGCCAGGTTCACCGCGGGACCCAGGGAAGGTAGTTTTACGCCAGAGGGGGCCTTCCGCTACCTGCTGATCCGCGTCAGACGCGTGGACGGGCCACCCACGTCCGTTGAACTGGACGGCGAAGGGCTTGCCGCGGTCGCGGACCTGGACGCCATCATGAACAACGCCAAGGGCTGGTGGTTCGATGTTGACGACCAGGCCCTGTGGGTGAACATCGTGGACCGTGACGACTTCGTACTGGACATGACCTATCCCACCGACGGGGCCTCATCCGAGACCGTGCCCATGCAGTTCTCCGTTGATGTCCCGGCGGGCACGCCAAAGGACGCGCCCGTGCACATCGTGGGGTCGTGGAGCGCCTGGGAGGACCAGCAGCCCCTTGACTGGGTGGCCGGCCAGGACAAGGCCTGGGGCGTGATCCAGGTCCCACGAGGTCTGTGGTTCCACTACAAGTACACCCGCGGCGGCTGGGACACCGTGGAAAAGTGGGCCGGCTGTGTCGAGGCTGACAACCGCTATACACAAGGCCTGGTCCACCCGACCAAACTCGACACCGTGGAGGCCTGGGCCGACCAGTGCCGCCAGTAGAGACCTTGGAGTGCGCAAGCTTGCTTGCGCTTTCCAGACGTGTTGATAGCGATAGTCTCCGGACCTTTCCGGACCTCAATCCCGCATTGACGCACCCCTCCGCCGAGGCGTAAAATCAACCCGCGTTTTCGCTCCTTGCCGAAGTGGTGAAACTGGTAGACGCGCTGGACTCAAAATCCAGTGGGCTTTACGCCCGTGGGGGTTCGATTCCCCCCTTCGGCACCGAATAAAAACAAGCAGTTATGATGCATCTGGCGAATGGTCATTACACATGGCGGACCCGAGTCGACCCGTTCGAGCTGGACTGGCCACAGATGGTGAAACGATTGCGGGACGCCCCGGAGTTGGAGGCGAAGTCGCAGATCGCCGATGCCCGGATACAACATGGGACACGCAAAATTCCAAGATCCCGCCTCATCTACCGGGAAAATTCAGTGGGACGGAACTGGGGGAGTTACGCGGGACAGGACACAATGTAACGACGGGCGTTCCAGGTGGTGGCGAAGATGCTGGCGGCCACGGCGATGCTGAAGAGTTCCGCGTTGCCATGGAAGACCAGGTAGCTCATCTGGCTGGCGTAGACCAGTTCACCCAGAAACAGGAATCCCACCAGGATGGTGATGAATCTTCGCGGTATGGGGGGGGATGACGCCCATCAGTCAGTGCAGTCCCCCGTTTCCTTCCAGGCCAGGACCTGACCCTGACCCTCGGTGATGAACCCGTACCGGCGGGCGTTCCAGTAGGGTTCGGAGACGTCACTGCCCGCGAACTGGCGATGACCTTCCACACCGGCGTCGCGGCCCAGTTCGAAGGGATTGCGTTGCCACAGGAAATCCGTGTAACGGCGCAGGGGGATGGGCAGCGGACCGGAGGCCATCTGGTCCGTGCAGACCTCGTTCCCGATATCGCACTCCCAGGGGCCCGGGCCGTTGGGGCAATCCTGGGAATCCCAACCCGTCAGGTTGTCCATGGTGATGCCCATGATGTCGATCTCGGCCGTGCAGATGGCCAGTTCATCGTCCGTGGGACACACCGCCATGATGCCGTCGGGGGTGGCGGCCAGGACCTGGTCCGGTGTCAGCGTATAGCTGCGACGGGGGTCGTCCAGCCATTTCGGGTCGAAGGGGTCGTCCATGAGGGTCCCGCCGTTTCCCCCCATCCAGAGGATGTTGTCCATGGCGAAGGCCAGGGCCTGCTGCCGGTCCTTGGCGATGTCCTTGGGCAGAGCGCCGGCGTACATGATGGCGAAATCCGTGTTGCCAGCCACCTTGACCAGCTTGTCCCACATCTCGTTGTGGAAGGCCTTCTGCATCTCGGTCTTCAGGTCCGACGCGTCCAGCAGTTCCAGGAAGGCCCACCAGGGACCGTAGGTGATCTGGTCGCCGTAATACTTCTTGCAGAACTTGGGCAGATTGAAGGCGCCGGCGGTGTGCGCCACGCCAATGGTGTCGATGTTGCCGATGAGTTCGTCGTAAAGGAACTCGCGGTACATGTCGTCCCCGGTGAAGTGATAGGCCATGGCGGCCAGGTGCATGAGGTGCATGGCGTCACCCCCCCGGATGCTGGGGAAGTAGTAGTGATCGATCTGGTTTTCCCGCCCGTCCTCGGTGTCCATGTCCATCACGAGCTCGATCAACTCCACAAGGAAGGTGTCGCTGGTGGCGTCGATGACGCGCCAGGGCTCCATTTGCACCGTGTCCGGGCAACTCCAGATGTCCTGGTCCTCGTTGATCGTGTTGATCTGCCGGTTCACGTAGCCAACGATGGTGTCCAGCCTGGTCAGGTCGATGTCCTCCGGGTCCAGTTGCAGTTCCCCCACGCTGAAATAGGCCATCAGTCCGTTCAGCAGGTCCTGGTTCTGCTGGAGATTGGTCAGCTCGATGCGCTGCAGCCGTTTCAGGTAGCAGGTGAGGTGATGGACGATGCGGTCCTTGAGGGCCTCGTCCTTCAGCAGGTCCCAGGCCATGGGCAGGGAGGTCATGGGGCCGGTGTTCTGGTCGATGGACGGCCGGCCGTGCCACATGGGCGTTCCCTTCCACACCTTGCCCGCTTCGTCGGTGATCCCGTCGGTGTAGATGTCGGGCAGGTTGGGGGTGTTCTCCGGGTCGGCCAACAGGCGGTCGTGGTGGGAGAGGTTGTGCTGGTTCTCCCAGCGCAGGATATGGTCCGGCGTGTTCGGCGCCCCCTCCGGCAGCATCAGGTAGTGGTACCGGCAGACGTAGCCAGGCACCCCGGTCACGTCGTACATGGTGACCATGTCGCGGACGTGCTGTTCCATTCTTTCGTAGTCCGCGTCGGTCCCGGTCTGTGAATACCTCAGGATGGCCGCGACAACTGACCAGCCTGTCCAGATCCCGCCGTCACCGGCGCCCCAGTAACCCGCGAAGTTCTCCGGATTACCCCACTCGGACTCCGGTGTGCCCGGCAGGACCTCCACGCTGAAGTCCCGGTCGATGGCCTGTCCGTCGGGCGAATTGTAGAGGTCCCGCCACCGGTCGAAGAGCAGGGTGCGGTGCAGCAGGGTTTCCGGCGTGTCCACCCAGGCTTCACCCACCGTGTCGTACACCTGACATTGCTGCAGCTTCCCGGACAGGCACCGTTCTTCCTGGTAGAGGGCGCAACTTTCGATGTCCGTGTCGATGAGAGGGTCCGCTGGCGTGGCCAGGGGTGCCTTGGTGGGCAGAGGCGGCAAAGGTGGTTCCACGTCCAGGGGCGTATCGATGGGGATGTCGCCCACCGTATCGACCGTTTCCGGAACATCGGCCGGTCCAGTGTCGGTGTCGTCATCGCCACCGCCGCAGCCGACCGCGACCAGCACACTGACGAAACCGATACCAAGCAGTGTGTTCTTGAAGTTCATTCCGACCTCCCTCCATCGGCAAACTTGCTATGGATGGTACCAGATACCCTGGACCATGCGCCGAAAAGGTGCTGGGACGGGGTTTCGACGTTGCGAGTCTAAGCTGGGGCGGCTTAAACTGTTACCGCTCATCGAAAACCGTAAAAAGATGGACATAGTGGTCGGCGCTGGTCTGAGAATCGGCATTGTTCGATCCCCGTCATGAAGCAGAAGAGAGCATCAACGACAATTAGACTTCCCCATGTATTCGATGATGATCGAGTTCTACTCGCTACCTGCGCGTCCTACGATCCGTCGTGTTCGTCCGTGAGGCCCTTTCTATCCTGCCTGGCTTCGTGTTTGCGATAGGACTCTTCCTTGATGACGACGACGTGTGAGTGGTGTGTGAGGCGGTCGATGAGGGCAGAGGCGGAGGCGGCGTTCGGAAAGATATCCTTCCAATCACGAAACGCGAGGTTGGTGGTCAGGACGATGGGTTTTTGCTCGTACCTTCGGTTGACGAGCTGGAAGAGGATGTCCGCTGCGGCGTTGTCATAGGCCAGATATCCAAGCTCATCGACCAGGAGTAGGGCCGGACGGCAGTAGTGGTGGAAACGACGTTCTCGCAGGAATGCGGTCTCCTGTCCTCCGATGTCTGCGATGATCTTCGATGCGGGGGCGTACAGTGCGGAGTAGCCCTTCTGTAGAGCGGCGTAGGCGATGTTCTTGCCGATCATGGTCTTGCCCAGTCCCTGGGCCCCTACGACCACGATGTTTCTACCCGCCTTCCGATACTACGCGTTGGCCGACGGCATCAAAGATATTCTCCTCAAGGCCGGTAAAGGTACCTTACTGGACGGATGTGAAGGGCATCGCACTGGTCACCGGACAAAGCGGCGTGGGCAAGTCCATTACTGGGTCAGAGAATGTCGCCGGTACAACGGCACACTACGCAGCGGCGGTGTTCGGGTTCCAGAGACCTCTTATCGTACGTCGTCAGCAGTAAAGACACTTTAAGGGCCGATCTCTAAGTGACGGTTTCCGACTCCAGCACAACTCCACCCCTAATATGGTACGCGCACCTAGTTTCAGCAGTAGGAATCCAGGAACCAGGCGAGAGGACGGAGTGGGGGGCACGGAGAGGAAACGTGTTCACAGCACGCTCTTTTCACCATACCTACGGGGTGAATTCGTACCCCCCTTGCCAGGCTGGAACGGGGGCGGATCTGGGGCGGTAAGGGTGAAGTAGGGCGGACGCGGGGGAAGAGGTGTTGTGAACAACTGCAAACCATCAGTGTTTGAGTTATAGGGATTTGCCAAAGTCCTGATTACTGTTTCTCGTTGCTTCAGAAAACAATTTGTCAAAGCGAATGGCCTGAGTTACCATTATTCATGGTAAGTCTGGAATTAATATCGAATTTCACTGATTAGGAGCGTAATTCATGGGATCTTATATTGGATGGTCAGAACTCAAGCATGGGGACTGTTTTTCATGAAAGAAAGCGAACGTGGACATTTTTCGGGACCGGTGGCGATTTTTCACGAAAAACGTCTTCCTGAGGTAGCTTCTCCAGCTGGGTATAGTGCCCTGATCGATGCCTTTGATCTTTCGGTGCCTCTACCGCGTAGGCTTTATGCCATTGGAGAACACCACCGAGTTGTGAAAAAAGAGGGCTGGCTCATATTGACTCCTCGCCACGCCCCACGTCCAACTCTTGAAGGACATTTAACTTTCGCACTGAAACACGAGGGGCTAGACCTTGCCGTCCTTAAACGACTTTTTCGAGCAACTGGCCCAACACCAATCGAGACTCTAGTACGTAAGAAGCCGACTGGTAGCTACGCGCGACGTATATGGTTCCTATACGAATGGCTGACTGACAAGCAACTAAATCATCCGGACGCTTCGGATGGACGGTACTCCACAGTTGTTAATCCTCACAAGCAATGGACCATTGCTGGTGAAACATCACGGCGACACCGGTTAAAGAACAATCTCCCAGGCACACGTGAATTTTGTCCTATGGTCTTTCGCACCAATAACCTAAATAGGTTCACTGAATTGAATCTACCTGAACGTGCAAAGAAAGTGATTAATGATGTCCCTGGGGACCTTCTTGCTCGAACAGCTGCCTTCCTACTTCTGAAGGACTCTAAATCCAGTTACGCGATCGAGGGGGAGAGCCCACCGCAGGATCGCATTCAACGATGGGGGCGGGCAATAGGTGAGGCTGGACGTCAGAACCTTGATCTCGATGAGTTGTTGCGCCTGCAGAAAATCGTTATCGGAGATACTCGTTTCATCGATCTTGGGCTCCGACTGGAGGACGGCTTTGTTGGCACGCATGATCGCCATACACATATGCCACTGCCAGGCCACATCAGTGCTAGACCTGAGAATCTGCCATCACTGGTTGAGGGCATGGTCGCCTTCGTCCGCGAGTATGTACCTAACCTCGATCCCGTCATGGCGGCTGCGGTGCTTGCCTTCGGATTCGTCTATACCCATCCATTCGAGGACGGAAATGGTCGTGTTCACCGCTATCTAATCCATCATGTCTTGACTCAACGGGGTTTCAATCCACCAGGTGTGGTTTTTCCTGTCTCTGCTGCAATACTGGAATCGATAAATGAGTACCGCCAGGTTCTTGAGGACTACTCGAGTCGACTCATGCCACTAATCGAATGGGAGCAGACCAAAGATGGAAACGTCCATGTTCTTAATGAGACCCATGATTTTTATCGCTACTTTGATGCTACTCCTCATGTTGAGTTCCTTTTTCGATGCGTCCAGAAAACCATCGATGAAGACCTTCCCAACGAAACGGATTTCTTACGCTGCTACGACTTGTTCAAGACTCGCATCACATCGATGGTAGACATGCCTGCAAACACAATCGATCTACTTTTCCGGTTTCTTCAACAGAATGATGGACGACTCTCCATGAGAGCGAGGGAACGTGAATTCAAAGCGCTAACAGCAGATGAAACTGCGCAAGTTGAAGAAATCTATGGAGAGCTGTTTAGTGACTTGAGCACCTAGTTCGTTCCCATCCGAAAAAGCCCGAATCGGGCGATTCCGTGGTCCATCGCGGCACGGGTATGGCCGCGTGAAGGTGTTGAAAGGGGCTGTTGAAGCGTATGACAGTCTCCGCCGGACAGACCAGTCGCCTCTTCGACGACCGTCGGATTGGGGACCGGGATGTCAAACAACGGCGGATCGAGTGTCAGTGGAGGGCATGCCGTGCCATGACCAGCAGGTTGTAGGAAACCACCGAGGACCAGACATAGCTCTTGAACGATTCAAGA
>JADHTP010000033.1 GCA_016784945.1 Deltaproteobacteria bacterium | reverse complement strand
ACCTACCTGACCTTCACCGACGAGGTTTCCAACCTGGAGGTGATCCACTGGGCCGTGGACGTGCACGGACTGGTTCCCGACACGGTCTACTACTATCGCGCAGGGACCTGGGGCGGATTCAATCCCTGGACCGGCGAGTTCGAGGAGCCGAACCTGACCCCGGTGCACAGGTTCAAGACCGGCTCCACCAAGGGTGTGCGGACCCCCATGAGGTTCGTGGCGGCCGGAGATAGCCGGTCCGACGGGGGAAAACTGGCAGAGAGCAGCCCCCGCTTTGCTGAAATCGAGGCCGATTTCTGGCTGTTCACGGGGGACATGACCGAGGTAGGGACGCAGGAAGAGTGGTGGTACTGGTTCGAATCCATGGAGCCGGTGCTGACCACCCGCGTCTTCATGCCGGTGCAGGGGAACCACGAGTTCCTTTCCGAGTACTACTACAGCCAATGGTCGTTACCCGGTATGGCCGGCCTTCCCCAGGAATACAAGGAACACGGGTGGTCTTTCGACTACGGCAACCTGCACGTGGTGGGGCTGGACTCCAACTACGAATCCGTGGTCAAGGGCCAGTTGCCCTGGCTGGAGAGTGACCTGGCCCAGGCCGACGCCGATCCGGACATCGACTGGAAGGTGGTGATCTTCCATCAGGCGGCCTATTCGGCGTCCAGCCACGGTTCAACCAAGTACGTGCAGGAGCACCTGGTCCCAGTTTTCGAGGAGCACGGCGTGGACCTGGTGATCAACGGCCACGACCACAACTACGAGAGGACCCATCCCATCCTGGAAGACGCCGTGGTCGATCCGGGAGAGGGGGTGGTCTACGTGGTGGCGGGGTCCTTCTTCGCACCGCCCTACGGCAATGGCAACGAGTGGTGGACGGCCGTGTCGGAACACGGCGACAAGGGCAACTACCTGACAGTGGAAATCAACGACAATGTCCTGACCGGCACGGCCTTTTCCATCGACGGCAAGGAAACCCTGGACACCTTCACGTTGACGCACGATTGATCGTTCACCGACCGCGGGGTGCACTGAGGCTGGCCTGGGTATGCCAGCCCTACACTCCGTCAAGCGCTGATCGTGGCCGGGGACCCTTGTAGGGCGCGGTACCCACGCGCGCCTTTATGCGGTCGCAGACAGAACACCACGGGATTTCCCGTGGATGAATGAGTCCATCCTGCAGTCGCTGCTAGCAGAGCGGCGCGATCTTTGCCCTCCGAATCCATGTTTGCAATCGGAATCCCCAGGTCGCGCGATCCCCATGTTGGACGATTGACAGCCTGGCTTAGTTGATGTGGACAAGGACTATTCTGACGTCGTCAGCGCTTCCATCCGCGCCATCTCCAGGACGGATTTGGCGGCCCAGGGGGCGTCGGACAGTTGGCCGGGGAGGTAGGCGGGGGAGTCGCCGGCGTCATAGGCGGGATTCACATCGTTCTCATGCTCTGCGAGGTTCACTCGAACCCAGGGCACGCCTCCGTGGACCGCGGCGTTCACCATGTCGTTGGTGTGCTTGTTGTGGTACCAGGCAGGACCGCCGCCCGGCCATCCCGCGGGATGATTGAACTTTTCGATGTCTTCCGCGCCGTCCGGTGGCTGGTTGTGGTCCCAGGTGGCCTGCAGGCGCAGGTAACGGCCCCGGAATTGCCCGATGAAGCGGATGGCCTCCCTTTCCGACCACCACTCCTGGTTCGGCGGGGAATCGTCCTGCCACAGGGCCAGAGCCGGGAATATGCCCTTCACGGTCTCGCTGGCGCGCTCGCAGATCCCTTGCACCGCCCCCACCGACATCTCGCCCCCGAAGATGTCGTGCAGGGCTTGAACCATCTCCCGGCGGCTCACCCGGTACTTCGCCGTCAACGTCGTGACCTCCGCCTTCAGCCTCGGTCTCGACCATGGCGGGTCCGTCGAGGGGGGGGGCGGTTACCCTTCGGGTTAACGGTTCAACTAAGAACGATGAACGTCCAACGACGCTGGCTGCCCGTATACGGCATGAACGTCGTTCGGCGATAATCGTTTGACGTTCGACCTCCCTCATTGCAGTAACGAAAGAGATTGAGTAAACGGGTTTGAGCAACTGATAAGGAGTTCATGATGGATCTGATATTTCTTGGACCTCCCGGAGCAGGGAAGGGCACCCAGGCCCGGTGGATCATCGAAGAGTTCAAGACCCCCCAGATTTCGACCGGGGACATCATCCGGGCCGCCATCCGGGACAACACGCCCCTCGGGGCCGAATTCAAGTCCTACACCGACGCCGGAAAGCTGGTGCCGGACGACCTGGTGAACCGCATGGTGGATGACCGGCTCAAGCGCGACGACTGCCAGGGCGGGTTCCTGCTGGACGGGTTCCCCCGGACCGTGGCCCAGGCGGAGGCCCTGGACGGCATGCTGGCAAAGGCCGGTCGCAAGCTGAACCACGTGTTGCTCCTGGAAGTGGACGATGCGGTCCTGGTGGAGCGCATCACGGGACGGCGGAGCGACCCGGACACGGGCAACGTCTATCACATCAAATTCAACCCGCCGCCGGCGGACATTGCCGACCGCCTGGTCCAGCGCAGCGACGACACCGAGGATGTGCTCCGCCAGCGCCTGGACGAATACCATTCGAAGACCGCGCCCCTGATCCCCTTCTACGAAGGAAAGGGCTACCTGCGGCGCATCGAGGGCGTGGGCACCCCCGAAGACATCCGCGACCGCCTGTTCGGTGTGTTGAAGGGCTGACCCGGGGTCTTCACGACATTTCTGCTGCGACCCCGTCTCGTGGACGATGCAGAGCGTACCGCCTCGCTCCGTTCATCGACTTACCTCCAGTAGGCCTTCTGAATTCGCTGCGGGGGTGCGCCCTGCACTGGCTGCGCCTTCGCCTCACGATACGGTGTCTCGCCACGAAACATCGTGAAGTCTCCGGGCCAGATAGTGGTGTAGAAATTGATGGTTCCGAACGATCGACGTTGAACGATCAACGCGTCAGATATGGTACATGGGGTCGTTGCCGTATTCCCGCTGGCGCTCGGCCAGGTCGGCCAGGGTGGTGGTGGCCAGCACCCCGTCGATGGCGTCGTCGACCCGGTTCCACACCTCCATCAACGCGCAGGTGTTCAGCCGTTTGCATGGCGCCCCATCTGACGACTTGATGCCGCACTGCGTGTTCAGGGTGCTTCCTTCCACCACGGCCATGGCGTCCCGCACGGTGATGTCGCCCGGCGTGCGGGCCAGAACGTAACCGCCGCCCGGTCCCCGGACGCTTCGCACCAGGCCGGACCGGCGAAGGTCCAGCAGCAACTGGTCCAGGAACGGCTTGGGAACCCCGGCGCGGGACGAGATCTCCCGGCTCTGGATGGGGCGGTCCGTCTCGTTGTTCGACAACTCCATCAATGCCAGCAATGCGTATTCGGCCCTCGCAGAGATCCTCACCCTTACCTCCGTGTCGGTGGTTCCCGACTTATCGGAGCGAGACTGTCAGATTGCTGTGACAATGCCAGTTTCTTTATGAAACTTACGGGTTTTATGTCGGGTTGATGGTCAGAATCGGAAGGTGCCGCTGGCCACGGCGCCCCCCTCCACCGGGGCGACCCCGATGCCGTAAGGGGACACGCGCCCATGGCCGGAAGATCCCGAGTCCTTCTGGTCCGCGACAAAGAAATAGGCGGACAGGCCCGCCGTGACCGCCCCCACGCCGAGCAGCGCGAAACCGTAGTAGTTCTCGTGGTAGTCCTTTCTCTGGGTCATGAACGACTGGCCGGGCTTGGATTGCCCCGCTGTGTAGTACCAGGCCACGAGCCCCACCCCCGCGGCGGTGGCGGCCAGTCCCGTGGACAGGGTGACCCAGGCCCAGGTCTTGTTTGATCCGGTGGCCGGTGGCCTCAGCTTGCAGGCGACCTCCACCGTGACGTTGGGGGCCACCTCGAAGGAACTCATGTACGGGGGGAGCCCCTCCTTGACGCACAGGAGCTGGTGACTGCCCGCACGGACCTTCATGGTGTTCGAACGGTTGGGTGTCCCCGGTGTCCCGGTGGGGGCCATTTCCATGGTGTCCATGCGGATCATGACCCCGTAGAAGCTGTCCAGGTCCGTGACGAAGACCACCTTGCCCGACTGCTCGCGCATCTCCACGGTGATGGTCTGGGGCCCGCCGCCACTCACGACCCTTTCTTCCACCACGGTCCAGTATCCCGATTTTCTGTATTCGAAGTGGTGTCGTCCCCGGGTCAGCTTGATGGTGCAGGGGGCCATGAACTTTTCCACGTGGTCCACGATGACTTCCACCTGGTCCACGTTGGTGGACACCTGCACCTGCAGGGGCTGGTTCATCTGGTACAGGATGTCGGACACGGCCTTCTGGACCTTTTCCCAGATTTTCGGATCGTCGGTCTTCACCTGGCGGAACAGTTCCAGCGCGGGCTCCATGTCGCCCCGTTTCCAGTAGGCTTCAGCCTTGCGGATGAGGATGTGCGGCATGGGAAAGAGCCCGTAGGCGCGTTCCAGCTTGTCGATGGCATCGTCGTAGCGGCCCGAATCCAGGTCCGACTTGGACGCCTTGTACAGGGTGAACGCCTCGAATTCCTCCTTGGTCTGGGACATGGCGGGACCCACCCAGAGGGAGGACGCCAGGACCAGGGCAAGTGTCAGGATCAGGCGCTTCATTGCCTACTCCCAGTTGAGCACGGGCTTGGGCTTGGGCTTGGGCTTGGACCTGGGCTTGGCCTTCTTTTTGGGCTTGATTTTCGGCTGGGGCTTTTGCGCCTCGTCGAGGATGTAGCGATAGCGATCCTTGCCGGAGCGCACGATGGCTGTGGGTTCCAGGATCACCGTGGTGTTCCGATACCCTTCCGCCTTGAAGACCAGGGTCTTGGCCCGGCCCCCAGCCAGCATGGTCAGGTAGATGGGAGTCGTGCCCGAGGGCCGGCCGTCGATCTCGATGGTGGCGCCCGTGGGTACTGTTTCCAGGGCAATGTCCAGGGACCTGGGCTTGGGCGCCGCCGCCAGCTGCACCGGCTTGGGCGTCGGGGCGACCACGACCTGTGCCGGAGTCGGCGCGGGCTTTTTCACCGGGGGTGTCACGGGGACCTTCACCACCACCGGTTCGCTTTCCATGGCGGCGGGCTTCGAGTCGAACAACCCCAGGCCGTAGGTCGCCATTCCGCCGCCCAGGGCCAGGGAACCGAGAGCCACCAGGAGCCAGGGCCAGACCGACGGCTTGGTCGCCGGCGCGGTGGTCGTTATGGGGGCTTCGACCTGCCGCGTGGGCTGGGGACTGGCGGGCACCTGGATCGGTGCGTTGTCGTCCGGTGCCGAAGGCAGCACGATGGTTTCTTCACCGAAGTCTTCGTCACCCCCCAGCGGGTGGCTTCCCGTGGCCTTGGAACCCTGGGGCAGGAAAGCCGTGGCCACCTCGTCGGGCGCCGGTTCCTCGGCCGCCTGGGGGAGCGCCTGTGTTTCGTCCCCCGAATCGTCATCTGGTGACGCCGCCAGGAACTCTCCCGCCGGGGTTTCGACCCGGGTGATCCCCCCCCGTTTCCCTCCCGCGAGCGGCGGTGGTGGGGGCGGAGCCTCCACGGGTTCAGGCGGCAGTGACGGGTCCGCCATGACGGCGTCCATGGCCTGGATCAGTTCTTCCGCCGAGGAAGGTCGCTTGTCACGGTCCTTGTTCAGGAGCCTGTAGATCAGGTCGTAGAGGGACCTGGGCAAATGGATCGACGGGTTGTGGTCGGCCATCTGGGGCGGCTCGTCGTGGATGTGGCGCATCACCAGGGCCACGGGCGTATCGGCCTTGAAAGGCGGGCTGCCGCTGACCATTTCGTAGATCATGACCCCCAGCGAATACAGGTCCGACCGGCCGTCCAGCGATCGACCGAGGGCCTGTTCCGGGGAAATATAGAGCGGGGTGCCGCAGACCAGGCCTGCCTGGGTGAGGCGTTCGTGCTCCGGGTTGCCTTCCAGGAACTTGGCAATCCCGAAGTCCAGGACCTTCACGAAGTCGTTTTCCCCGTAGATGTGCGTGATGAAGACGTTATCGGGCTTCAGGTCCCGGTGCACCAGCCCGTTCATGTGGGCTTCGGCCAGGCTCTTGGTCACCTGCTTGGCCACCTTGGCGGCCCGGCGCACGGACAGGACCTTTTCCTGCCTTATCAGTTGGGTCAGGGTCAGTCCCTCGAGGAACTCCATGGCCAGGTACAGATGACCTTCTTCGGCGCGCCCGAAGTCGAACACCTTGATGGTGTTGGGGTGCTTGAGACGGCTCGACGTCCTGGCCTCGTGATAGAAACGCTGCACCTGCTTGTCGTCGCGGGACATCTCCCGGCCGAGGACCTTGAGGGCCACTACCTGGTTCATGGACACATGGATGGCCTTGTACACGGCCCCCATGCCGCCCCGTCCGATCTGTTCGGTGATCTGGTATCGACTGTCGAAAATCCGACCGATGAGTTCCGTAGCGTCAGCCATCCTGGTTCCGAAACAGAGCTTGCCGGGAGTATAGCATCAGGAAGTCTTCGATTTCTGGCGGCTTGTGGTGGCGCGACGTGTTTTTGGTTTGGTTCGACCCTCCAGGGCATCCAAACGACGTTTCAGGGCTTTCACATCTTCCTTGATCTGGGCCATTTCCTTCAGGATGGGCGACAGGTTCCGCACGGCGGCCAGCATGACCTGCAACCGATCGTCCATTTTTCGCTGAAGCTCGTCGTAGGCGCTGTGGGTGGTCACCATGAAGTCGCGCAACTCTTCGGCGGGCTCGCCCTTCATGAGGCGCTGTACCGTTTTTTCCGCCTCGTCCTTGAGGGTGGTGACGTTGGAACCCAGCTTTTTCTGGATGAATTCGCCACCTGTCTGGATCATGCCGATGAGCCGCTGCAACGAAACGTCGGCGCGGCTTTTCTTTTCTTCGCCCAGGAGCACCTGGGCCAGGGTCACCGACGTGATGTCCTGGCCGGACTTGCTGTCCACCACACGCACCTCGCCGCCGGACCGCAGGTGCTCGGCGATTTCTTCCAGGGTGATGTAGCGGCTTGCTTCGGTGTCGTAGAGCTTGCGATTCGGATAGCGCTTGATGGTCTTCACTGGGCCTCACCTGGTCGAACCGTGCGGATGGTATCACTATTTTCCCATTCATTGACAGGGTGTCGGGGCCGTTCGATAATCGCGGCCGATAGCCAAGGAGGCCCCCAATGCCTTTCGACTGGATGCAACCCAAGGTGAACGCCGATTTTGCGAAGAAGATTGCCGGGCGTTTCAACGAGATGCACCTGGTGGAGATCGAGCAGCGTGCCCGCCTGCTGCATCGGCTCCGGTTAGACGGGAAGAAGGCGGTGAGCCGGATCAAGGACAACATCGAGTGGGAGTTCGAGCTGTCCAAGGTCCCGGGCTTTGCCCGGCAGGTCAAAAGCATCGTGGATCGCGTGTACAAGCGCAAGGCCCAGTAGCCGGATGGTTCCCACCCCCCTGACCACTCCCGAACTGGAACACAAGGCGTCGGAACTGCGGCGGCTTCTCGTGGAAGTGGCCCACCGGACCGGTGGCGCCTACCTGGCCCAGGCCCTTTCGGGCATCGACCTCATGACGGCGCTCCACTATCGATTCGCGCGGTGCGATCCGGGGGACCCGGACCGGCCCGACAGGGACCGGTTCCTCCTGTCACCGGGCCACTACGCCCTGGCCCTGTACGTGATTCTGGCCGATCGCGGCTATTTCGATCCCGACCTGCTGTGGACCTTCAAGGACAACGGCTCGCCGCTGGAACTGGCCACCCATCGCGGCACGGTGCCCGGAGTGGAAGTGAGCGGTGGAAGCCTGGGGCAGGTGCTGTCCCTGGGCGTGGGAATGGCCCTTCACGCACGGATGCGGGGCCGGGACCATCGTGTTTTCGTGGTGATGAGCGACGGGGAGCAGGATGAGGGGCAGGTCTGGGAGGCCGCGGCTGCGGCGGCCCATTTCGGTCTGTCCAACCTCACCGCCGTGGTGGACTGCAACGGGTTCCAGGTGGACGGCCCCACGTCCGAGGTCATGAACATGGAGCCCATGGGGGACAAGTACCGGGCCTTCGGGTGGGACGTACGGGAATGTGACGGCAACCACATGTCCGCCGTGGTGGACGCCCTGGAAGAACTGTCAGCAAAGGGCGGTGACCGGCCTGGAATGCTGGTGGGCCGCACCGTGCGGGGAAAGGGTGTTTCCTACATGGAAGGCAGCCGGGACTTCCACTATGCGCGGATCGACGCGGACATGAAGGACCGGGCGCTGGACGAGATGTTCGAGGGGGACACGGACACGGTATGAGAGGACGTTGATCGTGGATCGCAGGAGGGCTGGGAGCCCGGGATCAATTCAGGCGGCCCGCCACGAATCATCGACGATGAACGATCAACGATCGACCTCCGGCAGGGATGACGCAAATGGCACGTAGCCACCTTCTTCTTGGTACGACGGCCACGGTGCAGGGCCCATACCGGGAAGCCCTGATCCGCCTGGGCGAAGCCCGTGGCGACGTGGTGGTCCTTGGCGCCGACCTGGGAAACTCCACGGAGATCGACGGGTTTCGCGCGCGCTTCCCTGAACGTTTCTTCAACGTGGGCGCCGCCGAGCAGAACGAGGTGGACGTGGCCGTGGGCATGGCGTTGGAAGGCGCTGTCCCCTTTGTCCACAGCTTCGGCGTCTTCCTGACCCGTCGGGCCTACGAACAGGTTTGCGTCCAGGTGGCCATGCACGAGGCCAACGTCAAGCTCGTGGGCGTGATCCCTGGACTCACGTCCCGGCTCGGACCGACCCACCAGGCCATCGAGGACCTGTCTCTCATGAGGACCCTGCCGGGCATGACCGTCATCGACCCGGCCGACGCCACCGAGATCGCCCAGCTGGTGCCGGCCCTGGCGGACCACCAGGGCCCGGTGTATGTCCGGATGATGCGCCGGGAGGTGCCCGCTCTCTTTGATCCTCGGACCTATCGTTTTGCCGTGGGAAAGGCGGTGTCGCTGGCGGATGGTCCCGACGTGACCGTGATTTCCTGCGGCGTGATGCTCGCCAACGCTCTGGAGGCGACCCGGGAACTCGCCGATCGAGGGATCGGGGCGTCCCTGGTGCACGTGTCCACGCTCAAGCCGCTGGACGAAAAAACCATCCTGGAAAGTGCCCGCCGGACCGGCGCCGTGGTCACCGCGGAAAACCACCTGGTCGTCGGCGGACTGGGCTCCGCCGTGGCCGAAGTCCTGTCGTCACGGTCGCCCATGCCCCTGGAACCCGTGGGACTGGACGACACCTTCGCGGTCCCCGGCACGCCGGAATACCTGTTCGATCGATACGGTCTGACCTCGCGCCACATCGTGGACGCCGCCATTCGTGCCGTGGGCAGAAAACCGGAACCGTGAATCGGAGGAAAGATGGTCCCTGTCCCTGACCACGGGATCTCGGTGACGTACCGGGTGGTGGCGGATTCCAACACCGTCGAAGCGCGGGCGCTGGACATCTGCGTCGAGCAGACCGTGGAGGTCACGGAGTCCCTGTGGCGCGACCCCCGCATCGCCGACCGGGTCGTGGGCCGCGTGGAATCCATCGAAGACGCGGGGGACGGTGTCTTCGCCGTGAGGATCCACTATCCGGGGGCCGTGGTGGGTGTCGAACTCACCCAGGTTCTGAACGCGGTTTACGGGAACGTCAGCATGAAAACCGGCATCCGCGTGATGGCGGTGGAACCGTCGCCCGGCCTGGCTGCGGCGTTTCCCGGGCCCGGTTTCGGTATTTCCGGGTTGCGCGCGAGGCTCGGGATCGAGCGGCGTCCCCTGGTGGTCAGCGCCCTCAAGCCCATCGGGCGCTCGGTGGGCGATCTGGCCGGATTCGCGGCGGACATGGTCCGGGGTGGCGTGGACATCATCAAGGACGACCACGGGATCGGGAACCAGGCGGTATGTCCTTTTCACGAGCGGGTGGAGGCCTGCGTGGAGGCCATGGCCGCGGCAGGTGCCCCATCGGGCCGGCGGTCGCTCTACTTCCCCACGGTCACCGGACCCGTTGACGAGGTGCTGGACAGGGCTCTGTTCGCCAAGGCGGCCGGCGCGGGCGGTCTGCTGATCTCGCCCCTGGTCACCGGTCTGGACCAGGTCCGACTGCTGGTTGGCGAAACCGGACTCCCTGTCATGGCCCACCCGGCCCTGGCCGGGGCGTTCTTTGCCAGTCCCGACCATGGTATGGCCCCCAGCGCCCTGTTGGGCACCCTGATGAGACTGGCCGGGTCCGACCTGGTGATCTTTCCCACCTGGGGCGGGCGCTTTCCCTTCACCCGCGAGCAATGCCTGTCACTGGATCGGAGCCTGAAGAGCGACCTGCATGGCCTGCGAAGATCCATGCCCGTCCCCGCGGGCGGACTGTCCCTCGAACAGATTCCCTCCCAGCTAAAGGTCTATGGTGATGACGTGGCCTTCCTGGTCGGATCCGCGCTCTACGAGCAGTCCCCCGATCTGGCGGCCAATGCGGCGTTCTTCCTGTCCCTGGTCCAGTGAAGGACCATTCGACCTGCACAAGGGGGGCGCCTCTCCCCTACGACCCTCATTGTCGCACCGACTCCGTTGCTGCTCCCTGCTACTGAACGAACCATGGACTATGGACTATTGACCATCGACTGCCCTGTCGACCGCCCTCCCTGTCTCCTTGACCGTTGGGTTTCTGTCCGATAAAAACGATTCAGTGCAATTCGTGGTCGGGTGGTCTGGAGGCATCATGAAGGTCAAGCGGGGGTCGGGGTTCGTTTACCAGGGCATCGCCCTCGTGCTCCTTGGAGGACTGCTCCTGTCGTCGACAGCCTGGGGCCAGGTGAGTCCCGGCGCCCTCCCCCTTGAACCCATGGAGCCCGCCGGGGCCGACCCGGAGCAAGGTGACGCGGCCACCGCCACGGCGAAAGAAGAACCCGTGGTGTCCTTTCACGGTTCCTACTGGATCCACTGGAACCAGACATCGGCCTTCGACCTGGACGAAACCGGTTTTCGGGACGGTCTGAACATGTACCTGGACCACCGCTTCCGGATCGATCCCACCTTCCGGATCCTGGATGACCTGCACATCGTGGCCAGCGCGAACCTGGCCGGTCAGCTGGCCGGCGACACCACCCGGACCGGTGAGGACGCCCTCCTGTACCCGCGCACGGACAACCAGTTCTATGACCGGTCCACGGTGCGCAAGCTCTATATCGAATGGAAATCGCCGGCCGGCGTTCTGCGTGTGGGCCAGATGACGTCCCAGTGGGGACTGGGCCTGGTGGCCAACGGGGGCGAAGACGAAGAAGGCAGCTTCAAGGACCCAGTCCATTCGGACATCGTGGACCGGGTGGTTTTCGCCACCATGCCCGCCAAGGACTTCTATATCGCCGTGGGTGCGGACGTGGTCTTCCAGGACGACAACGCGGACCTCCTTGACGGGGACCTGGCCTACGAAGGCGTGTTGTCCTTGTTCTACAATGGCAACGTGATCCCCGAGCTGTACGACCTGTTTGCCGGGGTGTACGCTGCCTATCGGAACCAGACCTTCGATGACGACGACAAGTTGTGGGCCGTGGCCCTCGATGCCTACATGAAGCACCAGGTGCGACTGGATTCCCACCGCACCACTCTGTCCCTGTCCGCGGAAGGCGTGTACATCCTGGGCCGCCTGGACTTCGCGGACAAGGCCGGGCCGCCGAAGGCCCGTGACGGGGCGACACTGAGGCAGTACGGATTCGTATTCCGGGCCGAGGTGGATGCACCGAAATGGGGCCTGCTGCCGAGCCTGGAATTCGGGCTGGCCTCCGGGGACGGAGACACCCTGGATGACGTGGCCCGCGGACTCAAGTTCGACCCGAACTACCACGTGGGCATGATCCTGTTCGACGAAGTGCTCGGCCGCACGAGCGCCCGGGCGCCGGACCGGGTGTCGGACCCGGCCCTGGTGTTCCAGCCGCCGGACGGATACAAGCGATCGGCTACCAACGGTTCCATCACCAACGCCCTGTACCTCTACCCCCGCTTCCGGTACCGGCCGATGAAGGGCCTGGAGATCCAGGCCGCTTTCCTGTGGGCCCAGGCCATGGCCCCTGTTTCTGGACCCTACAATGCGGCCGGCCACGGCGGGTACCCGCTGGGCTACCGGGTGGATCCCGTGAAATACGGCAACAAGACCTGGAGTTCCAAAGGCATCGGCATCGAGGTGGATGCCGCCATTTCCTATCGGTTCCCCGTCCATGCCCTCATCGAAATGCGCCTGGGCGTGCAGGCGGCTTGGGCCCGGCCGGGCTCCGCCTTCGACGATACGGACGGAAACGGGCTGGGCAATCTGTACAAGCTGCGGGCCACGGCGGATATCCTGTGGTGAGATGGGACCCGCGCTGATCGCTGGTATGGCTCCAAAATAGGAGACGTGACATGGCTGATGACGAGACCAAAGAGCCGACGGACGAGCAACCAGAGGACACCCAGGAGGCCGAGACCGGGTCTGCGGACGACAAGAAACAGTCCCTCGACGACCTGAAGGCCAAGCTCGGCATCGTGACCAAGACCCTGAAGACCGAGGCCGTTCAGGAAACGCCCAAGCGGACCACGGCCGAGGATTTCGATTTCTCTCTCAATGCTCCCTCGGGCGTGCCCGACGAAGCGGCCCTGGACGAGTCCGTGGATCTGGATGCGGCCTTTTCCGGCGGCAAGACCCGCCTGGCGCTGCAGTGGATCATCGGCATCGCGGTCCTGGTGGTGCTTCTCCTGGGCGTGGGGACTTTCTTCGGCAAGGTCATGAAGGAACGCTCCATCGAAAACTACAAGTCCCGGGAAGCAGGTTACATCATCGGCTATCTTACGGGCGCGAAGGGCGAAAAGCTGGGCGCGGAGGAAGGCACGGTGCTCGAGACCGTCACGGCCCACATCCAGGACACCGCCACCGTGTATTCCCTGCTGCAGAAGGCGGCCGATCCCCAGGCCATGGTCCAGGCCGAGCAGCAACTGGACCTCTACCTGGCCCGGTGCCGGGATTTCCGTGACAAGCGGCCATTGTACATTTTCGAAACCGTGTTCCCCGGCGTGATCTACAACCAGGAACTGGCCGCGGAAGTGGTGAAGTACGTGAACGCGGTCACCAAGGTCTTCGAGGAGACCATCCTCTTGGCCCTGGAGGCCGACACGCTGGCCCGAGTCACCGAGATCGAGGACAAGGGCGAAATGATCGAGAAGATCTTCATCGAGCCCGCCGAGATCAACGGCGAAAAATGGATGAAGGGCGTGTTCATCACCCGTATGGACGAAGAGAATCCCATCCGGGTCAAGGGCGTGAACAGCTATCCAGTGTTGCCCTACGGTGCCGAGAAGGGATTCCTGGTGCCCACCACGTCCCTGGTGCAGGTGGACGTGGTCCCCATCGCAAAGAACAAGTCCGCCCGCTACAAGGGCGCCATCAATGCGCGGGTGCGCAGCCGCCTGGCCAAGGTCAAGCAGGCCACGGACATGGCCGGCTTCGAAACCCTGAAGGGCAAGCTGGAGAAACTGGCCGCCCGTCCCGCCTTCTTCACTCTTTTCTAGGCGCCTTGCCCTGCAGGGGCAACCGCACGAATCCCCCCAGTGTGCGGGTGAGAAAGACCCACATGATGGCCACGATGGGCAGCGTGACGAAGTGCCACATCCCGCCGATGAATTCCACGTAGTTGTACAGGCCGTGATAGGTGGAGGCCAGGGCCAGGCCCAGGTAGACGGGCCACTGACGCCTCTTTCGGCCTCCAGCCAGGGATTCTCCCAGGCCCCAGCCCGAAAAGGCCGAAAAGAGCATGTGGACGAAGGGGACCACCGCCGCCCGCCCCAGGTCCAGGCCGCCCGTGGCCCACATGGCGTACCAGTTTTCCGACGACGCGAAACCCAGGGCGGCCGCCGTGCTGTAGATGATGCCGTCCGCCGGTTCGTCCAGGGCCCCCAGACGGCTCGCGGTAAGGACCACGGCCGCCAGCTTGAGGCACTCCTCGGCGGGGCCCACCACGCCCATGGCGAAGGCCGCCTTGGCCAGATCGTCCTCCCCGCTCCCTAAGAAGATGGTCCGGTACACGGTCATCATTTCCAGCAGTTCGAAGAGGAAGAAGGCCACCACGGCCGAAAACATGCCCGCGGCGAAGGTCAGCGCGAGGTACCTCAGTTGTTCTTTTTTTCGACGGTCCTGGGAATGGATATAGGCCAGCAGAAGCAGTGAAGGGAGCAGGCTGCCCACAATGGAAAGGGCGGTGGAATGGAAATCCATGAACCCGATGTTAACAGACGGAAGCGATAGGCGACTACCCTCCACAATGGATTACAATAGGCCCTTCAACGGGGAGGGCGACGTGACCCGGGTGTGTCCCGAATGCGGCGATCGGTTCGGCAACCATGTGCTCAAGTGCCCCCTAGACGGCGCCCCAACCTTCATCGTGGACCGCGAAGACGAACTGATCGGCAGGGATCTCGACGGCCGGTTCACCATCAGGGAACTCATCGGCGCCGGGGGCATGGGGGCCGTGTACCGGGCTTACCAGCACTCCACGGACCGGGACGTGGCCCTGAAGCTCTTGAAGCCGGAGGCCGCCGGGGACGAGCAGGCCATCAAGCGGTTCTTCCGGGAGGCCCGGGCCGCCAGTCGGCTCGCCAATCCGCACACCATCACCGTGTTCGATTTCGGACAGACCGGGGACGGACTTCTTTTCATCGCCATGGAACTTCTGAAGGGTCGGTCCCTGGGCGCCGTCCTCAAGGATATGGCGGGTCCCATGGACCCGGTCCGGGCCGTGGGTGTCGTGGACCAGGTCCTCGATTCTCTGGAAGAGGCCCATGGCGAAGGCATACTGCACCGGGACCTCAAGCCCGATAACATCCACCTGCTGGACAGTCGCGGCAAGGCGGATTTCGTCAAGGTGCTGGATTTCGGGATCGCCAAGCTCCAGGGCGCTGAAGTGACGTCCCTCACCGCCACTGGGATGGCCTTCGGAACCCCGACCTATATGAGCCCGGAGCAGGCCCAGGCCTGGAGTGTGGACCGGCGAAGCGACCTGTATTCGGTGGGTGTGATCCTGTTCGAAATGGTAGCCGGTCGACCCCCCTTCGAAGCGGACACGCCCCTGGCCCTGGCCATGAAGAAGGTGCAGGAGAAGGCGCCCCCCGTTTATCACGCCAACCCGGACGTGAGGGTGCCCGAGGGTCTGGAGAGGTTCCTGGCCGCGATCCTGTCCGTGGACGTGAAGGCGAGGCCCGCGGACGCCACGGAAGCGAGGGCGTTGCTGGGCCGGGCCATGATGGACGCCGGTGGCAAGGGCGTTCCCGTCCCCGACGCCGTTGTTCGGGACCAGGTCACGCAGCTGGTTCCCGGACCCTCGATGGAAGAGACAGGGGCCGGCACCGTCGAAAGGCAGTCGGTGAAGGTGGACAGGAGACCCCTCGTGGGACTGGTGCTGGCTGTCCTCGTTGGAGCGGGCCTGGCCTTCGCATTGGCCACCTGGCAAACGCCGGAGACCTCACGGATCCCGCCAGAACCCGTGACGTCAGCCCCGGACGTGATGGCGGAAACAGTGGTCGGCGAAGATGTCCCTGAACCCCCCGGGGATGTGCCGGTCATTGACCCTGCCCGATCGGACCCGGGCCGGCCACTGGAGGTCAAGGTCCCTTCGAAGAATCCCGACCGGAAGAAACCGCGGCGCCGGGTTCGTCGCAAGCCCGCCCTGGACCATGACATCACGCGGATACTGAAGACCGGCGGTGACCGCGGACCGCCCGACAACCTTCGTCTGAAGAAGGGCGGGCGCTGACGGATCGGCGCTGGACGCACCCTCCCGTCATTGGTACTCTACGAACGCTGCCCTGGTGGTGCTGATGCTTGTGGAAATCGTCTTGCCGAAGGCCTTTCGCGTGACCGTCACGGTCACCCTGCTGGTGTGTGCCGTGTGCTCCGTGAGCCTGGCCCAGACGCCCACGGAATCCGAGGGGCGCCGCGTGGCCGAAAAGGCGGCTGGAGATGCTCAGGCCCGCCGCTACACCCAGGCCGTCGACGGCTTCAAGAAGGCCTGGGACCTCACCCGGGATTCCGCCTATCTGTACAACGTGGCCGCGCTGTACCTTTTGCGGCTGGACGAGCCCGCAAAGGCCTGGGAATGGGCCGCCCGGTACGGGGACGAGGCCCGGTCAACGGACGAAAAGAAAGAGGCGAAAGACCTGCTGTCGAAAGCCGAATCGGTGCTGTGTGACACCCACGGGAAGCTGACCGTGACCGTGGACCCGGTCGATGCCGAGGTGTGGCTGGGCATGAAGTCGCCCGGGAACCTTCTGACCCGCAAGTCCAACTGGGTACGGGCCGGACGGCACCGTGTCTTCGCGGCCGGAAAGGGATATGACGGAACGTCGGTGAGGGTGGTCGTCAAGGAGGGAGTGGAGGCCAAGGTGTCCCTGAAGCTGGTGGGCCGCATCGCACTCCTGACGGTCCACAGCCGGACCGTTGGTTGCGAGGTGTCGCTGGATGGTGAGTACCTGGGCCGCACGCCCATCGAAAAGGTCGTGAAGCCGGGGCGGTACCTGGTCCGCGCGGAAGCGAAGGGTCACCAGCCTTTCGAAAAGAAGGTGACCGTGAGGCCTGGCGAAAAAGTGCTTGTCCAGGCCGACCTCAAGCCCCGGGCGGCGGCGGCTCCGTCAATGGCGCGACCTGCGCCGGCCGTGACGAAGGCGTCCTTTGCCCCCGTGGAAAAGACCGTGGTCGGGGAACCACCCAGGGAACCAACCAGGATCCGCAAGGACGGGGCGCGGATCGCGGCGTGGGTGACCATGGGGACCGGGATGGCGGCGGCGGTGGCCGGGGCCATCAGTTATGGTCTGGCCTACCGGGACCACCAGGACCTCAACGGCATGGACCCCAAGGATTTCGTTTCCTACGCGGCCTACGATTCGGCATGGGACTCCCGGGCGTCGAGGGGGCGCACGCGGGCCAACGCGGCCTATGGATTGTGGGGAGCGGGTGCGGCCGCTCTCGGTGTGGGTCTGGCCCTGTATTTCGCCCTGCCTCCCGACCAGTCGGTGACCGTGGTCCCCACGGGCAACGGCATCGCCACCACGATCCGTTTCTAGGGACGTCCACCGTCTACCGTGATCGTGAACGTGAACGATTCTTTTGTAGGGGTGTCCGTTCCCTACAAGGCGCCAATCTCGGGCGGGCACTGGCGTGCCGCCCTGCGCTTGGCGCTTCTCTTACTCAAGGGGGGCGGCGCCCCCCTATGACCCCCCTGGTCGCGACGACTCCGCCGTCACTCCCCACTGCAGACGAACCATGGACTATTGACTATCGACTATGGACTTCCCTGCGATTTGCGCTTCTCTTGCTCAAGGGGGGCGCCGCCCCCCTATGACCCCCCTGGTCGCGACGACTCCGCCGTCACTCCCCACTGCAGACGAACCATGGACTATTGACTATCGACTATGGACTTCCCTGCGATTTGCG
>JADHTP010000032.1 GCA_016784945.1 Deltaproteobacteria bacterium | reverse complement strand
CCGATGACGAGACCCAGTGGGAAACCGGCCAACTGGACCACATCCTGGACGAACTGCGAACACTGCAGACCACCGCGGCCTTTGACGAGAAGTGCGGCCTGGACGTGGTGCGCGCGTGGTTGACCCAACGTCTGGAACGCGACCCCATGAGCGCGGGTTTCCTGACGGGCGGCGTCACCTTCAGCGCCATGGTCCCCATGCGCAGCATCCCTTTCCGCGTCATAGCCCTGGTGGGAATGAACGACGGCGCCTTCCCCCGGCAGGCGCGGCCCGTGGGATTCGACCTGATGGCGCGCCACCCGGCGCCCGGGGACCCTTCCCGTCGGGACGAGGACCGTTACCTGTTCCTCGAAGCCCTGCTGTCGGCCAGGGACGGATGGTACCTGAGCTACGTGGGCCAGAGCATAAAGGACAACACCGAGGTTCCCCCCTCGGTGCTGATCAGCGAACTGCTGGATGCGGTGGCAAAGGGATTCACGGCCTCCGATGACGGCGACGTGCTGGACCAGGTGGTGACGCGGCACCGTCTCCAGGCATTCAACCCGGCCTACTTCGACCAAAGGAGCAACCTGTTCAGCTATTCCGTGGAAAACCTCCAGGCCGTTCAGGCTGGAAAGGAACCCGGCGGGGCGCCCGGGCCTTTCGTGACCCAGGCATTGTCCGGGGCCGACGAGGGACTCACGGACGTGTCGGTGAGGGATCTGGCCGCCTTCCTCGCTAATCCCGCGAAGCACTTCCTGACCCGCCGGCTGGGGGTGTGGCTGGGTCACGGGGCGGACACGGTGGAAGAACGGGAGCCGTTCTCGCTGGAAGGGCTGGAAAGATACCAGATGGGGCTGGACCTCGTCCGGTGGAGCCTGGAGGGAAGGAACCCGGAGGAACTCTACGCCGTGGTCAGGGCCTCTGGACTCCTGCCGCCGGGCACCCCGGGCCAAAACGCCTTCGAGTCGCTGAAAGGCGAGGTGGACGGCTTCGTGAAGGGCCTGGCGCCCCTGCTGGAAGGCCCCGATCCCCGTTCGGTTTCCGTGGACCTGTCCAGCGGTGGAGTGCGGATCACCGGTGAGGTCCCCGGCGTCATCGACGACCGGCTGGTCCGGTTCAGGATGGCCAGCCTCAAGACCGCCGATCGGTTGAAGGGATGGGTCGAGCACCTGGTCCTGGGGGCCGCCAACCGGGGGTCTTCGTTCACCACCCACGTGGTGGGACGCAACCAGCGGGCCGTCTTCCTTCCCGGAAGCGGTGGCACGGGCGCACTGGACGACCTTGTCGACCTGTACCGGGAAGGCCTGACCCGTCCTCTGCCCTTTTTTCCCGAGTCCGCCTGGACCTACGCCAATGCCCTGGATGGCGGTGAAGACAACGCCCTGCGAAAGGCATCCGGGGTGTTCGCGGGCAGCGACTACCTGAGGGGGGAATCGGAGGACGTCTGGATCCTGTCCTGTTTCCGGCGGACGGGATCCCTGGACACGGAATTCAAGGACCTGGCCACCCGGATCCTCACCCCCCTCATGGCGGCCCAGGAGGTGTCGGGTTGATGAAACCGTTCACAATCCTGGACGCGCCCCTGGTGGGTCGGAACCTCATCGAGGCCAGTGCGGGCACGGGAAAGACCTACGCCATCGCCGGCCTGTTCGTGCGCCTCCTGGTGGAAAAGGGCCTCACCGTGGACCAGATCCTGGTGGTGACGTTCACCGAGGCCGCCACCGGCGAGTTGAGGGACAGGATCCGTCGCCGGATCCGTGAGGCCCTGGCGGCGTTCGCGGACCATTGCGGCACGGACCCTCTGCTGGAAGGATTGCTGGCACGCATCGATGACCCGGAATTGGCGAAGGCGCGTCTCACGCTGGCCCTGAGCAGCTTCGACGAGGCCGCCATCCACACGATCCATGGTTTCTGCCAGCGCACCCTGGCCGAAATGGCCTTCGAGTCCGCTTCCCTGTTCGACACGGAATTGATGCCCAACCCCCAGCCGCTGTTCCAGGAGATCGTGGATGACTTCTGGCGGCGCAGCCTCATGGAGACGGACCAGGCCTTCGTGAACTGGGTGGAGGCCAGCGGGACCACCGTGGAAGACCTGGCCCGCTTAGCCAGGCGGTGGGGAAGGCGGCCCGGCCTGACCGTATTGCCCGACGAGGCGGAACCGGACACGAACCTGCCGGTGCTCGAATACCGGGAAGCACTGGCAGAGGCACGAAAGGAGTTCGCCGGGTCACGGGACCGGATCCGGGAAATCCTCCTGTCCGATGCCGGCCTCAATCGAGGACGTTACCGGGCCGCGAGCATCCCGGGGTGGGTGGACGCCATGGGCGGATGGCTTGAGCGCCCCCTTCCCCTGGAGACCTTCAACGGTTTCGACAAGTTCCGAACCAGCGTGATCGACCAGTCGCTGAAGAAAGTGGCCGAGGCGCCCCGCCACCGGTTCTTCGACCTCTGTGACACCCTGGCCGGCCGCCTGGACACCCTGCGCCGGGCGCTGGCATTGAGGCTTTGCGTCCTGAAACGCGGCCTCCTCGAACATGTCCGCACCGAACTGCCCCGACGCAAACGCCGCCTGAACGCAAGGACCTTCGATGACCTGCTGCTCGACCTCGACGAGGCCCTGTCGGCCGAGGCCGGCGATGACCTGGCCCGGGCCATCCGGCACCGTTTCCCGGCGGCCCTCGTCGACGAGTTCCAGGACACGGACACGGTCCAGTACTCCATCTTCCGGTCGGTCTTCAGGCGGGGCGACCCGGCGCTCTTCTTCATCGGGGATCCCAAGCAGGCGATCTATGGATTCAGGGGGGCCGACGTGTTCGCCTACATGGCGGCCAAGGCCGAAACAAAGCCGGATTCGCGCTGGACCCTGGGCACCAACTACCGATCCGTGCCCGGTCTGGTCACCGCCATCAACGCCCTGTTCCAGGGGCACGACGACCCGTTCCTGTTCGACGCCATCCCCTTCGTTCCGGTCGGGGCCGCCGATCGGCCCGACCGCGACCACCTGTTCATCGAAGGGCGGGTGGATCAACACCCCCTGCAGGTCTGGCTCGTGGACGGCAAGGACGGCAAGCCGCGGAACAAGGGCGATGCCGAAGGGGCCATACGCAAGGCGGTGGCCGGTGAGATCGTCCGGTTGCTGGAACGGGCAACCCACGGGGAAGCCGCCCTGTCCGGCACGGATGATCCGGGCGACGGACGCCCCCTCGAACCCGGCGACATGGCGGTCCTGGTGCGAACCAACCGGCAGGCCCGAGACATGCAGCAGGAACTCCGGTCCCTCGGTGTACCCAGCGTCCTTCACGGTGACGCCAGCCTGTTCGAATCCCCCGAGGCCGCCGAGGCCCTCATGGTGCTCGCGGGGGTGGCGGATCCGTGGAACGAAGCTGCGGTACGCGCCGCCCTGATTACGGACATGGTGGGGATGTCCGCGAACGATCTCGCCCGCCAGATCGAGGACGACGACGCCTGGGCCGAGCGCCTGGCAAGGTTCCATGGATACCGGGAACTCTGGGCCCGACGTTCGTTCATGACCATGGCCCGTTCCTTCCTGTCCCTGGAACGGGTCCGTGAGAGGCTGCTGGCCTTCCCCGACGGCGAGAGGCGCCTGACCAACGTGCTTCACTGCATTGACGTTCTCCACCAGGCTGCGGTGGAACACAACCTGGGGGTGGACGGACTCCTCAAGTGGCTCACACAGCAGTTGAACGATTGCCCCGACCGGGAGGAGTACCAGATCAGGCTGGAAACCGACGAAAAAGCCGTGAAGCTGGTCACCATCCACAAGAGCAAGGGGCTCGAGTATCCCGTGGTCTTCGTCCCCTTCGCCTGGGGCGTGTCCGGTGTGCGGCGCAACGAACCCCTGGCCTTCCATCCACGGGAGGACGGCCCAAAAATGGTCCTCGACCTGGGCCCCGTGTTCGACGAGGCACACGCGGAACAGGCTGGTCGCGAAGGACTGGCCGAAGACCTCCGGCTCCTCTACGTTGCCGTCACGAGGGCGCGGCACCGGTGCCACCTGGTGTGGGGCGATATCAGGGATGCCTCCCTCTCCGCCCTCGGTTACCTGATGCCCGAGGACCCCGGGACCCTGGAAGCCTCGTCGGGCAATGCGGTTGAGCTTTCCCCTTTGCCGGGGCCAGGGGAGGACCGATACCGGCCCGCAACCGGCCCGGAAGACATCCTGGCCTGCCGCCCGCTGAAGGAGGCCGTCCCCAGGGAATGGACCATCACCAGCTTCAGTCGCCTGACGTCTGGGGCCGGTTTCCACGTGGAGGCCCCCGACCACGACGCGTCCGGGCCCGTGAACCCCTGGGACGAACCCGGGGCGGACACGAAAACCCACTCCATCATGGACTTCCCCGCCGGCACCCGGGCGGGGACCTTCCTCCACGACGTGTTCGAGCACGTGGACTTCCAGAATCCCCAGGACGGACTGGTCCTCGATATGCTGCGTCGCCACGGATTCGACGAAGAATGGGAAGACGTGGTGACCGATACCGTGTCACGGGTGCTTCGAGCGCCTCTCATGGACGGTTTCAGCCTGTCCTTGCTGGGAAAGAATGAGCGGGTGCACGAAATGGAGTTCACTTTCCCAGTGGGCCTGCTGGAATCGCAAGGGCTGCCCCGGGCATTGCCAGCCCACCGTGAAGCCCTGGAACAGCTCGCTTTCACACCCCACCGGGGACAGATGAGGGGCTTCATCGACCTGGTTTTCCGGCACGCCGGCCGTTTCTATCTGCTGGACTGGAAATCGAACCTGCTGGGCTCACGAATCCAGGACTACGGGCACGAGCCCCTGGCCCGGGCCATGGAACGAGACCTCTACGTGCTGCAGTACCACGTCTACACGGCGGCTCTCCACCGGCACCTGGCGGCCCGGCTGCCCGGCTACCACTACGACACCCACTTCGGCGGGGCGTTTTACCTCTTTCTCCGGGGGGTGCCCGACGGGGCCGGCGTCTTCTTTCACCGGCCCGACAGGACCGACATCGAACGCCTGGACCGATACTTCCGGGGGGAGGGGCCATGACGGAAGGCCTGTCGCCACTGAGCACCCGGTTCGCCGACTTCATTTGCCGTCTGGAAAGGAGCGATTCGCCGGACCTCTTCGAGGCGGCGGCCGCAGCCAGCCAGGCAGTGGAAAACGGCCACGTGTTCGCCCTGGTGGCGCCCGAAGGATGTGCCGGAAAGGTGGACAGACTCCGTACTTTCGGCGTCATCGGCGCGCCCGGGGACTTCGCACCGCTGGTACTGGACGACTCGGGCCGCCTGTATCTCTATCGCTACTGGAAGTACCTGAACGACCTGATGGCCGCGCTCCACGCGCGCAACGCACAAAAGGCCCCCCACGTGGATCGCTCCCTGCTGGAGCAGGGCATGGCGCGCCTGTTTCCGGCAGAGGACGGCGACGGCGAGGAGGGTCTGAGGGCAGCGGCGGAAGGGGTGGTGAACCGCACCCTGAGCGTGATTACCGGCGGACCCGGGACCGGGAAGACCTGGACGGTGGTCAAGATACTGGCCCTGCTGATCGAGCAAGCCGCAGCGCGAGGAGTCGCCCTGCGTCCGGCCCTGGCCGCACCCACGGGCAAGGCGGTTGCGCGCCTGGGCGAGGCGGTGGCCGCGGCGCAAAAGGACCTGGACTGTGACCCGACCATCCTGTCACAGATACCGGATCACGGATTCACCCTGCACCGGTTGCTCGGAGCCCGCACAGGCTCACAATCGTATAGACACCACGCGGGGAACCTCCTTCCGTACCACGTGGTGGTGGTGGACGAGGCTTCCATGATCGACCTGGCCCTCATGTCCAGGCTGGTGGAGGCCCTGCCGCCCGACTCCCGACTGATCCTCCTCGGTGACAAGGACCAGCTGGCGTCCGTGGAACCGGGCCACGTGTTCGGGGACCTGTGCAACAAGGCCTCCATTGAAGGAGTGGTGGAACTTCGAAAGAACTACCGGTACCCATCCGATTCCGGTATCGCTCGCCTGGCCGACGCCGTCAGATCGCGGGAAGTGGACCGCGCCACGAGGCTGCTCCGCGGCAACGAACATTCCGACGTATCCTGGCTGGAAGTCCCCCGGGCCGAAGACCTCGAAAAGTCCCTTTATGAGCCGGTGGTCGCGGGGTATTCCGCCTACCTGGAATCCCGAACCCCCGCGGAGGCCCTGGACCGGTTCCACCGCTTCCGCATCCTGTGCGCACTGCGGCGTGGACCCTACGGGGTCCGCCACGTCAATGCCCTCTGCCAGTCCATCCTGACTTCGTCCAGGCTGGTCCGTCCCGGGCGAAATCAACCTTTCAAGGGGCAACCGGTGCTCGTCACGCGCAATGACTATGGCGTGGGACTCTTCAACGGTGACACCGGCATCCTGTGGCCCGATCCCGCGGACCCCGGCCTGCTGAGAGCCTATTTTCCCACGTCGGACGGAACCCTGAAGGCGCTGGCGCCCGGGCGGCTGCCCCCACACGAACTGTCCTGGGCCATCACGGTCCACAAGTCCCAGGGGTCTGAATTCGATCGGGTTCTGGTGGTGCTCCCTGCCGGTGAAACTCCCCTGGTGGGAAGGGAACTCCTGTATACCGCCGTGACCAGGGCCGGCCGACAGGTCACCCTGGCGGGCCACGCTTCCAACCTGCAGACCGCCCTGCAAAGAAGGGACGAACGCGACACCGCCGAACAGCTGGAGTTGCAGATGAACGAACCGTCGGCCGGGGACTGATCCCGGTCAGAAGTCCTTGAGATAGGCATGGAAGAAGGGCTCCAGGTCGCCCAGGGACTCCTCGAAGTTCACGGTGAAGCCGTAGGTGAACAGGTCGAGCCGCACCAGTGCATTGGTGTTCGCGTCGTGCACGGGGACGTTCCTGAATCGCATGAACTGCGCGAGCAGGTACATGGACATGGCTCGAAACGGTCCGCTCGGGCAGTGTCGCCCGTTTCACATCCTTTCCATTTCGGGTCAAAGGCAGCCCCTCGGCCCACGCGATCAGGTCCCCACGATCGTCCGGATACGTGGGCGCGTACACCACGCCCAGCACGGGAACTCCTGACCGCACCAGCCCTACGGAAACCGCCGACCCGCGCATTCCCTTCAGGTACGATGCGGTCCCGTCGTTCGGGTCCCCCAGCCCGGTGGAAGTCCCTGCGAATGAGGTTTCCCGCCTCTATCACGACGCTGATCACTACATCCAGGGCTCGGCCCGGTTCCTTCATCTAGCAATCCTCGTCAGATACCGATCTCCCTGGTGAACAGGGTCTTCTTCAAAACCGCTTCCTTTGCCAGTTCCACGATCCTCTTGTGGTGGGTGAACAGGATGACCTGGGTCTTTTTCGATAATTCCCCAAGCACTTCCAATCCAGCCCGCGCGCGGTCGTCGTCGAAGTTGATCAGGACATCGTCCACCACGAATGGCATGGGTTCATTCTGTCCCACGTGCATCTCCAGCGAAGCCAGGCGCAGAGCCAGGTACAACTGGTCCCTCGTGCCGTCGCTGAGATGCTCGACCCGGACTCGCTCGTCGTCAGCCCGAATGCCGATCAGTACGGGCCGGTCGTCATCCTCCCAGTCAGGCGCAAGTCCCTTGAACGCCCCAAGAGTCAATCGGCCGAACACCTCTCCGGCCCGGGTCACGAGCGGCCCCTGATGCCGCTTTCGGTATGTCTCGACCTCCCGCCTGAGGATCGCCCCCGCAAGCCTCAGTGGGACGTATTGCATGACGCCGGCCCTGGCGCGCGCCAACGCTGACTCCGCCTCCTCGGCAGCCTCCGTGGCCAATACGCCTTCCTCCAACTGCTGAAGGCGAACCTTCAACTCTCCATGATCCGTGGCGGCCCTTGTCTTTCGCGATTCCAGTTCATCGATTTGGGCCTCGATGTCATGGATCTCGGACTCCACTTCATCCGGATCCCTGCCTTGAGCGTCGGGTATGGCTTCCTCAACCGAGCGGTCGCCCGCCTCACCCGCGATTCGCAATCGAAGCGACGCGATTTCATCTTGCAGTTTCAGAGCGCTCGCGGATCGCTTTTCCAAGTCCGCCAGAAGGCCCGGATCCTTGCAACCGGCCAGCTTGCACAGGTCCGCTTGTACCTTTGCAGCGGCTGCCTCCTTTTCCTTTGCCTTGGCGAGGTTTGCATTCTGTCGGTCCAGTTCCTTCGTCCAGTTGCCCTTTCGTTCTTCCAGAGTGCGGGCCCGCGACACCTGCCGATCCAACGACTGGACCTTCTGCACTGGATCCAGACCGTCCGGCAGTTCGATTGAATCCGGCTCAATCCGTTTCAGGAGGCCCTCGACCTGGTCATCAAAACGCTTACGGTCACGCTCCATTCCGGCGATGCGCGTCTGCAGTTTCCTTGATTCCTCCACCAACTCGAACAACCGTTCCAATCGTTCGATCTGATCCTCGACTTCATTGATGGGAGTCCGCGAATCCAGGCCCGCCTTCTTCATCGCCCCGGTCCATTCGGTATTCCAGGTCTTGAACTTCTCGGCGATTTTCGTGGCTTCCTCCTTTCTGCGTTTCAGCGCCCGTTTCCGCTTTCGCTGGACATCCTCCAGGCGCGCTCGGTTTTCCTCGGTCTTCCTGATGGCCTCCACGGTCTCGAAAGCCCGTTCGATCAGTTCCTGGAATCCCTCCTTCTTACCTGGCTCGGCCTCTCCCAGAGTCTCAAGAACCGATCCGATTTCCTCTCGTGCCTCCTGGATCCGCGTACAAAGGCGTTCTGCTTCCAAGGTCGACTCGCGTAGGCGGTCCCATGCCTGAACAAACTCCCCGTACTCGTTCAGCCATCTGCGCATCGACCGCGGGTCCAACGGCGTAATCCCGATTTCGGACCACAGGTCTTTCCATTCATCGTTCAACTCCTTGAGACGGCCCTCGGCACCGTCCCGTTGCTCTGTCAGCGATGCGCGTAGTTCATCCAGTCGTTCGACCTCGGCCTTCAGGTCCGCGCGACGGTTGACTCGTTCCGCCTCACGGCGCAGCCTGTCGGAAACGTCGTCCGCCTTCTTCATGGACGTCTCGAACGCGTCGGTCAGTGGCTGTTCGGGATCGTATGCCTTGATGACGACGTTCGGCGCTTTCCCGTCCCCCCACGCGTCTCGAACATGCGTCCAGCCCTGATCCCGGTGTCGCCTCTCGCTTTCCAGATCCGTTTCCAGCGGCACTGCGCCCGCGTTGTCCATCGCAGCCAGGTTCTTGTCGGCTTCCCTGCGGTCCTCCAGGCATTTTTTCAGGTCCTCACGAATGCCATCGATGTCTCGGCCTGCATCCGCCAGGTCCCTTTCAAAGCGATCCAGGACAGCCGGATCGGGCACGGGCAAGACGGCCAGGTCATCGATCGTCCCTTCCCATCCGTGCAGGCGTCGGGCTCGGACTTCACAATCCTGCCGGCCGGCAGTGGATGCATCCTGTGCCGTTTCGAGCGCTTCATCCAGGTCGCCGAGTCCTCGAAGACGCTTGATCAATCTCCCAAGCTCACCGGCGTCACGTCTGACGGGCAGTTCCTTGAGTTCTGCCCGGGCGTCCTCGATCTCATCCTCCGCCTCCTGGATCGCCTTGTCTGCGGCATTTTCGTAGTGAAGAAGCCCTTCGTATGTCTTGAGCAGCTTCCGAATCGTCCTCACATCGCCCTTGGACAGCCTGATTTCGTCAATCCGATCCAGGTCGAGATCCGGCCGGATTCCCTCCAGAATTGACGCTGCCTCCTCGTCCGCCCGGGCTCTTTCCGCCTGTCGTTTCGGCAGGTCCTTCCCGTGCTTGCGGTACTCCCCGATGTCCTCCTTGAACTGGGCCACGGCCTCGGCCACGTCGAGCAGAGCCACGGGGAGATCCATGCCTTTGAGGTTTTTTTCCAACCTGGTGATCTCGGCCATTGCCTCTGATGCCGCTTCCCTGGACGCCTTCAGAGAGGCTTCGCATTCCCTGCGATCCTCCTGGAAAGATTCGGGCAGGCTCTTCACGTTCCCGAGTTCATCCAGGGTCGATTGACACTCTCGAAGGCTGCCCACCAGAGGTATCAGACGTCCCACTCGTTCCAGGGCGCCGCGACGGCGCCGCAGGTCCTTGATCGATTCCGCCAACTCCTCGACCGTGCGGCCCGCCTCCTCCATCTGGAATCTGAGGTCCTGCCAGTCACGCTCCTTGAGGTTGGTCTCGCGGACCCGTCGGCGCGCCGCATTGAAAGTCGATAACGCATCGTTGATCGTCTGCTTCTGCCCGCGTGACCTGAACAGTTTGTCGGCCTCGCTGTCGATGCCCTGGAGAACCTGCCTGAATCCCGTGGAACCGAGACCGGCAGCGAACAGGCTCTCGCCCAGGTCGCCGCCCCCGGCAAGCAGTTCCTTGCCGCCCTCGACCAGGGTTTCATGCCCGATGCCGAACACCCTGCTGAAAGTCTCCGACGTCACACCGGCCAGGAAGGGATCCAGCACGTGGTCGTCCAGGGCCGTGTCGTCCGTAGAAAGGACCGTTTCCTTGTTCCCTTTTCTCCGTACGAATTCGAGTTCATCGCCGCCCAGACGCCTGATGCACCCCCCGATCCGCATGTCGCGCATGGCATGGATGAAATCGTCCGATGTGCGCGCAGGGATCCCGTACAGCAGGTCGTGCAATCCCCTCAGAGCCGAACTCTTGCCGGCCTCGTTGGGCCCGTAGACCACGTGGAGGCCCTCGGCGCCCCCGGACAGATCGAGAGTGACGCCAGTGAACGGTCCATAAGCGATGAGGCGCAGATCGAGCAATCTCATTGGTCGCCTCCTCCGGAGACGAGCCTGGCGATCAACAGGTCGCGGGCCTCGGCAAGCTCCGCACGAAGATAGGCGGGCTCGTCGATTCGAAGAGGATCGAATCCCTGCGTCAGGTCGGGAGGCAGCTTATTCTTCAAGTCATCCAGCACGGTTGCCAGGTCAGCGATCCGAGACTCGTCAAGGTCCAGGTCCCGAATGGACCGCAGGAGCCCGCCCAGCGCATCGTCCCGATCCATTGCGGCATCGAGGCTTTGCTCCATACCGGTGTTGAACCTCACCTTTTCGATCCACGCCTCTTCACCACAGGCGGACATGACCTGGGCCCTGATCTCGTTGGTCCATCGCTCCCTGGCCGCGACCAGTTCCGCGTGCGCCTTGCAGGCACCTTGCACCTCAACGCGCACCGCCAGTGAAGCATCGCCGGCATCCTCGACCAGGGACTGGACGCCCTCCCTCACCAGGTTCACGACATCCACAGCGGACACAACGCCCGTGGCATCGCAATCGAGACCCTCCCATCGCATCACGCACAACTCGCGATGAGCCGCCTCCACGACCTCGCCATCCTCCACGGTCACCAGCGTGCATCCTTTGGGCCCGGTTTCCCGCGCGTGGCGACCCTGAATGCAACCCGGGAACACGATCCACGGGTCCTCGCCACGCACGACCTCCCGTTCATGCACATGGCCCAGTGCCCAATACTGGTACCCTTTCGAGACCAGTCCCTCTACGGAACAGGGGGCGTACACGTCGTGCCCCGGCCTCCCGTCCAGGCTCGTGTGAAGCAGGCCGATGTTGAAGAGGCCCGGAATCGGGTCCGGGTACCCTTCGGTCAGGTCCTCGTCCACATGGCGCGAGGGAAAGCTGCGGCCGTGCAGCGCCACTTCACATTCGTCCAGCACAGTCGTTTCGGCCGCATTGCTCGAAAACATGGTCAGGTTGTCGAAGGCATTGCGCTTCTTTGCGAAGGAGTTCTGTGAATCGTGGTTTCCCCGTATCCAGAACGCACGGATGCCGGCCCGTCCCAGCCGTCCCATCTGCCGGGCGAAGAAGAGACCCGTTTTGTAGTCCTTCCAGTCCCCGTCGAATACGTCCCCGCACAGCAGGACGAATGCCACTTCCTCCTGCACGGCCAGGTCCACCAGCCGTTCCAGCGCCCGGCGCGATGCCTGGCGTACCTCATCGACCGGCGCCCCCTCGTATCGCTCCAATCCCCTCAGCGGGCTGTCCAGGTGAATGTCCGCCGCGTGAATGAACTTGAACATGCTTTTCCCCCTGTCGTCTGGTCTAGAGTCTACACCCCAATGGCATGCGCTTCCATTCCCGATTGCACTCCTTCATCTTCTTGCTTTCCAGGCAGTTACGTGTCTGGCATCGCGGATACACTCGTGAAGCTGCCTCCGGTTACATCCAGTAACAACACCGCTCATCTATCTTAACCGGGTCTTATCGGGCTTAACCCGACTATATCGCATTGGCCTCGACTCCCGTTTTGTGTTATGAAGAGGAAGCCTGTCAAAGGTTCTCGGTGTTGCGTATACGTTTGGGAAGACAACGATGATTCCCCTGGAAGAACGCTGGTTGTCGGTCGATGAGATCGCTGAGTATCTCGGCGTCAGCAAGGACACCGTCTACGCTTGGATAAACGATAAGGGCATGCCTGCTCATCGGATGGGCCGCCTTTGGAAGTTCAAGCGGGAAGATGTCGACGGATGGGTCACATCCGGAGGCGCATCGGACAGGCAGGATCACCAGAACAGGGGGGCGAAGGTCTGATCATGGGCGAAAAGGCCGTCATCCATACCAGTAATGTTTCAGGGCCGATCCCCGCATTGGACACCAGTGCACCCTACACGTCCCGCCTTTCCGCCCGGTCGGCCCTGTATACCAACCTGTGCCTGCTCCTCGACGGGACGGGTGGAGCCGTGCAGTCGGAAGACTACCGCAGGCTGGTCATCTAACGGAACTGCCTCGCCCGCTCCTCCGAGTCCGCCCGCAGGAGATGAGGAAGGAGATCAAGGCAAGGTACGTCCTCGACGCATCGAACCCGCTCTTCTCCGCGTTCTGGTTGGAGTGGCAGCGATGCGCATCGGAGCCCGAACGCGGTTTGACCGCCTATTGTCTGCTCGCGCTCAACGACAGACTGGTTGCCGATCTCGGTCTTGATTTCCTGTTCTCACGTCTTCGGCGCGCACCGGCCGACCTTCGAGTCACCGACGTCCTCGGGTTCATCAAGGCGGCGGCTACGATCCACTCTGAGGTGACTACCTGGACCGACACGACGTTGCACAGGGTCTGCCAGCACTACTGCGCCAGCATCCGCGACTTCGGGCTCGCGAAAGGCATGGTCCGAAAGACCACGGTGCGTCCCGCACTGTACGGGTCCCCCACCCGTCTCCTGGTCAGGACGCTTCGACTCGCCGATGCCCGGGACCACGAGATTCCGCACGCACCCGTTTTCAGGTTGCTCGGCCTTCAGGGTACCGAGGTCATCGATGCACTCGGCGAATTGAACCGCCAGGGAGCGCTCCGTTTTCGCATGCAGGGTGACGTCGTCGAACTGGATGTCGGGGGGAATCATTGCGGAACTCTCGTCTCAGATACCTGGCGGTACGATCATCGTATACGCCACCGTGGCCCTGCAACCTGCTGGTCATGGCACGACATGCCCTTCACTGACACTCGATCCGCCGTTGTTTGACATACCGGTCCCGGATCCGCCAGCCTCACCGTCGAAGAGCTGATGATTCCGGCCGCTGGAGGCCGCCATGCGTTTCCAGAGCCCCTCTCAGCGCGATCAAGCGGCCAGATTCACGCCGCACGGAACCGCGGAATCGGCCGATCTGCTATATTCCGGATGGGAACTAAATAGATACTTATCGGATAATATTAATCAAGGTTGACTCGTAAGGAGGCATTCATGTCCAACAGTAACGAACGTCCATCGGGTTCCGTCGATCCCGCCGTTCCCCATCGATTCGAAACCCTGGTCGAATACCAGGACGGCTCCGTGGTGAGCCGCACCGTGGCGCGAGGCAAGGCGGGCACGTTGACCATGTTCGCTTTCGACAAGGGCCAGGGACTCAGCGAGCACCAGGCCCCCTACGATGCCTGGGTCCAGGTCCTGGAGGGAGAAGGCGAAATGACCATCGACGGGAACCCGGTGAAGGTGACCGCCGGCGAAACCGTCCTGATGCCAGGCAACGTTCCCCACTCGGTGTTCGCCCACCAGCCGTTCAAGATGCTGCTTATCATGATCCGCGGCTGACGAGGGCTCACCCCCGCATGGACCTGGCCGCCTCGACCATGTTCCTCAACGCCTCTTCCGTCTCGGGCCAGGCCCGGGTCTTCAGGCCGCAGTCCGGATTCACCCACAGCCGCTCTGGTCCGATGGAGGCGGTCGCCTTGTCCAGGAGTTCGCGCATGGCGCCCACTTCGGGTACCTGGGGACTGTGGACGTCGTAGACGCCGGGTCCGATCTCGTTGGGGTATCGAGACAAAGCGCCGGGCTGTGCAGGAAGTCCAGAATCCGGTCGTAGCGCGCCGGTAGCAGCCCCAGTGCGCGGACGATGCTGGAAACGCCCAACAGATAAGCGCGAACCGTCATTCCCATGAGGAAAACGATCATCCACAAAAAGGTCCTGGTTCGGGTGCACGCACCACGCAGTTGACGCGCCATGTCCCACCATTTTGTCCAAAGCATCCGTCCGGCCAGCGAGACGGTCCGGCCGGTCAGGCGCCGTACTTCTTGATGGCCCGGTCCAGCCTGGGCAGCATGACGAAGATGAAGCCGGCCACGCCGAAGATGGCCAGGGCCAGGACGATGAACATCTGCGTGGTGGGTTCCAGGCCACTGATGAAGCCGGACAGCTTGTTGCCGATGGCCGTGGACAGGAACCAGCCCCCCATCATCAGGCCCACCAGGCGCTTGGGCGACAGCTTGGTCACCAGGGACAGGCCCATGGGTGACAGGCACAGTTCACCGAAGGTGATGATCAGGTAGTAGGAAGCCATCCAGAGCATGGCCGTCTTGGCGGCCCCGTCCTCACCCAGGTGGGCGCCGAATGCCATCAGCAGCAGGGAAATGGTCGTGATGATCATGCCGATGAAGATTTTTCGGGCCGTGGTCACCGCCCGGCGCTTCCGGACCATCCAGGCGAAAAAGAACACCACCACCGGGGTCAAGATCACCACGAACACGGGGTTGAGAAGGCTGGTGAGGATCTCCGCATTCACGAGACGCACGTAACGGCCCGGTTCCAGGTTGGGAACCGCCGGATCCGCACCATCGTAGACCGCTTTCCGAGTGGGTTTCGACACCAGGATGACGGGGACGTCCTGGCCCTCGATGTCCCGGACGATGAGGACCTTCTTCAGTACCCTCGCCCCCTCGGGCGCCTTGACCGTGGTGGTCGCCACCCCGTGGGCGTCGGTTCCCCGGGAGATTCCCACATCGTCCTTTTCATAGACCTTGCACACCAGGAACTGCCGATCCTCGGGGATGTCGACCTCCGAGGCGTCGATCGCGGTGATCTCGGGTCGCTTCGCGAGGGACTGAACGGCGGCGTCGCTCAGGATGCGGGCGCCGAACATGGCTTCTTCGTCCGCTGAAACCGTGACCAGGACCCTTTCGTCGGGCCGGGGAAGGTCCGGTGCGGCGTTGCCATAGTAGGACGGCATGGCCTTTTGCGCGTAGATGTCGGTGGCAGCCGGAATCCACTCGGCCCGCCGGTCCGTGTTGTGCTCGGCAAACACGGTCATGAGCCCTCCACTGAGGTGAAGGATCATGAAGAAGGCGCCCCCGGCCACGAATACCGGGATCAGGGCGGCCAGCCCGGGCTTTTCCTCGGGCGTGGCGCGGCGGACGATCAGCCCGAAGTACACCACCACCGGCAACATGCCCACGAGGAAGGCAAAGGTCACCGCGCCGATGGTGCTGGATATGAATTCCACGCTGTTGCCGATGAAATAGCCCGCCAGGCCGAACAGACCCGCCGGTACCAGGATGGTGAGGATCACCTGCTTGAACGAGATGTCGTCATCGCTGCGCTCGGACTGGCGGTCCGCGTCGGCCAGCCTCTTCCAGTTGAACACGAGGATCGAGGTGCCGATAATCAGCCCCACACCCGCAGCAGTAAAGGCCATGTTGAACGACCACAGGTTGCGCAGGGGCACCGATAGAAGGGCCGACAACGCGGCGCCGATGTTGATGCCCATGTAGAAGATGTTGAATCCCGTGTCGCGCCGGGGGTCGTCCGCCGAGTAGAGGTTGCCCACCATGGCCGAGATGTTGGGCTTGAACAGTCCGTTGCCGAGGCACAGCAGGACCAGTCCGGAATAGAAGGTCGGCAGGCCCCGTACCCCCAGGGCGAAGTACCCCGCGGCCATCAGGATTCCCCCGATCAGCACCGACCGTCTGAATCCCAGGAACCGGTCCGCGATCATGCCGCCGAGGAACGGTGTGAAGTAGACGAAGGCCATGTAGGTGCCGTAGATCTCGGCCGCGGTACGGGTGGTGAATCCCAGCCCTCCCCGTTCGGTGTCCGTGATGTACAGCAGGAGGATGCCCAGCATCAGGTAGAAGCCCAGACGCTCCCACATCTCCGTCAGGAACAGGTATTTCAGACCCTTGGGTTGCCCGTTTGCCATCCTTTGCCTCGTTGATCAAGTCCGACTTACTGATCGGCGACGATACCCCATATGCAGGATTGTAAAAACCGCCAACGCGATTTACATCCCTGACGGCGAGTAACGGGCGGCTGAGAATCCGGCGACCGTCAATCGGTCTGTTTCGCCAGGGTTGCATTCGGAATCGTCACGGGGGTCGTGGGATGGCATCGCGGAAAACCAGGTTCCGGGCAGATGGTGTCTTCAGCGGGGACGACTCATTTCTTTGCTTCCGCCTTTGCCTTCTTATTTGCTTTCTTTTCCTTCGGAGTGAGCTTGGGCTTGTTGCGCTTCTCATGCTGAAGGTTCTTGTCATTCTTCGGCATCGGGCTGCACTCCGGCTACTGCAGCAGCCTCTGCGAGACCGCGGCGGACTGCCCTGACGTGGAATCCGGCGGTACCAGCTTCCAGGGGATCTGCGTCTGGGTCGCGGTTCAGCTGGGGGGGGGCTTGTCCATGGTGTAGACCGACATCTATGCCGGGCTGTGCCGCAAACCGGTCCTGGTCCGGCCCCGGCTTTCCGAGGTGCTGGTGCTGGTGGCCTGGGGCCAGATCCAGGCGCCGGTGGTGGAGCTGGGCGGCCTGTACAACGATGCCTGGGCCTACCGGATGGACTACTGGTGGAACCCGGCCCTCTTCCAGGTCGGGGACCGCAGCATCCCCTTTCTGCCCCAGTTCATGTGGCTGATCACGCCGGTCCTGTTCTACTTCCTGGCCCTCAGAATGGTGAAGGGACCGACCCGGGACTGAAACGTTTTCAGTCGTTGGGAGGCGGATTCAGGCAGGGAATCGGTGCGACCTGGTCGTCCGCCAGGGTGATGGTTTCCGATGGGCAGGGGGTGGTCAGGGGCGTTCCCAGGGTCACGTTGGCGATCCACTCCACCGCGCGCCCACCGGACAGGGCGGGCAGGGGCCCGTGACCGGCCTCGGGGTGGTAGCACTCGGTGACGTTGGCCTTGTCCGCCGCCAGGCGGTCGATCCCGCACTGGAACTGATCCGGCGTGATGGTGGTGTCCTTGCCCCCGTAGGCCAGCAGGATCGGGACCTTGGCGGCCTTGCCGGTGATGTGCGGCCGGTCACCGAGGAACCGGGCAATCCACCTTTCGCAGACGGACTTGGCCGGCTCCGTGTCCTTGCAGTCGAATCCCAG
>JADHTP010000031.1 GCA_016784945.1 Deltaproteobacteria bacterium | reverse complement strand
TTCGAGGGCAAGCTCGTGGACCAGGACCCCACCGATGAGCCTGCCGCCATACTGCTGGAACGCATCAAGGCCGAACGGGCGGCCCTAACTACCGGGCGAAGAAGGAGGACACGATGAGCCACAGTGTTTCGCGCATCCATGTAGAGGGGCTCTGCTCCCTCGAAAACATCACGCTGGAACCTGGCCGTCTGACGGTGCTCATCGGGCCGAACGGTTCTGGGAAGTCGAACCTGCTACGAGCACTCCGGCTGGTGCCCTTGATGCGGACCGGCTCGCTTCAGCGGGTCGTCGCCGAATCTGGAAGCGCATCCTCGCTGCTTCACTACGGCCCCAAGCGCACGCAGGCCATCAGCATTGAGGTCGATTTTCAGCAGGAAGGAAAGCGGAACGGGTACGTCGCACGCCTTGGATACGCGGCCGGTGACCGACTTCTCTTCCTGGACGAGTCGGTGAGCTACCAATCGACTGAGACGGCGTCCCCCATCTCAGAGTCGTTGGGTGCTGGTCATTGGGAATCACTGCTCCAGGAAAACAAGAACAATAGCCCGACAACAAAGGCTCTCAACTGGTGGCTTAGTCAGCTTACGTTCTTCCACTTCCATGATACGTCCATGAACTCGTCCCTCCGAACGAACGCTCGCGCCGAAGATGACCGATTCCTCCGCTCAGACGGTAGCAACCTCGCCACATTCCTCGCGAGAATCCAACAGAGCGAGGAAAAGCCAGACGTGGCCGCCTGGCGACGTATCAGTCAATTTGTCCGCCGCATTGCTCCGGGGGTTAAGGAGTTACGGCCCTCCGCTGTGTCTGAAAACGGTCGGGGCTATCGTCTTGACTGGGTTGACGACCACGACGAAGTATTTGGCGTGCACCAACTTTCCGACGGCACCCTCAGGGCTATCGCTCTGGTCACGGCTCTCGCCCAACCCACGGAGTGCCTGCCACGCTTCATCAGTATCGACGAGCCAGAACTCGGACTCCATCCGGCCGCTATCACCCTGTTGGCTGAACTGGCCCGCTCGGTCTCTCGACATTGTCAGGTGCTCTTCGCTACCCAGTCCACTGCGTTTCTCGACCACTTCGACCCTAAAGAGGTCGTCGTCGTCGAACGGAAAGAAGGAGCTAGCGTCTTCAGGCGTCCAGACCCTGAAACTCTCAAAGCCTGGCTAGAGGATTACAGCCTTTCAGAGGTCTTCGATAAAGGCGTAATGGGGGGCAGGCCGTGATGCGTCTCATCTTCGTTGTGGAAGGTCCGACCGAGGAGGCTTTCGTAAATGAAACCTTCAGACCACACCTCCTCGAACGTGGTGTCTATGCCAGCGCCACTATTGTGGGTACCCCAAAGCGCCGGGGGTCGGCTCCGTTGATAAAGGGGGGAGGCGATTGGTCACGGTGGGAGCGGGACCTGCGGCGTGTTCTCGGTGAACAGCGCGGGTCGGACGTTCGCGTCACGACCATGTTCGACCTGTACGGGCTGCCGGAGGGTTTTCCAGGTCTCTCGGAACACGGTACATGCCTCGATACCAGAAAGCGCTGTGGGCTGCTTGAGAACGCGCTTAGCGAGTTCTTTGATGATTGGCGTCTGATACCTTATCTCCAACGCCATGAATTCGAAGCTCTTGTGCTTGCGTCCCTCGATGTGCTGGAAGACCTTCTGGATGCAGAGGATGACCTTCGGGGACTGGCAGACCTGAGAACCGAAATCGGTATGCAGGCTCCTGAGGACATCAATGATGGCAAACAAACTGCACCTTCCAAGAGGATAGAAGCTTGCATCCCTGGATATCGGAAGACGCTGCACGGTCCTCTGGCCGCTGGTGGTGCCAACCTCACGATACTGTGTGACCAGTGCCCCCGATTCAGTAGTTGGCTAGGCCGGTTGGAGGCTCTTGCAGAAGGAGAAGAAGATTGAGTCACACAGCGAGGTACCTCTCTCGGACGTGGCGGATGTGATGACAAACGACACCTCAGGACGCATCGTTCAGAAGCTGTGGAGCTACTGCCACGTGCTGCGGGACGACGGGCTCTCGTACCAGGATTACCTGGAACAGTTGACCTTCCTGCTCTTCCTGAAGATGGCCGACGAACGGGGTCGATTGCGTGGTGAGAAGCAACCCATCCCGGAGGGATACCGGTGGTCCGACCTGGCCAACCCTCAAATGGAGGGGACGAAGCTGGAGGCACACTACCGGGCGACACTCCGCACGCTGGGCCAGGCTGGTGGGATGCTGGGGCTCATCTTCCGCAAGGCTCAGAACAAGATTCAGGACCCGGCCAAGCTCCGGCAGCTCATCGTGGAACTCATCGGCAAGGAGGATTGGCTCTCGATGTCGTCCGACGTGAAGGGCGATGCCTACGAGGGCCTATTGGAAAAGAACGCCCAAGACGTGAAAAGCGGGGCAGGACAGTATTTCACCCCCCGCGCCCTCATCGAGGCCATCGTGGACTGCATACAGCCCGCGCCGAGTGAGATTATTGTGGACCCGGCCTGCGGGACGGGCGGTTTCCTTTTGGCTGCCCATGACTACCTGGTCGAACACCACCAACTCGACCGCGACCAGATGGCCCACGTCAAGTTCGAGGCCCTTCGCGGTGTGGAACTGGTGGACGGTGTCGCCCGCCTGTGTGCCATGAACATGTTCCTGCGGGGCATCGGCCCGGACGACGATACCCACGAGCCTCCCATCCAGGGAGGCGAGGACTCCCTAAGGAACGAGCCCGCCTTCCACTACGATGTCGTGCTCACCAACCCGCCTTTCGGGAAGAAGTCTCCTATTACGGTTGTGAACGAGGAGGGCAAGTCCGACCGGGAAACCCTCACTTACAACCGTCCTGACTTCTGGACGACCACCTCGAACAAGCAGCTCAACTTCGTCCAGCACGTCAAGTCATTGCTCAAGATTCACGGTCGGGCCGCCGTTGTGGTCCCGGACAACGTTCTTTTCGAGGGCGGAGCCGGGGAGACCGTCCGGCGGAAGCTCCTGCACGAGTCCGATGTCCACACACTCCTCAGGCTCCCTACTGGCATCTTCTACAAGCACGGTGTCAAGGCGAATGTTCTCTTCTTCGAGCGCAAGCCCGGAGCCAAGGAGCCCTGGACGAAGCAGGTCTGGGTCTACGACCTACGGACCAACAAGCACTTCACCCTTAAGACCCGGACGATGGTCCGAGCCGACCTCGATGAGTTCGTGGCCTGTTACAAGCCGGGGGAGCACCACAAGAGGAAACCTACATGGTCCGAGGACAGCCCCGAGGGTCGCTGGCGGCCCTACAGCTACGAGGACATCATCAGCCGCGACAAGGTCAGCATGGACCTCTTCTGGCTGCGGGACGAGAGCCTGGAGGACTCCGCCTCCCTGCCCGACCCGCATATCCTGGCACAGGAAATCGCCGACGACCTCCGTAGCGCCCTGGAGCAGGTCGAGGACATCCTCGGGGACTTGGAAGCGAGGAATGGCAAGCTGAACGGTGCGGCCACAGACTAGGCTCGGCACGAACTGGGGGACTAGATGCGCATCCGCCACGTCCGAGTTGAGAGGTTTCGGGGTATTCAAGTGCTTGACTGGGCTATGGGAGGAGACTACATCTGCCTCATCGGTCCTGGAGACTCAACAAAGTCCACCGTACTCGATGCCATCGACCTCGCCCTGGTTCCCCGAAGGAACATCGTTTTCAACGACAGCGACTTCTACAAATCAGACACGAGCAATGCGATTGAGATTCGGGTCACTCTTGGCGACCTACCCAACGACTGGGTGCGCGATAGCAAGTACGGTCTGCATCTGCGCGGCTGGTCACCTTCGAGCGAGCTGCACGACGAGCCGCAGCAGGGTGACGAATCCGTTGTCACCGTAGGTCTCCGGGTCGATGACTCCCTGGACCCTGAGTGGACCGTCGTTGTGGACCGCGACCTTCCTTCGATTCCCCTTCGATGGAAGGACCGCGAGAACATCGGTTGCTTCAAACTCGGGGCCTTCCCAGACTGGCACCTGAGCTGGACCCGAGGTTCCGTGTTGTCCCGGCTCACCGGAGAGCCTGGCAACATTGGTCAGGTACTAGCTGAGGCTAGTCGTGCAGCACGAGGAGCGGTTGATGCCCAGCCCTTCGAGGGCCTCCACGAGGGCGTCGAGAAGGCGGAGAAGGCCGCTCTTCGGTTCGGTGTCGCGCCCGAAGAAAAGTACGAGCCGCATCTGGATGTGAAGGCGGTTTCCATAGGTGCAGGAGGTATGTCCCTCCATGACGGGGCTGTACCTGTCCGGATGGCGGGACTCGGCACGAAGCGATTGCTGGCTCTCGGCCTCCAGATGGAACTGGTCAAGCGAGGGGGGATAGTCCTCGTCGATGAGGTCGAACACGGTCTCGAACCCCATCGAGTTCGGCATCTTCTGCGCCTGTTCAGGGAGGACCTTGAGGGTGGAGCGGGAACAGGCCAAGTGCTCTTGACGACCCACTCGAACGTGGCCGTCGGCGAGTTGAAGGCCGAGGAGTTGCGGGTCGTCCGGTCGGCTAATGGGACGACGACTATTCAGGCCGTGCCGACCGACATCCAAAACGTCGCTATCAAGGCGTCAGAGGCTCTTCTTTCGCGTCGAGTACTCGTCTGTGAGGGGGCGACGGAGTTGGGTCTTTGCCGTGGGCTTGATTCCTGGTGGGGTACGCAAGACCACTCTTCTTTTGGCCTCCAGGGAATCGGTCTCGTTGATGGCGGAGGTAGCAGCACCGCCTCTGTCGCAACGAAGATTTCGTCCCTCGGCTACTGTGTTGCTTACCTTGGCGACTCCGACGTGAAACTCGACCCGACCCCAGAACAGATGAGGGCAGCCGGCGTGAGTGTATTCCTGTGGGACGACGACCTTTGTCTCGAACAGCGGGCTGCAGAAGACCTCCCGTGGGAGGGCGTCGTGGATGTCGTTCACTTGGCGATGGAGTACTTCCCGGAGGCGAGCATTCGAGACCAAGTAGCGGGGCGACTCGGGAAGAAAACCGAATCCTTACCCAAAGACGTGGGAGATTGGCAGGCGCTTGGTGAGGCTGAAGTCCGGAAGGCTGTCGCGGAGAGCGCGAAATCCTCGGGGAAGAAGAAGCGGGGCTGGTTCAAGCGGGTGGACATCGCAGAGGAGCTGGCCGCTGTGCTCGGACGATACTGGAAGGCCATCGAGGCGAAGGACCTCGGCAGGAAGCTGGCGGCTTTGCGAGCTTGGATAGACGCGCCATGACAACCCCGGAGGAGCTTGCGCGGGCCAAACACGCCGTCGTCGAGGCACCCGCCGGATGCGGGAAGACACACCTCATCGCCGAAGCAGTCGGCCTCTGCGACGACGACCTGCCTCAGCTCGTTCTTACCCACACACACGCCGGAGTAGATGCCCTACGGAAGCACCTGGCCACGCTCGGAGTGGCACGCCGCAGGTTCGTCGTCGAGACCATCGCGGGATGGGCGCTACGTTGGGCCGCATCCTTCCCGGAGACATCGGGAGTACAGACCGACAAGCCGACAGGGCCAGAGTGGGACACGGTCTACGGGGCGACCGTCAGGCTGCTCCAGATGGAGCCTTACAAGCACATCCTGAGATGCTCCTACGCGGGCGTGTACGTGGATGAGTACCAGGACTGCACGGTCGAGCAACACGGGCTCGTGCTCGCGCTCGCAGAGGTGCTGCCGTGCCGAATCCTCGGTGACCCGCTTCAGGGCATCTTCGGCTTCGGGCGGAACCACCTCATCGACTGGGCTGCTGACGTGCTGGGGACCTTCACGCCCTTACCGCCGCTCGCCAAGCCCTGGCGGTGGAAAGGCAAGAACGAGGTGATGGGTCAGTGGCTCCACGACATCCGGCAGCTCCTGCTGGACGGCAAGGACATCCCGATGACCGGCCTACCGCAGGGTGTCCGTCACGAGACTTTGGAGGAGCGGAAGGGGATGACCCCCGACGAACGGAGGGAAGTGACCCCGGATGCGCAGAAGCAGTCGAAGTGCTGCTTCGACCTCCTCAAACGGGAGGACGCCGGGCACACGTCGGTCGCCATCCAACAGCCGTTCCAGTACCACACGGCAGCATCACTGCTGGGAGGCAAGTTCTCCTGCATCGAACCCATCGACACGAAGGAACTCCTCGACAGGGCTCGACGAATTGGGGAAACGTCCGGTCGCGAACGTGCTGTCGAGGTCATCGACTTCGCAGCCAAGTGCATGACTCACGTGAGCACCATAGCGAAGACCGTGCGGAACGCCTTGGCCAGAGGCAAAGACCCCCGGCCTAAGAAAGACGATGTCAATGTGATATGGCAGGGTATCCGGCCTGTCGTATTGGACGACCGTCCCGATGTGATTGTCGGGGCGCTCCGTATTCTCGTACGTCTGCCCAAAGTAAATGTGTATCGGTGGGAACTGCTCCTTGAGATGGTGAAAGCATTGAAGGAATACGCTTCGGAGGAGTTCGAGACGCTTCATGATGCCGCGTGGCACGTTCGGAGCCGTACGCGGCATATCGGGAGACCGGTCTTCCGACGGTGCGTCGGAAGCACACTGCTGGTCAAGGGGCTGGAGTTCGACCATGCGGTCGTCCTCGACGCGGACGGCTACAACGCGAGGGACCTCTACGTGGCGCTGACTCGTGGGTCGAGGTCGTTGACCATCTTGAGCAGGGATACAGTCCTGCACCCCAGTCAATGATGGTCTATTGGGAGATGCATCTGTGCGAGCTGGACAAGCGGGAGGAGGCGGTCGTGACGGTTATCGAGCAGGCGGAGGCCGTGTGCAAGGAGTGGGGGGAGGCGGCGTGGCCGCATCTCGGGCGAAGGAGGGAAAATGAAACTTGCAGCATGTCGGGGCTTGGTGGTTTCCACGATGGGAATTCTTCTCTTCACGTCATGCCTGTCGGTAGTCACCAATGACCGAATTGAGGAGATTCTCCTTCACGAAGAAACGGAAAGCAACGCCATCAAGGACCACTCATTGTTCGCAGATTGGTCTGGCGATGCGCTCCAAATAAGGGTTTCGGACCTTTGCCTTTCGCGCAAGAAAACGCTCTATGAGCGGACGACCTTCCACGAGCGCACGGCTGAAGGATACGAAGACTTTCTAATCGCAGGCAGTGTTCTCACAGGCGGAGCCGCCGTCCTTTTTGGAGTGTCTCCCTTGGTTTCCAACCGGGAGTACGATTACACAAAAAATGACGGAACGACCTCCAAGACCAACAAAAGGGTGCTCGTCTATTCCTTCGGTGGAATCCTCGCGGCTATCGGCGTGCCCCTCCTAGCCGCCGTCGTTGCCCAAGGGGTCCGGGCAATCGACTCCAAGGAAAGTGCTCAGGTCGAGCAAGCAACGCCGTGGCGGCGTGAGGACTGTCACACTCGTCCTCTTGCCGGGCGAGCCGTCCAGGTCCGTTACGTTTCGGACAAGAGCATCTTCCAGCCGCTGACCATTCAAACGGACGTGAATGGCCGATTGGACCTCCCGGACACAGAACTGAGGAGGTGGCTTCTTTCCGACTTAGGGCATCAGAAACCGAGAATTACGGTTGAGCTAGCCTCGCGTCCCACAGCGGCCGAGACGAAGGGCGGCGCCCCTGCGGTCACAGTCGCGCTTCCGCCCACCGTCCTGGCTCGGTTCGAAAAGGTGCGCAGGCAGGCGAGAGCAAAAGCCGTCGCCGGGGCGGCCAAGGCGGGCGGACGTGCCTACCGTTCAGGTCAGTGGGGCGCACTCAGGGCTGCATGGGAGGACTGCAAGAGCATCGCTCCTACGTCTGCAACGTGCCACGACCTCGGCTACTTGTTGACGTGTGCGCAGTACTTGGATTCCAGCGGAAGCAGCTACGCCTACGAACGCCTTCTCGAATTGCGCAAGCCGGTCTCCAAGTTGGCGAGGTCACGAGCATGCGTCAAGCGGGGCCTGAAGAAGCACAGAGCGGCGTGGGCCAGGCAGAGGCGAGAAGAGCGAGAGCAGGAGCGCTGGGAGACACTGAAGGAGGACCATCCGGAGCGAGCCCTCGCGCTCGTACGCAAGAGGTGGAGCAGGGCCGTTGAAAGCGCTTACTCGGCGTGTACAAGATACTGCTCGTGGGTACGCACGAAGAGGGGTAAGCTTCGCAGAGCCGCTGCACGAGGCCGAAATGTGGACTTTTACGAAGCGGAGAAACAACTCCAGGCGAAATTCGAGGCGCTCGGCATCCAAGAAAAGCTCAGTCTGGTCGAGGAACTGACCACCGAATTCACGGATGTCGGGGGCAGCCCGTATGAGGTCCGCTCAAAGCTCGGGCGGCTGGCAGGCCCGTGCGAGTGTCGGTAGCTTGTGTATTCCCTTCCAGTCGGGCGACCGCTGTTTGTGCCACCGAATCGACACCTCGGCTGTCAGAGAAACAGAGCCTCTAAGGCCGGGGTCATCGAAGACATCCATCCGCCGGTCCCGGTAGCCCTCGCGCTCAAATCGGTGGTTCCTGGCCAGCAACGCGGGTGATTTCATCCCGAACAGAGCGAAAAACTGGGTCTACTTTCCACTTCCTGACCTTCTTACGAATATCGTCCACGTTTGCAAGCCATGTCCCGAGTTCATCCTCCGAGAGCTTGCGGATGAGGGTTGCGAGTCCACGGGAGGGGTCGGTCCAGCGTGCCGACCATCCGGGGTCGTTGTCAGCCATTGCCCGTAGGGCAAGGATGACCACGGCACCCGCGACGGGTTCCTCCAACTTCTTGAGATGGGGATTCTTGCGAAGGTGATGTCGCCACCATCCCCAGAACTCACGAGCCCGGTAGTCTTCCAAGTTCCGGAGGAAGGCAAGGGGGCCTACGAACACGCCGTCAGCACCGGAGACCCAAGGATAGACCTCCGGGTAGCGGGAAGGGTTCCACTCCCGTCCATCAACCACGTCCTTGTGGGCCTTCAGGGCTTCCGGACTGGCCTGTGGCAAGGTAGCCCGCCAGCCCTTCCCAGCGGGAGCCAGCAGGCCCCTGAGCAGGAGCCGTTTACGATACTTCCGAACATCGGATTCCGATAATCCAGTCAGGCGTCCGAGTGTCTCGTCCTTCCAGTAGCAAACCTTAGGGCCTTGGAGATAGGCCAGCAGCACTCGGTCTCTCCCCGACAAGGCATTGGATGACAGCAGGGAAACCGGCAGGGTTAGTGTGAGGGCTCGACTCTCAGGCCTACTGGAAGTGTGGGGGGTGGAGCGACGCTTGCGTGAGCGTACCCCCCCCTTATTGAGAGTCCCGTAGGGACTCTCATACCTAGGCTTGGAATCTCTTATTAATTTCATGCTGTTATCCTAACTATTGGGACAAATTGCCCGGTCATTTTGCCTACTCATCGAGGTCGTCTATCGCCCTTTGGATTTCTTCGGATTCATCTACTACGGGTCGGTTGTTTGAGGATGGAGAGCCGTAATCGGTCTGACCGGGATGTTGGCCATCGATGTACCGGGAGGCCCAATCCACCGGGCACAAGAAGGGCGAGAAGGTTTCCTCACGAGAGAGGATGCACTCGATGTGGATGAGTCCACGCTGGCGGAGGTCGTCATCCACAAAGCTGGCCGTCACCAGGTCTGCCGAGCGCTCCGCCTCATGCGCCCAGCTCAAAGAGTGACCGCTGTACAAAGAAGGAACCCCTTTTTGCTTTCTTATCTCGGCAGCCCGATGACCCTCCCTTGAGATTTGCCAAGGTGTCAGTACAGGTACTCCACGTCCCTGACGGAAGCCCAAGGCCAATCGCTTCAAGTCACGTACAATCTCATTCTGATTTTGTGTCGTGCTGGTACTCCACCGGCGAGGGTCGAGGAGTTGACCGTAGTCGATGACCAGAAGTGCGAGGTCTTTACCATCAGCCAGGAATTCCGCTCGCTGACGTATGGCCGCGACCGTGGCTTCTTCAGGTGTTTCTATAATGAGCCTTCCATATTGGGGGTCGTCAGCAAGGTCCTCAGCAACACAGTTTAGGAAGTCGCGTCCCTTTGGGTGCCATTCGTCAACTGTCCCCTGCCGGATAGCCCTGTACGGGATGCCCTCCCCCCGAGGAATCTTGTAGGCATCGCGGATATCGTCGTGGAAGGGATTCCACGAATGCAGGGCCACTAGGTAGCGGCCAAGCTGCTCGCTGGGCATCTCCAGACTCACGAAGACCACATCCTGAGCTTCACGGATGGCAAGGTGGTAGGCCCAGTTGAGCGCGAAAGTTGACTTACCGGCCTTCGCAAAACCCGCGTGGATGCAGAGTTCACCTGGCCGGAGACCATCGGTAGCTTCGTCGATGAGGGTAAAGCCGGACTTGGCCCCGGTCAGCAGTGAAGGGTCCGCCTCGACTTTCTTGTAGTTCGTCCAGACATCTCCGGCTACGGCCCGAAGGTGTCCTCCCGAAGCTTCTGTTCCACCAGTCTGTCGGAGGGCTTCCCGGCCTCTCTCGTACACGTGTTGAAGGGCCTGCTCAGGGCCTTCGATTCGAACCTTGTTCTGTCCACGCTGGACTTCAAGACCACCTGTCAGTATGGCTCCTGCCTCTTTGATTACCTCTACGACTTTCCGATGGCGATGGTCCCCCATTTTCATATCGGCGCTAAAACGAAAGTCTCCATGCCGAAGGTAGTTGTGGCCCTCAAGAATGCCTATGCGAGAGAGTGTTGCATCTTCTCCTTTCGATTTTGCAAGGGTCCGAAGCGTCGAGCTGGCGGGGGCCTCACCATATTTCTGGGCGTGGTTACTAATCCAGGACCAGATTTGTTGGTCTTCCGGCACCTCTAGGAATTCTCCGAGCCCAGAGGCAGCGAAGTAGCGGAGGTTAAGGTATTCCTCGCCATTTTTGTCGTATCGTCCATGGACGAAAGTAGAACGAAGTAGCGCACTCGTGTTCATGGTCTTGGCCCTCCCCATTGACCTCGTCCGGCGATGGGGGGGGAGCCGGGGAGCCTATTCTCCCCGACTCCCGAAGGCCAAGACCGACGAGGTCTAGTTGGCCGGGGCATGACTCCCGGCTTACGTATTACAGGAAGGAGGTCAGCCATGGACCCCCTTCTGTTAAAGGGAGACGTATCAACAAGAAACCGAACGACTATGTTTGTTAGATATATCAACTACTTGAGGCGACCGCTCTGTGGCCTGCCTTATTGAATTGAGGGTGAACCTAGTTTCTCCGCCCGCTCCCGCCGCTCCGCCCCTCGGAATCAGAAATCGAACCTGCGAGGGAAATCATGGAGCCGAGACTAGAATCGGGTATGAATCGGGCAACCCCCTTCCATTGGGGCAGCACCCCCGGATTTTTCGAGGTGATGCAAGACGCAAAACGGGGGAGGGTTCAGGCCGGTTTACGCTGAACTTTCAAACTTCCTAGCGACCCTGACAGCCAAAATTTGCCGATAGCCGGGAAACTTGGGCCACAAACATCAGTTTTCGACCCACCCCCCTGCCGTACGAAATTCCGGAGGTTTAGAGATAGCTGAACGAGGGGTAGATTTCGGCCCACCTACAGGTCGAGCTTCAGCGCCGCGCAGTCCTCAAAAATTGTACCGGCCTCGACGTAGCCCCTGAGTACGGCCAGCGACGAGTGGCCGGTCGTTCGCGCAATATCCCGTTCGGCGGCTCCGGCGCGAGCCGCTTCCGTCGCAAATCCGCGTCGCAGGCTGTGCCCGGCGAACAGCTTGGGGTCGAGTCCTGCTCGGGCGGCGGTCCGCTGCACCACGAGGGCAATGGACCTGCCTGAAAGGCGGGTGTGGACAGCCGCAGCATGGTCGAGGCGTAGGAACAGTGGGCCGCTCTTGATGCCGGACACACCTAGCCAGTGCTGGGCAGCCCGGACGGGGCAAGTCTCCGCATACTTGCCCCGTGGTATTCCGATTCGCCGTCCCTTGCCCTCTTGGTCGCGTTTTGACTTCCTGATGTTGATGACGAGGCCCTCCGGCTCGAAGGACAGGTCGGACACATCGAGGCTGACCAGTTCCGACCGCCGCATCCCACCCATGAAACCGACGAGCAGCATGGCACGGTCGCGGATGCCTACCTCATTGTCGGGCAGCGTGGCGACCATCTTTTTGATGTGTTCCACACGCAGAGCCTTCTTCGGGCAGGATGACACCCCCTTCGAGCGTCGCAGCCCCTGCATCACTAAACGAACAGGCTCCGTCTGTACTGGCGACTCCTGCCCGGCGAGCTTGTGCATCTGGCTAATGGCTGCAAGGTGCTTCTTGACGGTCTGAGGCCGGAGACGGTCAGCCTGTTCGACGATGTAGCCCACGACTGTCTCCGGCGTTGCGGGCATTGCACCCAGCCTGCGCTGGTCGCACCACGCGGAGAAAGCCCGCCAGACGTTCGCATACACGCGCAGTGTTGACTCGGATTTACTAGCCCGTACATAGTCCCTTGCCCTCGCCATCAAGTCACTGGGGATGAGCCTTGTGGGTGTGTTCGTTGGAACGAGTGAATCGGTCATCTTGCCCTCCGATGGTTCCGAGAACTTTCGATTCCCGGAACCACCTTCTCCACTCGCTACTGCCGGTCGTAAGCCCCTCTTCGTGGATTCTTTTTGGCCCTGGTACGGGGCTGCCCCGGAAGGGTCCTCTCGGAATGTCAGAACCGCTCGATTAAAAATTCGAATCGGGTGTGGGAATCTCCCAGAGACGTATTGGAGATGCGGACAAGATGACCCCGGCGGTGGCCAACGGTCGGGCCATCGGTCCGTGCGGTTACAAGGCGATGCCCGCCTCTTCCAGGGCCGAGGTCATCTGTCTCGCCCAGCCCCGGTTGGCCGCAGGGTTGGCCGGACTTGGGTGTGGGACGCTCACTATGTTCAAGTCCAGGTCACCGACCACCTGACGAGCCTTCTTCTCGGCGAACTTGCCGACCCCGGCAACGATTTGTGGTTGGAAGTGTTCGACCGTTCGCCGAAGTGCACGGTCGCACGCCTCGTCCATCGGCGTTCGTTCTGCCTTGGGTAACTTGTCGGGGGTGCGGTTGCGACCGCCCGTCTCCATGAAGACGAGGGGACAGTAATTGGCCACGAAGAACCGGGCGAAGAAGGCATCGGGGGTTCCGAAACGCTCTTGTGCCCACCCCCACAGACGAGCGCCACTAACCTCGGTTCGGGGACAGGCGAATCCCTGGATGGGCCGCTTTGGGTGCTCGTCCACGGGCCGTCCCACGGGCGCTTCGATGTCCAACCAGTCGCGCACTGCCGAGACCTCGCCGAAAGGCACGCCGACCTGAGCCATACCAAAGGGTCCTGGATTCAGGCCGACCAGCAAGACCTCCTTGGGGCTGCGTCCGAACCGCTCGCAGTACAGGTCCCAAGGTTGTCGGGCGTAGACCAGGGGATTGTAGACATGCGAGACGGGTGGGCCGAACGTCAGGCCATCGAGGTCGGCAACGAGGTCGTCTGTGATTTGCTTCAGGATGGTCGCCCCCTGCCTTCGACCGGCGTTGCAAGGCGCTTGTCCACAGCACGGCACACTTCGTCCAAGAGTTCCGTCGTCTGCTCGTCCAGAGGTCTTTTTCTTGGGTGTGTCCCGATGACAGTGTGTCCCCGACCTTTAAGGTGGTCGGCAAGCTTGCGTTCGAGTGCGGCGACACGGTCACGTATGACGCGGTGTTCAGCCATGGTTTCCTGTTCCGGAAAAATCGGCCCGAAGGCCAGCATCTCAAAGCGGCATTTCGTTGGGTCCACGCCTTCTGTCTTCAACTGACGGGCCATGGCGTTACCCTTGGCGTTCGGGCGGCTATCCAGGTGCTGGCCGATACGACGGAAGGGCGAGGAGGCATTCGGGGACGAACTGTCCCCGGTTCGCCCTACGTACAGCACCGTCCGGTCATTAGCCTGGACCGTCCACACGTAGAGCCAAAATCCTCTTTGTAGTAGAGAGCCGTCGAAACTCATCTCTATCGCTGTCATGCAGCTCTCCATTGGTAATCCGGACGTGGAGCCTGTTCGTTGGAATTTGACAACCCCCACGGGCCGGGATTCATGCCCAGAAGGATCACATCCCGGGGCGCCAAGCCATACCGTTCCAGGTACAGGCGCCAGGGTTCGGCCGCGTACAAAAGGGGGTTGTACACGTGGCTCACGGGCAGACCGAAGCGAAGCCCGCTCAAATCGTCCACCAGGGCAGCCGTGACAGCATGCAGGTCCATGGGCCTATTCTACCGGGGCCCCGGCCAATACGCTATGCTTTCAGCGGGCTGACAGGGGAGGTGACGCCATGGTGCAGGTCAGGTGGACCGGCGCTGGCGGGCCTGGAATTCACCCACGAAGGGAAGACCTGGCTCATGGAGCCCTACTTCTCGCGATGGGACACACCCACTTTGACGACTTCATGGCACCCTTCGGCCCCCAAGACAGGGCGCCTCTACTGCCCCTGCTGGGGACTGGGGAGTTCATGGAGATACTGCGTGAAGCCGCGGGTGACTCGGAGATCGTGGTGCCGGAGACTTACAAGACCTTGGAATTCTGATGGTGGTCGGAAAGCGCAAGCAAGCTTGCGCACTCCAAAGGCCTACTTCTTGGTTGCGCTCCAGGTGCCGGTGACGGCGGACTGGGCGCTTTCTGAAGTCTGGATCTGGCCGGTCCAGACCCCGTTGACGATCTTGTTCACCTTGAGGTCGCAGGGGTCGTCCACCATGGTGCCGCTGCCCTGGATCGAGATGTTGGAGTCCAGGGTCAAGGATCCCAGGAACAGGTCCACGGGCCCCAGCAGGAAGTCGATGGTCTCGTTGCACACGTCTTCCACGTCGCTCTTGTCCAGGCCCGGGATCAGGCCCCGCACCTCCCCGATGACGCCGTCGGCCAGGGCCTTGCAATTGATCCACAGCTTGGCCGCCTCCAGCATGCTGTGGGCCTGCCCGCCGGTGATCGTCGGGATCAGGACCTCGTTCAGCACGAACAGGATCAGCTTGCCGTAGTTCAGCTTGATGAGGTGCGGGTCCACCAGGAGTTGGTTGAATTTCCAGATGCTTGCCGTGAACTGCCCTTCCACCAGGCTCACCGGGAACTGGGTGTTCTGCAGGTCGTCCAGGTCGAATATCAACTGGCCGCAGGTGTCATAGTCCGGGGCACTGGGATCGCACCCGATCTTCCAGTACAGGATGATCCCCGTGTAGTAGTGCGTTCCTTCGATGGAGTAGTCGCTGTTCAGCTTGCTCAGGCACAGTTCCGACGGCAGTTCGGGGTGGGTGATGATGCCCACCATGTCCTGGCCGATGGTGAAGAAGTCCTTGATGAAGTCGGGGGCGGCGTTGAACAGCAGGTCCGTGACGATCTTTGCCACGGCGTCCTTGAAGATGTTGGCCACGGCGTCCACGATGATGGTGGGTAAAAACTGCTTGGCGATATCCACGATGGTTTCCACGATGGTTTCGCCGGGATTGGTGAAGAAGGTCTCGATCTCGTTCAGCACACAGCAGATCTGCTGGCCCACGGCGCCGGTGGCCGTGGCGCACTCCACGATGGTGGTGTCCCCGCCGGCACAGTCCTCGATGACCTTGGACAGGTCGAACTTGTCCACGCTCTCGTAGCAGCCCGTGGGGTTCATGACGGCCGAATACAGGGTAAAAGGCTTCAGTTGCTGGCACTTGTCAGGCTGGACGAACACGCCTTCCCTGCACCCGTTGGCCACCACGCAGGCTTCTTCCTGGCCCGGGAACTTGGGTCCCTTGGCCGTTGCGAAGACCGTGTAGTAGTTGCCCGCGGGGATGGATTCGAACTTGGCGGTCCCGTACAGGTCGGTGATGGTCTTGTCCGCCAGGGATGCGGCCGGGTCCGTGATGGTGGTGGACAGCAGGCCGCAGGTGTAGTCACCGGGCAGCACGTGCAGCTTGATGGTGTTCAGGGACGCCTCGGACAGGCCACCATCGTATTCCAGGAAAACTTCTATGCACCCCATGGGGCTCTCGCTCACCACGATCTGCACGGTCACGGGATCGCCACAGTCGGCGGAAATGGACACCGTGTAGATCAGGTCCACTGCCATCCCGGCGGCGAAGGTGGTCTTGGCCACGCCGCTTTCGTCGGTGTAGGCCACTTCGGCGCCCAGCTGGCCGTCCCCCTGGGCGGGTGCCCCGAGCAGGTCCGTGATCTGATCGATCTGGTAATAGAGGGCCACGTTGGGGGCCGCGCCGTTGAGTTCGTGATCGATGACCTTGACCCGGATCCAATCGGACTCGCCCGCCTTCAGGCTGATGGGCACGTCCGCGTCGAAAAGCGGGACGATTTCACAGCCCAGGACCTGGGGCCTTTCTTCGTCGGTGTCGGTCTGTGGCGGGACATCCATGCCATCCGGGACCGTCACATCGGGCAGCTCGTAGTAGGTGACGTCGGCAAGTCCCTTTTTTCCACCACCCCCGCAGGCCATGAGGGAGGCGGTCAGCACGATGACGATGACGGTCACAAGGCTATGGCGTGTCATGTCTGTCCCCTGCAAGCCCCCACACATGATAGGGAACCAGCGTTCGTGGAACAAGTGGTGCCTGGGGCGAATCGATCAGAACAGGGTGTAGATGAACGGGGCCACGGCGGACCCCTGGGTGGCGGCCACCAGCAGTCCGAACAGCATCAGGAGCGCCACGATGGGCGCCAGCCACCATTTCTTCCGTACCTTCAGGTAGAGCCAGAAGTCCTTGAGCACGGCCACCCCGTAGGTGCGAGTCCCCGCACCAATAACGTGATCGGGCCCACCGGTCAACCGCCCGACACTTGCCATGGGATCGAAATGCCGCATAATCGACACGCCGTCTTGGACCTTGCTTCGGGACGGGGGAGTCGGATTTGAAGGGCGCCGGAAAATACCTGCAGGTGCTGGTGGGACTGGTGGTGGGCGTGGGCCTGGCCTGGTTCGCCACCATGAACGTGAACTGGGACCGTGTGGGGCAGGTGCTCAAGGACGCGGACTACCGGTGGCTGGCGGGCTCCGTGCTGGTGCTGTTCCTCCACTACGGGGTCAAGGCCTGGCGCTGGCGGATCCTGCTGGACCACAAGGCCGCCGTCCCCTACGGCCTGGTCTTTCGGACCATGGCCGTGGGCTTCCTCATGAACAACCTCATACCGGCGCGGCTCGGCGAGCTGTCGTCCAGGCCTTACCTCCTGGCGGCGAACGCCCCCAAGGTGCCCTTCAGCTTTGCCCTGGCCACGGTGCTGGGGGCCAAGGTGCTGGACCTGTTGATCGTGGGCTCCCTGCTGCTGGTGTCCGCGGCCTTCTATACCATTCCCGACGACTGGACCGGGACGGCCATGTGGGTGGTGGGCGGTGCCGCATTCCTGGGCGTGATCGGCGGGATCGCCGCGTTCAAGGGCTCCGGCGAGGCTTTCGAAACCCGGATGCGAGGACTGTTCTCGTGGTTCCTGAGCCCCGCAGCCGCCGGGAAGCTGTCGGCCCAGATGACCCGGTTCTCCGAGGGCATGGCCGTCCTGGGGGACGTGCGGACATTCATCAAGTCCCTGTCCGTGACCCTGTTTTCCTTTGTGGTCCTGTGGGCCGCCATCGCCTGCACGGCCAAGGCCCTGCACCTGTCCCTGGGGCTCACCGACGGCATCATGGTGCTGGCGCTCATGGGGGTGGGATTCGCGTTGCCGGCCCCGCCCACCTATGCGGGGAACATCCACTATTTCGTGACCCGGGCCGTGGTGCTGACAGGCCTCGGTGGCGAGGACGTGGGGTTCTCGCTGGGGGTCCTGGTCCACGCCGTGGAAGTGGTGGTGATGTGTGGTCAGGGCCTGGTGAGCCTGCCAGGCCTGAAGTGGAAGGCGGAAGACGACCCTTCGACGGCCGCGGAAACCGAATCCGATTCAGAAAGCGACTGAAGACCGATGGACAATTTCAACTCCCGAAACGTCGTACCTCGATGTCGCCAAGTTGAAGCACGTCCAAGCCCGACCGCTTGAAGGTGGAGATGGCCTCCTCGGGCGTATGCACGATGGGTTCGCCGTGCAGGTTGAAGCTGGTGTTGATGAGTGCCCGGCTCCCGCCCAACCCGCGGTGTTCCGTGAGTAGATGATAGAAATCGGGCGCGGTTGCCTGTTCCACCACCTGGGGCCGGGTGGTGTGATCCACATGGACGGCACTGGGGCATTCCGACTGGAACTCACCGGAGGTGTCCGTGGCGATGGTCATGTGTCCGAAGTCCACCCCAGGAGGGGCCCCACCCATGGCGAATCCCGTGGCCACGTCCCGCATGGCGGGTGCAAAAGGCATGTATCCGTCCCGGCCGAGGGCCTTGTTGACCCGTTGCGGCAGGCCCGGTCGCGATGCGGAAAACAGGATGGACCGGTTGCCCAGGGCGCGGGGCCCGAATTCCTCCCGGCCCGCAAATCGGCAGACCACTCGCCCCTTCCGTACGTGTTGTGCCGCAGATGCAGCAGGGTCCTTTGCCCTGACGAAGCCCAGTCCTTGAGTCAGGATTGTATCCGTC
>JADHTP010000030.1 GCA_016784945.1 Deltaproteobacteria bacterium | reverse complement strand
AGAGAACCTTGCAAGGTCTTTTTCGGGCCCGTTCCAGTCGGGTGTAACGGCCTGTCCGCCCGACAACGTGGCCCCGTGGCAGTACAGATTGTCACAGGTCACCACGGAGAACGGGTCGAAGGGCGCTTTCCCCCCATCCTCGTCCAGGGGAATCCCGATGGTGGGTTTGACACCGCCGGTGAGGGCCAGTCCAGAGAACCGGATCTCGGCGGGCAGGGGGTCATCCATGTGACCGGCGTCGGCGGCCGCGTCAGGCACCCGGTGGCATGCTTCGCAGGGAACGGGGGCACCCAGGCCCCCACCCGCCAGATGGACATCATGGGCACCTACGCCCCGGTATTTCCGGATGGTATTACCCCGTGTGTCCAGGGGCGGGCCAGGCTGGACCATCCCTTCCAGGACGGACCCGTGGCAGAAGGCGCAATAGGCCGGATCCGGGGCCTGTTGGGGGTCGTCCACCGCCCGATATTCGGCACATCCGGCCGCGCCGGCCAGGGCCAGAATCACCAGCCAGGAATAACGCGAGGTTCCGGTCATGGCTCCCCACCTCTTGGTCAACGTCCACCCTGATAACACCGGCCGAATCCTATTCTGCAACAGTGGAATTGTAAACCTATTTTCGACCCGATTTATCCGAGTTAACGGGGGCCCGGGAAACCCTGAAACGCCTTGCCTTGACCCTCCCGGAACAAAGCCGTAGCATCACCGCACCGGGGTCTTCGGGACCCTGCTCTCCTCTTTGGGGTTGACGATGCTGACCGAACAACTGATGGAACTGACCCTCCTGGGGGCCGAGTGGGTCCTGTACCTGCTGATTTTCCTGTCCGTCCTGTCCGTGGCCATCATGGTGGAAAGGGCCCTGTTCTTCCGGGCGAACTCCGCGGCCTGGGAGAAACTGTCCGCCGGGGTGGAACCCCTGTTGCGCTCGGGAAACCTGAAGGACCTGGCCGAACTGGTGGGTTCCTGGCCCGGCAGCGAAGCCGAGGTCCTCCGCGCCGGACTGGAGGGCGCCAGGAAGGACCGGATCGCCGCGGAAAGAATGGTCGATGCCGCCCTGTCCACGGAAAGACAGCGCATGGAGAAGCGCCTCTCCGTGCTGGGTACCCTGGGCAACAACGCCCCTTTCATCGGACTGTTCGGCACGGTCCTGGGTATCATCCGCGCCTTCCACGACCTGTCCCTGGACGTGAAGGGGGGCGCCAGCACCGTCATGACTGGTATTTCCGAGGCCCTTGTGGCCACGGCCATGGGACTGTTCGTGGCCATCCCCGCCGTCATCGCCTACAACTACTTCATGCGCCGGACGACCCGGGCCGTCGCCAGTACCCGTGCCGCCGCCAACACCCTGGTGGCCTTCATGCCGGATCCGAAGGCCGACGGTGACTGATCCGACCGCGGCGCGCCGGTAATCCCGCACTCCCCTGCCCCTGGGTTGCCTGATCGTGAGAGTGGACTTCAATCGACGTTTCCGGGCCGGCATCGTGGCGTCACTGTTGTTCCATGGCGTGCTGGCGGTCCTGGCGTTCACCACCGGGGCCACGCCTCCCGACCCGGTGGACCGCGTGCCGCTGACCCTGGTGGACAAGGCGCCACCCCCACCCCCTCCCGAACCCGAACCACGTGTGGAGCCGGAACCCCCGAAACCCGAGCCGCCGCCACCGCCGAAAGAACAGCCGAAACCGAAAGTCGTCCGCAAGCCGCCGAAGAAGGTCCATAAGGTGAAGGAACCGCCGAAGCCGCCGAAGCCGCCGCCGCCCAGGGGTGCGCCTCCGGCCTATGGCATCAAGCTCGAAAACACCGTGACCGCCGAACCGGGATCGGGCGTGGCGGTCCCCGTGGGCGACACCCTGGGCACCCGTCCCACCCCGGGTAGGAAGCCCACTGGCAAACCGCCCGGCGACCCGGACGGCGAACCCGACGGAAAGATATCGACCATTCCCCGGTCCCAGGTACAGGTGATGCCCAGGCTCGTGGGCGACAGCGTGGCGGAGTACCAGGCGGACGTGAGAAAGCTGGGAATCCAGGGGCGTGTGGTGCTGGAACTCGTGGTGAACGGCAAGGGCAGGGTGATCCGGAAACGGGTGGTCCGGTCGCTGCACCCGAAGCTCGATGCCGCCGCGCTGGCCGCTGCGGCCCGTCTGAAATTCGAGGCAGGCACGGTGGACGGTGTGCCCGTCAAGGTGAAGATCCCGTATACCTACGTGTTCGTACTGGAGTGAAGTTGAACCGACCTGTAACAGTCCGCGGCGCTTGCCTGTCGGCAATGCTCGCCTCGCTCCTGACGGCGACGGCGGCGCAGGCACAGGAAGGTGTGAAGTACGTCAAGGAGAAGGAGCGCATCGAGCCTGTCCTCACCCTGGCGCCCACGGTCAGCCGTTTCGTGGAGGCCACCTATCCCGAACAGGCCCTGGCCGACGGCCTCGATGCCGACGTCCGGCTCCAGATCGACCTGGATGCCGAGGGCCGGGTAACCGAGGTGACGGTCCTGGAACCCGTGGGCTCGGGATTCGACGAAGCTGCCGTGGAGGCCGTGCGGGCTTTCGGGTTCACGCCGGCCGAAGTGGACGGCCAGCCAGCGCCGGTGCGCCTGGAATACGTCTATCACTTCCGGCTACAGCAGGTCCAGGTTGGCACCGAGCCCGACGGGACGGCCCCAGGCCCGGGGGAAAACTTCAAGGGTCAGGTGCGCGAACTGGGGACCAACCTGCCCGTGGTGGGGGCGGCCATCTCGGTGGAGGGCATGGATGGAGAGGCGCTGACGGACGGCAAGGGGCTGTTCTCGCTGTCGGACGTGGCCACTGGCGTTCACGCGGTGAAGGTCCTGGCCCCGGACTTCAAGCCCCTGACCACCGAGGTGGAAATCAAGGAAGACATGGTGGTGGACGTGGTGTTCCGCCTGGAGCTTCTGGCCGAGTCTCCCTACATGACCGTGGTGCGCGGCGAACGGGAAAAGGACGTGGTCGCCCGGTACACCTTGTCCAAGCGTGAACTGACCACGGTGCCCGGGACCTTCGGCGACCCGGCGCGGGTGGTCCAGAACCTGCCCGGGGTCGCCCGTTCGCCCTACACCTCGGGTTTCCTCCTGGTCCGGGGATCCTTTCCCATGGACTCCAGCGTGTTTCTCGACGGTGTCCGGATCCCGCTCCTTTACCACTTCATGGGCGGCCCGTCGGTGCTCAACCCCGAGTTCCTGGAACGGATCGACTTCTATCCGGGGAACTTCGGCGTGAAGTACGGGCGGACCGGGGGCGGCATCGTGGAAGTGGAGACGTCGTCAAAGAAGCCCGAGATCTGGAACGGCATCCTGGACGTGAACCTGTTCTTCGCCAGCGGATTCGCCGAGGTGCCTCTCACCGAGGACATCACCCTGAAACTGGGTCTGCGCCGCTCCTATTATGACCTGATCGTGCCCCTGTTCATGAAGGCCGCGGGTTACGGAGGCTCGGTCGCCGTGCCCGTCTATTACGACTACCAGGGCCGCCTGGACATGGCCCTGGACAACGACGACCACGCCTACATCATGTTCTTCGGGTCCGACGATCAGTTCTCCCTGGCCACGGGAGACGAAGACTCCACCGACGGATTCAACTTCGGGACCCATCAGGGATTCCACCGGATCACCGCTAAGCACCTGTGGCACATCACGCCCGACCTCACGTCCACCTTCGTGCCCCACGCGGGCTACGACATCCAGGTGTTCGACATCGGCCAGGGCAATATCGACTTCACCACCTGGAGCGCCGGCTTCAAGGAGGACCTGTCCTGGCGTGTGCTCCCCCAGCTGGAACTGCGGCCCGGGCTCGATTTCCAGTGGATGCGATCCACCTACAAGGCCTTCTTCCCGGCCATCCAGAATTACATCGTCCCCGGACAGAACCTCACCCAGCCGGTGTTCGGGCCGCCCACGACCTTTGACCCGACCGGGGCCAAGAAGGAGATCAGTCACACCATCCAGGGCTTCAGCCTGGGCCTCTACCTGGAGGCCGTGTGGCAACCTGTCAAACGCCTCAAGCTCATCCCCGGCATCCGGTTCGACGCCTACTTCTACATGGGGCGCCAGCGGTTCTCCGGTGACCCGCGGCTCAACATCCGGCTGGACGTGGGTGGGGGCGTGACCCTGAAGGCCGGCGCCGGCCTCTACCACCAGTTACCCTCGGAATACATGCTGGACCCGGAATACGGCAATCCCGACCTGCAGCTGGAGTGGTCCGAGCAGTACTCCCTCGGCCTTGAATGGCGGTTCGCCAAGGTGTGGAAACTGGACCTGCAGGGCTACTACGTGCGGTGGCACGACCGGGCCATCCCCACCAGCGAAGGAACGATGGAAGACGGTGTCTTTTTCAACGAGATCTATTCCAATGCCGGGTGGGGACGGTCCTACGGCATGGAATTCCTGCTTCGCCACGACGTGACCGACTTCTTCTACGGGTGGGTCGCCTACACCCTGTCCCGATCCGAGACCATTCCCCGCGAAGGTTGGCCCCTGGCCCCGTCACTGTTCGACCAGACCCACATCCTGACCCTGGTGGCCAGCTTCAACGTGGGGAGGGGCTGGGAAATCGGGACCCGTTTCCGGCTGGTGTCGGGCAACCCGCGCACGCCCGTGGAGAACAGCACGTTCGTTGGGTACAACGGGGGCTACAATCCCCTGACCGGCGACATCTATTCCGACCGGAACAAGCTGTTCCACCAACTGGACCTGCGCATCGAAAAGACCTGGAAGCTGAAGTACGGAACATTCTCCCTTTACCTGGATGTCCAGAACATCTACTACCAGAAGAACGTGGAGTTCACGGTCTACGACTATCGTTATCGCGACCGGTACGAGATCCCGGGTCTGACCCTGCTTCCGACCCTGGGGATGAAGGGGAGGTTCTGATGGAAAAGGTGTTCATCAAGGCGCTCATCGCCCTGTTGCCGGTGCTGGTCACGGGTTGCGACCTGGGTTTCGATGACCAGTCGCTGGTGTCGGACCTGCGGATCCTGGGGCTCAAGACCGATCCGCCGGAATACCTGGGTCCCGACTACGCCGACAAAGACCGGGACGTGACCGTTTCCATCCTTTTGGCCAACCCCCTGGGTGCTGGCGAGGGCGGCAAGCTGTCCTGCCTTCTGAGGACCTGCGTCATCCCCGGTGATTACAGGTGTGACGATGAATCGTCCACCGTGATGCTCGCCGAGGGTCCCTGCGTCGACGGCGTCACCTCCTTCGACGTCACCATACCGGTCGGGATCATCCAGCAGACCCGGGCGGCGGACCCGTCCTGGCGGGCCATCGAGGCCGGCATCCAGAAGGCCATCGACGAAGGCGTGAACCCCGCACTGGCAGAGACCATGGGCCGGTCCACCTACTCGGGCACGGCCGTGTGGGTGGAAATCGTGATCAGGGGCGGCCCGCTGGAACTGCGCGGACTCCAGTCCGTGATCCTTTCGCCGGCGAACCCCGTGGGGCGGGTGGCCAACTCCAATCCCGTGATCGTGGGTGTCCGCCTGCAGGGCCAGACCGCCGGGACCGTTCCGGAGATCCCGTTCACCCCGGGCCGGTCCGTCCGCGTGGAGGTGCTCAAGACGTGGAACTCGAAGGAAACCTACATCCTGCCCACCTTCGACCCGCCCTTCGGTTCCACGCCGGTGGAGGAGTTCCTGACCTTCGCCTTCTATTCGAATGCCGGCGACTTTTCGCCGAACACCACTACCGAGAAGCCCGGCAGCGTCTTCAACGCCGAGGCCGAAGACGAGGAACCGACCGAACTGTGGAGCTCGTGGACGGCACCTTCCTCAGACGAGATGCCCAAAGGGGGCGTCCGTTTCTGGTTCGTGCTCATCGATGGTCGGGGCGGCACGGACTGGCTCACCATGAACGGAGTGGAACTGACGCAATAGACTATTGACCAATGTCAGCATTCAAAGGTTCTTTGAAACGGGTTCTCTGACTTCTGACAGGATTTGGTCGTTCGCCGGTTGACACCTTCCATCCCGTTGTCTAAATCACCTTCCGGTAAGTGACGTCCGATCCTTGAATTCGGTACGGGCGTCCCTGATTGACAACGGTTGTACTGCAGAGAGGTTTCCCATGGCCATGGTCACCCTGGGCGGCAAGGAAGTCGAGATCGATGAAGATGGTTTCATTCAGGATCCCAATGTATGGGACGAAGAAGTAGCGAAGGACCTCGCGAAGACCGAGGCCGTGGAAGTACTGGCCGAGGATCACTGGAAGCTGGTTCACTACCTTCGTGACTACTACATGAAATTCGGGATTGCCCCGATGATCCGCAAGCTCTGCAAAGAGACCGGCTTCAGCCTGAAGTACGTGTACGAGATGTTCCCCAGTGGACCTGCGAAGGGCGCCTGCAAGGTGGCCGGCCTTCCCAAGCCCACCGGTTGCGTCTAAGACCGCTTGGTTCCTGCCGCTTCTGCTGCGGCGCCGGCTCACGGGCGATGCAAGGCGTACATCCTCGCTCGCCCCTCGACTTACCACCAGTAAGCCTTCGGATCTCGCTGTGGGGTGCGCGCTGCACCGGCTACGCCTTCACCACGTGATCCGCCGCCTCACGACGAATCGTCAGAAAAAAGCGGTCTTCCCTATTCAGTCGTCGTTGGACGTTTGTCGTTCAATTCCTGGCGGCAACCGATAGGCACTGAACCGTTTCCTATTGACTATTGACTATCGACTATCGACTATTGGTCCCTATGGAAGGCTCAGGAAAGGCACCGAGGATCGTGTTCGCCGGGACCGGCGGCGACTCGGGGAAGACACTGGTGACACTGGCGGTGGCCCGGGCCGCCCGCCTGTCGGGACTGACCACTGTCGCGTTCAAGAAAGGGCCCGACTATATCGACGCGGCCTGGCTCCAGTGGGCAGCGGCTTCCACCACGAGGAACCTGGACACCTGGCTCATGGGCGACGACGCCGTAAGGGATTCCTTTGCGCGTCACGCCGTGGGTGAGGGACTGAACCTGGTGGAGGGGAACCGGGGCCTGTTCGACGGCATGGACGCCGCGGGCACCCACAGCACGGCGTCACTGGCCAGGCTCATCGACGCGCCCGTGGTCCTGGTGCTGCCCGTGACCAAGGTGACGGCCTCCACCGCCGCCACGGTCCTCGGCTTCACCACCATGGACCCCGCGGTCCGCCTGGGTGGCGTGGTGCTGAACCGGGTGTCGGGAGCCCGTCACGAAGCCGTGATACGGGAGGCCATCGAGAACCGCACGGGCGTTCCCGTCATGGGGGCCGTGCCCCGCCTGAAGGGGGGCGGGCAGTTGCCCGAACGACACCTGGGCCTGGTACCTCTCCACGAACGCAGCAACCTGGAACGGGTTGAAATGGTCCTGGAAGAAGTGGCCGGTCATCTGGACATGGCGGCCATACTGGACCTGGCCCGCGCGGTGGAACCTCCCGTGTCGCCCACGGTGCCGGACGGACCGGCGCCACCCAAGGGACCCGCGGTCCGCATCGGGATCTTCAGGGATCCGGCGTTTTCGTTCTATTACCCCGAAAACCTGGAAGCCCTGGAGGCCCTGGGGGCCGAACTGGTCTTCCTGTCCCCCCTGTCCGACCCCGGACTGCCGGACCTCGACGCCCTCTACCTGGGCGGAGGATTCCCGGAAACACACGCCCGGGAACTCGCCGGGAACCGGTCCATGATGGCGTCCCTGAAGTCGGCAACCGACGCGGGCCTGCCCGTCTACGCCGAGTGCGGCGGACTCATGGTGCTGTCCCGTTCCATCACCTGGCGGGGCGAAACCTTCCCCATGTCCGGCGTGCTCCCCGTGGACACGGAGGTGTTCCAGCGGCCCAGGGGTCACGGTTACGCCGTGGTGGCGACCGACGGAGACAATCCGTTCTATACCCCGGGGACCCGACTGCGCGGTCACGAGTTCCACTACTCTTCCATCAAGGCCGCCGACCCGGACCTGCGGCTGGCCCTGCGGGTCGAACGCGGTCACGGATGTGGCGACGGACGTTGCGGAATCGTCCACAACAACGTGTTCGCCACCTGGGTTCACGTCCACGCACTGGGTGAGAATGCCTGGGCAGAGGCCGTGGTGGGCGCGGCGCGGCGGCATGGGGACGTTGGTCGTTAATCGTTGATCGTGAGCGAATTCCCCGCGCGGAGACGTTCCACTGCAGGGCCGGACGTCCACGTCCGGCCGCATAACCCCGACGGCCGCTTCTGGAGAAGCGGCCCTACTGTGGGATGGTAGACGGTAGACGGGCTAGAGGAGCGCCTTGGCGAGGTCCGCGTGAGGCGCCGGGATGACATCGGAACGCAGCAGGAAACCCGAGTCGATGGCGTCCACGCCCCCCTTCACGGCCGCTTCCACCATGTGCAACTCCCCCGTCAGGGTCACGTAGGCCTTGCCACCCAGGCCCGTCCCCAACCGAATCTCGATGAGATCGATCTCGGCCGCCTTGCAGGCCGCGTCGGCCGCCACGATGGTGGTGGCCACCGAGAAGGTCTCTATGGCGCCCACCGCCTCCAGGCTGGACACGGAGCGGGCCATGATCAGGGCGGGTATGACCTGTTCGTGGAGATTCGGGATCACCAGGCGATCCACCATGTAGCCCCCCGCCACTTCCACGCCTTCGGTCATGGACTCCCTGACGGACTGCTCGTCCCCACTGATCAGGACGATGTACTTGCCGGGACAGATGGTGTGGGAACGGGTCACCTCCACATCGGCGCGCTTGGCCATGGCATCGCATGCCACGATACCGCGGGCAATGCTCGTCAGTTCCAGGAGGCCGATGGCCGGCTTGTGGGACATGGTCAACTCCTCGCGATGCGGACGTGGTCCCGGCTCACGGCCTTGACCGCGCCGTCGATGGAAGCGTGGACACGGGCGCCAAGGCTCCCTTGCGGGATGTCCCCGATGCAATCACCGGCACGGACCCAGTCTCCCGGCCGCACCTGCGGCAGGGCGGGCGCACCCAGGTGCTGCATCAGGGGGATCACCACTTCCCAGGGTTCGGGGATGTCCTCGGGAACACCCACGGGCGGGCCCACGTAGGCCTCCAGGTCCAGTCGCTGTGTGAGACGACCCTTTGGGACCCGGGACCACCGGTAGGCCTCACGGGAATCGGTGGGTCGATCCCGGTAGGGATTCTTCACGCCTTCGGCGGCGTTTCGTCCCTTGAACTCGGCAAACACCTCGCAAGGGGACAGACCAAGCGGGCAGGCATAGGCCGAGCACACCTCGCACTGGCAGCACAGGAAGGCCATGGCCTCGATTTCCCGGGAACGCAGATCCCCGTTGTGGAGGGCCCGCATGGCCTTGTGCGGCTCGATCCGATGACCCAGGAGATAGCGGGGGCACAGGTCCGTGCACATGCGACACTGGCAGCACACGGCCATGGCCCGTCGGAGCTGCACGTTCCTCCCGGCATCATGGAGACCCACGGCCGGACTGTCGGGTGGCAGCACCAGCAGCCCCGAGGTCACCTTGGTCACGGGGCTGTCCAGGTCGTCCAGGACCCGTCCCATCATGGGTCCCCCGTCGATGACCCGGTAGTCATCCAGAACGGCGCCGCCTGCCGCGGCGATCACCTCCGAGGCCCGGGTGCCCACGGGGACGATGTACACGCCGGGGCGCCGGACCTCGCCGGCCACGGTCACGTGCTTGTGGATCACGGGATGGCCCGCCATGGCCCGCCGGATGTTCACCAGGGTGGCCACGTTCTGAACCAGGGCACCCACGTCCAGGGGAAGTCCACCCTCGGGCACCACCCGCCCCGTGACCTCGTGCACCATCACGTGCTCGTCACCGGAAGGATAGGTGTCGTCCAGCTCGAAAAGCTCCACCGGCGGTGTCCCTCCCAGGAAAGGTTTGAACCGCCTGATGACCTCGCCGTATTTCGCCTTCACGGCAATGACCAGGCGCCCGGCGCCCGTGGCCGACGCCTCGGCCCGCAGGGCCTCCACGATCTGGGCCGGATGGTTGGCCATGACCCACTGGTCCGTAAGGAGCACGGGCTCGCACTCGGCCCCGTTGGCGATCACCACTTCCGCGCGCCCGGCCGCCTTCACGTGGGTGGGGAATCCCGCGCCCCCGGCGCCCACTACCCCTGCATCCCGGATCTGTTCGTCGAGTGTCACGAGCCGGATGATAGCGCAGGAACCGGGGGCTCGTCGATCGTTGATCGTCGATCGCCTGTGTCCCGGTCCGTTCCAGGCCCTGCCGACAATCCCTGACATCATTGTCCGAGCATGAGTCATGCACCACGACATCGTTGTCGTGTAAAACCTGGGGCAGTCACCCCCTTTCGTTCCAAACCCTTGTTATCACTACACTCCACACGTGGCACGGCCATTGCTTTCTACCTCACAGTGCATGGATTGTTTGGTTGGGATTTCTGAGAGAGACTCAGTTGAGGAGGATTGACATGAAACGTTGGTATTGCGGTACGGTCGCCGCCCTGGTGATGACCGGCTTCCTGGCGGGATGCGACAGCATCGGAAGCTATGAAGACCCGCCCACGCCCCCCGTTTCCAAGAGCCTGTCGGCCCTGAAGACCGCCAACGACTGCGACGAAGTGCTCGAATTGCTTAAGAAGGAAACCGTTGACCAGATGGAAGCCCAGCTGGACCAGTCCCTGGTATGGGCCCTGGAAATGGTGGAGTTCGGTTGCATGAGGTACGCCATGGACGGCGGCGGCGGTCCCGTGCCCGGTTCCTCCTCCTACAACGGCGGTGAAGGCGGCGCCAAGGAATACTCCGAGACCAACACCCAGGTGGAAGGCGTGGACGAGGCCGACTTCATCAAGAACGACGGCTCGTTCATCTACATGGTGGCGGACGGCCGGTTCCAGGTCATCGACGCATGGCCGGCTCCGGGCACCTCGAAGATCGCGGAATTCGACATCCAGGGCGAGCCCAAGCGCATGTACGTGCACGGCGACCGCGCGGTGATCTATTCGGCGCTCGGTCCCATCCCGCAGCCCAGCTACGACTATTACGGCTACTACGGCGGATGGGGAATGCCCTACCAGGGTGGCGGGGGCGACTGCACCTACGGGTACGACTGCGACTTCACCGGTGACGGCCAGATCCTCAAGGTCACGGTGCTGGACATCGAGGACCGTCTACAGCCCGAACTGCTCCGCGAAATCGAGTTCAGCGGGTCCTACCTCAATTCCCGCCGCATCAACGACATCGTCCACACCGTGGTCGTCTTCCCCGAGGTGTCGGTGCCCGGGTTGCAGTACTGGCCCGAAGAATTCCAGGATTACTGGGACTGGTGCTGGGACATGGACACCTTCCTCTACTCCGAAGAGCAGGTCCTGGCCATGTTCGACCAGATGAAGGCCGACAACGCCGTCAAGATCCAGGAGGCCTCCATCACCGAGTTCCTCCCCGGGATCCAGGACAAGCGCTACGTGGGCGACAAAGTGTATTACGACGAGGGCCTGCTGGGTGACTGCGAGGGCTTCTACCTGTCCCAGGCCGGCGACGGCGGCAACTTCCTGTCACTGGTGTCCTTCGAAATGGACGAACAGGACGCCATCGGCGTGAGCACCGTGGTGGGACGGCCCGGCGCCGTGTACGCCTCCCACGACGGCCTCTACATCGCCGAACGCCACTACGCCTACCAGATGGACTCGTGGTACTTCCCCGAATCCGAAAAGATCGACGAGGCCACCACGGTCCACAAGTTCAGCCTGGAAAAGGACAGCATCGACACCGAATACCGGGCCAGCGGCGCGGTCAAGGGTCGGGTTCTCAACCAGTTTTCCATGGACGAACAGGACGGCTTCCTCCGCATGGCCACCACCAACGGCCGCGTGCCCAGTCCCGACGTGTACAGCACCCTGGCCATCATGAAGGAGTCCCAGGGCGAAATGGTGGTCACTGGCATGGCCGACCACATCGCCCCCACCGAGGACATCCGGTCCGCCAGGTTCAACGGGGACGTGGGTTTCATCGTGACCTTCAAGAAGACCGACCCCCTGTTCGTCATCGACCTGTCGGACCCCTATCACCCCCAGATCAAGGGCGAACTGAAGATCCCCGGATACTCGACCTACATGCACATCCTTGATGACACGCACCTTCTGGCCATCGGCTACGAGGCCGACGACCAGGGCTCCTTCGCGTGGTTCACGGGCATCCAGTTGCAGATCTTCGACGTGAGCGTGATGGAGGACCCGAAGCTGATCCACAAGGAGGTCATCGGAACCCGGGGCAGCACATCGGACGCGGCCACGGACCACCTGGCCTTCAACTATTTCCGTGCGCGGGAACTCCTGGCCGTTCCCATCGTGATCTGCGAGGGTGGTTCCGGCGGCGGCAGCTACGGCACGTCCATGACCTTCACCGGTCTCCTGGTCTACAAGGCCACGGCCGCCAACGGCTTCGAGCTGCAGGGCGGGATCCCCCATGCCCCGCCGTCCGACGACACCAACGCCTGCGGCAACTGGTGGACACAGTCCAATTCCCACGTGAAGCGCAGTGTGTTCATGTCCGACGACCAGGAAGACTGGGTCTATTCCGTGGCCATGGACAAGATCCAGGTCTCCAACCTGAAGAACCTCGACCAGCCCGTTGCCAGCGTGCACCTGGTGGACAAGTAGGGGCATCTACCGTCAGCAGCCTACAGTCTCAGAACGGCATCTCATCCATAATCGATCGGTAAATCCCGTCACGGTGGACTGTGGACTGTGGACTGTGGACGAGCCTGCTAACGGTTCTTCAGGCGGATCTTTAACTCGGTCTGGCTGAGTTCCCCGTCGAAAATGGGTTTGATCTCCACGTGGTCCGGATCGAGCCATTCGGTTCCCGCGCTGCGCAGGTCGTCGACCGTGGGGAGCGATGGCTCCTCGGCGTCGTTCCTGACCAGAAAGGCCGCCAGGGCCTTGTCCTCGGTCCCGATGTGGTGCACAACCCACTCGCCCAGCATGCGATGCAGCTTACCTCTCAGATCCTCGGTCAGACCGACCTCTCCGGCCTTTTTCCGGATGTCCAGGATCAGGTTCCTGAAGTAGTGGTGCTGTTGCCTGTGCCTGTCCAGCCCGTCATAGCCGAAGATGTCCATGGCCAGTTCCTCGGCGGCAAAATGGAAACCCACGTACCCGGTCAGGAAGACCAGCGCGCGTTTGACATCGCGATGATCGGCGGGGGCGTCCGCCGACTTGATGAGCGTGTTGAACCAGTCGAAGATCTCGCGATGCTGATCGTCGATGTCCCGAATGCCGGTCAAAAGGTCTTTGGTCAGTTCGATGGTCTTCACCGCCGCTCTCCTGATGGATGACTTGACAGCACAGGCTGGCTGGTCCGAATAGTACCAATAAATTGCCGGTCCGGTTGAATTCCGGGCCTTACCGGCCATAGAGTAGATGCCAAATCCGGCAATGGAGGGCACCATGACGGGTCACTCGACGCCCGGGCCGGAAAGGAGTCGCCCTTGATGGACGCGTCCCCAACCGGGCACCTGGTTGGCGGGGTCTTCGCCCTGACCTCGGCGGCCCTGTGGGCGGCGGCGTCCATCCCGGTCCGGGCCGTGAAACGGGCCTTGTGCACGCTGTCGTTCTTCAGCGGGGAAATGAGGCTCCTGCGGGCATCGGTCTCGGCGTCCCTCACCAGGCCCCGGTCCACGGGAAGCCGCCCCTGGGTCACAAGGTCCCGGTACCGGTCGAAATTGCCACCCACGTTCAGCGTAAAGGTCCGCCAGTGGTTCGCCCACGACGAGATGCCCAGTCCGATGACGTCCTTGATGTCGCAGCAGTAATCCCACATGTACTGGGTCACGTGGGACCGGTCCCGGGAAAAGATCCTCGTGAAGTGCTGGTCGCGGTCGTTTTCCAGGGAAAACACGAATCCCACGGCCTTCATCAGGCGCACGTCGTCCAGCCCGGGGAAGCGGTCCCTCTGATCCTTGTAACGGCCCAGGACCTTGCCCTGGACGTCCCCGTGCCGCTGGATCCGGAGACGATACAGGTGCCACGCGTCCACTCCCGACGCCAGGGCCGTTTCCAGGGTGTGGATCCAGTCCGCCACGGACTGGTCCTGGTACCCGTAGATGAGGTCGATGGAAATGCTCCCGATTCCAGCCCGGCGAATCTGACGGACGGCATCCACGGCTTCCTCGCCGGTGTGGATCCGGCCCATGGCCTTCAACACGTGATCATCGAAACTCTGGACCCCCAGGCTGATCCGGTCCACGCCGTAGGATGCCAGCAGCTTCAGTTTCTCGAGACCCTCGGCGCCCGTGATGGAGGCGGGTTCGGCCTCGAAGCTGAACTGGCGGAAGGCCGACAGGTCCACCTTGCGGGTGAAGGCGTCCAGAAACCGGCCCAGCTGGGCCACCGTGGGATAGGTGGGTGTTCCGCCGCCCACCAGGACGGAAGAGGTCGGGGATGGCAAGGTTTGGATTATACACTTGCTTCTGAATCGGGATCGGTGCAACCTTCTCTTTCCTGAGGAGGTAACAGATGAAACCATACGCTCTTGTTGCCATCGCCGCCTGCACCCTGTTGTTTTCCCTGCCGGAGATCGCGTCGGCTCAGGGGTCGCGGGGCCCCGCCACAGTGGAAGAAGCCGCCACGTTCATCGCGGACACCGAGCAGGGGCTTCTGCGAAAGTGGATTGACGCCGAACGGGCCGAGTGGGTGCGCATGACGTACATCACCCACGACACCCAGGCCATTGCCGCCCGGGCCTACGAGGCCATGATGGAGTACGTGGCGCGCAAGGCCGGCGAGGCCACGCGGTTCGCGGGACTCACCCTCCCCTACGAGTTGAAGCGCAAGTTTCACCTGCTCACAGTGAGTCTGAGCATGCCGGCGCCCCAGGATGCCGCGAAGCGGGAAGAACTGGCAAAAATCGGCACCACCATGGACGGAATCTACGGCAAGGGAAAGCACTGCCCGGAACGGTTGAAGGGCCGGTGCCTGACGCTGCCGGAAATGTACGAGGTGCTGGCCACGAGCCGGGACTACGACGAGTTGCTGGACGTGTGGCAAGGCTGGCGCAAGGTGTCGCTGCCCATGCGAGATCTGTTCGTCCGCTTCGTGGATATCGTCAACGAGGGAGCCGAGGAACTGGGTTTCAGCAACCTGGCCGAGTTGTGGAACTCCCGTTACGACATGGACGCGGAAGACTTCGAGGCCGAGACCGACCGGTTGTGGGGGCAGGTGAAGCCCCTCTACCTGGACCTGCACTGCCATGTCCGCGCCAAGCTGGCCGAGTGCTACGGAGAGGACATGGTCCCCCTGGACGGTCCCATCCCGGCCCATTTGCTGGGCAACATGTGGGCGCAGGAATGGTCGAACCTGTTCGACATGCTGGCCCCGGAAAAGGCCACGGCCATCGACATCTCCGAGGCCCTGAAGGCCAAGAAGGTGGACGAAAAGGGCATGGTCAAGTACGCGGAGAACTTCTTCGTGTCCCTTGGGATGCCCCCCTTGCCCGAGTCATTCTGGGAACGGTCCATGTTCACCAAGCCCAGGGACCGGGAGGTGGTGTGCCACGCCAGCGCCTGGGACGTGGACCAGAAAGACGACCTGCGCATCAAGATGTGCATCCACATCAACGGTGAAGACTTCACCACCATCCACCACGAACTGGGCCACAACTACTACCAGCGGGCGTACAACCATCTGGATCCGCTGTTCCTCAACAGCGCCAACGACGGGTTCCACGAGGCCCTGGGTGACCTGATCGCCCTGTCGGTGACGCCGTCGTACCTGAAGCAGGTGGACCTGCTGGACGAGGCCCCCCCGGGGTATCTGAATCCGCTGATGAAACGGGCGCTGGACAAGATCGCCTTTCTGCCCTGGGGCCTGATGGTGGACAAATGGCGCTGGAAGGTCTTTGACGGCCGCATCCCCGCTGACGAGTACAACCAGGCCTGGTGGGACCTGCGGGAACGGTACCAGGGAGTGAAGGCGCCGGTGAAGCGGACCGAAAACGACTTCGACCCGGGGGCCAAATACCACATTCCGGCCAACGTCCCCTACACCCGGTATTTCCTGGCGGCCATCCTCCAGTTCCAGTTCCACCGGGCCCTGTGCCGGCAGGTGGTGAAGTTCGAGGGACCTCTCCACGAATGCAGCATCTACGGGAACAAGGAGGCGGGTGATCGGATCATGAAGATGATGAAGATGGGACTGTCCCGCCCCTGGCCCGACGCCATGGAAGTCATGACCGGCGGCCGGCGCATGAACGCCGACGCCATCATCGAGTATTTCAAGCCTCTGCACGACTGGCTCAAGGAACAGAACAAGGACCGTCAGTGCGGGTGGTAGGGGAAGTCGATAGTCGATAGTCGATCAAGGCACCAACCCCCTTGGGAAGATCCTGAAACCATTGACTATGAACTATTGACTATTGACTGCTCCCACCCTTCAGTCCAAACAACTCCTTCAACTGCTTCTTCAGCGTCTTCGTCTTCTTCACTGACCTCGGCAATGCCAGGATGGTGTCGTCACCGGCCACCGTGGCCAGCAGATCGGGCAGTCCCAGGCCGTCGAGATACACCCCCACCCCCTGGGCACGCCCCACCAGGGGCCGGACCACCACGGTATTTTCGTTGGACTCAACCCCGTCGACCTCCACGGGGGCCAGGGATCCCAGGAGCGGGCTTGCCGAACGACCCCCACGTCCCAGGGACCCGTCCTGGGCGGGCAGATAACGGTATCCCCCGCCCGGGGGGACACGGAGGACCTTCAGTTCCTTGATGTCCCTCGACAGGATGGACTTCAGTCACATCGAACCCGCCGCGGGCCAGGGCCGCAGCCAGGCCTTCCTGGCTCCCGACGGACTCCCTTTGAACCAGGTCCACGATCTCCCGTTGTCGCCGCGCCTTTTCCAACCGGTTCCCCATGTTCAACCCTCCCCTCTCCCAGCGCTTCCCGGCATGGGTGTCGGCATGGACCGATGCGATTTCGACGCCGGGGTGGCGGTACAGAAGGGCCACGAGTTCGGCCCCTGAATAGCCCGAGGCCCCGACTGCGGCACAGCGAACCACGGCATCTCCTCTTCCACCGGCGGCCCACCTGGCCCCGGAATCGCATTTTTGTCCACCTCACTGCATTTTTGTGCAACAGCAGTCCTACAGGCAACCAGGGCAAACGCATCAAAATGTTGAAACAGAAGCTACGCACGACCGATAGACAACGTGAACGTGAACATGAACGTGTTCGTGAACGTGGACGAAAGGTGCTGACATGTTGGCCTACGAACGGCTCGATGTTGACCCGGTTGGCCAAAGCGTCCACGACCACGATCACGACCACGATCCCGAATTAGATGCGTTTGCCTTGTACAGGCAACGTCACGAAAACCCGCCGTGTACAATGAGGCCGTGAGCGACAAGGCGCCAGCAACGTGGACCGAGGTCACGGCCCGGGTAGCGGTGGGCCACCGGGATGCCCTGGTGGCGTGGTTCCTGAACCGTGGCGCGTCGGGTGTCCAGGAAGAATATCCGAGTCTCGGCACCCTCGGGGAGGACGGTCCGGTGGTATCGGGCTGTCTTGGAGAATGGGACGATGAGGAACCTGACAATCCCGGCACCGACGTGGTCATCCGTGCCTGGATCCCGGGACCGGGGGTCCTGAATGTGGGAAAGGTCGCCCTCCAGCGCACCTTCCCCGGTGTGGAGGTCGAAACACGGGAAGTCGGGGATCGGAACTGGAACAGGAAGTGGCTGGAAGACTGGCAGACCACGTCCGTAGGTCAACGGTTCCTGGTGTGTCCGGCGGGCAAGGTTCCCCGGGATACGGGTTCCCGGATTCTGCTCCACCTGACCCCGGGCATGGCCTTCGGAACCGGGACGCACTTCACCACGGTCGGTTGCCTGGAGATCCTCGAAGAGATCGCCGGAGATGGTCCCCTGCCAGGTCGGGTCCTCGACGTGGGGACCGGCTCGGGCATCCTGGCCATCGGCGCCCTGCTGCTCCGATCGTCGGAAGCGCTGGGCCTGGATCTGGAAGACGACATCCTGAACGAGGCCCGCACCAACGCTGAACTCAACGGCGTGGGGGAACGATTCGTCACCAGCGCCCAGGCTCTGACCGCCGGGACGGGTCGATTCGACCTGGTCTTTGCGAACCTCATCGCCCAGGTGATCCTGGATCTGGCAGACATCCTGACCCATGTCACGGCCCGGGGTGGACATCTGGTCCTTTCGGGCATCCTGCTGTGTCACGAAGACGAGATCATCCAGACCTTCGAGTCACGGGGGCTGACCCTTAGCAAGAAAAAAAGAAACGACGACTGGGTGGCCATGGCCTTTGCGAAACCGACCTTGTAGGGGCGACCACCGTCTACTGTCTGCCGTCTACCGATCAGGGTCCATAGTCGATAGTCCAGGGTTTGTCCGTAGTTGGGAGTGACGACGGAGTCGTCGCGACCAGGGGGGTCATAGGGGGGCTGCGCCCCCCTTGAGAGAGTAAGAGAAGCGCCAAGCGCAGGGCGGCACGCCAGTGCCCGCCCGAGATTGGCGCCCGTAGCAGCGACGGAGTCGCCCCTACAAGGGGGGTCAT
>JADHTP010000029.1 GCA_016784945.1 Deltaproteobacteria bacterium | reverse complement strand
GAAGAATCCAAGCCGCTGGTCCGGCAAGACAAGGAACTGGACGGCCCCGACCAAGGTCGTCCTCAACGGCAACCTTCAGCAACCGATGGACGCAGCAGCATGACACGCTCTCATGCGACAACTACCTTGACATCCGCCGGGTGTCCATCCCCTGCAATCCGTCCATGTCGACGGTAGACGATGGATGGTAGACGCTCCCTTGACCACCAAATGGTTTATCATGGTGGGATATGACGACTGCAACGGCAGAGGCGAAGAGCAACATTGCCCTGATCAAGTACTGGGGCAAAAGGGACACGCGGCTGAACCTGCCTTCCACGGGCAGCCTGTCCATGACCCTGTCGTCCCTGGGCACCCGGACCACCGTCACTCTCGACGGCGCCCTGGAATCCGATGAACTGGTCCTGAACGGAACCCCCGCGACCGAGGATGCCCTGTCCCGCATGAGCCGGTTCCTGGATCGGGTCCGGCGGGTGGGGGGATTCAGGGAAAGGGTTCGGGTGGAGACGGACAACAACTTTCCCACTCGGTCCGGGCTGGCCTCGTCGGCTTCCGGATTTGCCGCTTTGAGCCTGGCCGTGACCCACGCGGCCGGGATGGACGACGACCCGGATCGGCTGGCAGGTCTGGCAAGGCTGGGATCGGGTTCGGCCCCGCGCAGCCTCCTGGGCGGCCTGGTGGAACTGCAGCCCGGTGTCGCACCGGACGGAAGCGACTGCCTGCCCCGCCAGTTGGTGGCCCCCGGTGATTGGGACGTCCGGCTCCTGGTGGCCATGAACACGCCCGATGAAAAGGAAGTCGGTTCATCCGACGGCATGGAAAGAACCCGCCGGTCGTCACCCCTGTATGAGGGCTGGTTACGCGGCAACCGGGTGGACCTGGAAGTGGCCTTGAAGGCGGTGAGGGACAGGGATTTTCACACCCTGGGCCGTGTCACCGAGGCGTCCTGTTTCCGCATGCACGCGGCCGCCATGGGGGCCGATCCGCCCATTTTCTACTGGAACCCAGTCACCCTCGCGACGGTGCGCCTCGTGCGGGACCTGAGGGAATCGGGAGTTGCCGGATACGTGACCATCGACGCCGGGCCACACGTGAAGGTGCTGTGCCGGCCCGGGGACGTCCGGACCCTGGTGGAAGCGATCCGTGGGATCAAGGGGATTCGGCAGGTCATCGAAGAGAGGCCCGGTCCCGGGGCCGAACTGATCAACGCTTCGGCTTCCGGCCCAGCTTCAGCTGGATGATCCGCCGGACCAGCTTCTCCGTGAAGTCGATGGAATAGACCACCTTGTCCACGTCCAGGTTCTCCGGGGTGTCGTCGGGCATGTGGTAGTGGCGTGGCGCTCCCCTGGACGGGTCCACGCAAGCCAGGCACACCCCGTCCCAACCCCGGGCCAGGAACGCCGCCACGTCCGAACCGCCCACGGGCACCTCGAACCCCTTCACTTCGGCGAATCGCGGTTCTGAAGCGGCCACATGCCGCACGGCCTCGTCCAGCCAGTCGGGGATCGGGGTCGCCACCACTTCCCCTTCCACCTGGAGGTAGCGAAGGTCTCCGTTGCCCAGCCCGTCGAGGCCGATGACCACCGTCCGGGTCTTGTCCCACTCACCGTCCATGTCCCGGGCCAGCGCGTCACCGCCGCCGAGGCTGGCCTCCTCGCAACCGGTCACGGCCAGCACGATCTCCACGTCCTTCCGTTTCCGTTTCGCCAGGCGCCTTGCGAGGATCGGCAGGGCCGCCACGCCGCTGAGGTCATCCATGGCGCCAGGAACGATTTCGTTTCGCAGCAGGATCTGGAGGTTGAAGGCGACGGCCAGCATCGAAGGCAGGGTGAGGATCGCCTCCACGGGTCGCAGGGGCAGGGTCAGGACCGGACCGAACAGGGCGCGCAACAGGTCGAAACCGGCCAGGGAGGCCTGGGTGCGCGTGGCCAGGGCCAGGGAACGCCTGGTAAACTTCAAAAACGCCGGCGGCTCGCTGGTAAAGTTCTTCAGGACCCAGGGGTGGAACAACATCCCGGTGAAGGCCGCGTCGATGTGCGCGGCCAGCACGATGCTCAGCGCCGGCTTCCCTTCCGACGGCAGCACGGCCAACAGGTTCTGGGAGGGTTTGAATTTCAGCAATCTGCGCAGGTAATACCCCCTGCGCGTGGAGTCCGCCCAGTAGGACGCCGCCGATCCGAGGTGGAGGGCGAACCCGGCCAGGGGGGCCACCCCCGACACCATGGTCCCCACCACGCCCAGGCCGAAGTGCAGAAGGAGGTTCTCGTACAGGTTGTCGTTGAATTCGAAGTGGTGGTAGCGGGTGCTCAGGCCCAGGGCCTCGAATTCCTTCTGGACGATCTGCTGTCCACGGTACTCGTCATCGCTGGTGGGCTGGCGCCGGGGACAGTCCCTCACGATCCGCGAAACCAGTTCGCTGACATAGGCCGCTTCATCGGGTCCGGGCCGGGCTTTCTTTGTGGGCATTCAGTCTCCAAACTGCTTTTTCACGATGGCAAAGCAACGGTCGGCCACCTCGATGGTCTTCATCACGTCCGACTCCTCGTGGGCCGCCATCATGAACCAGTTGTGGTGGGGGTGGAGGATCACGCCACGCCTGGCCGCCTCACCGGAAAACATCTGGCTCCGAAGGAAGTTCGACTCGTTGGCGAAGGTCATGAACGGCAGCGTGGGGGGGCCGGTAACCGACACCTGGAGGCCGTGGGCCCCGGCCCTTTCCCGCAGGCCTTCCTGGAGCAGGGTTCCCGTCTTCATCATCTTGTCGATGGCCTTCGTGTTCTCCAGTTCGTCCAGGCAGGCCATGGCCGCGGCGATCTCCACCGCGTTGGTGTAGTAGGTGCCGGTGAAGAACACCCTCGACGCGGCGTTCTTGGACTCCATGTGGCCGCAGGCGGCAGACACGCAGTACCCGTTGGCCATCCCCTTGCAGAAACAGATCATGTCCGGCTTGTAGCCGAAATACTCGTTGGAGCCGCCCATGTCCAGCCGGAATCCGGCGCGGACGTCATCGATGATGAACACGATGCCGTTCTCGTCGCAGATACGGCGCACTTCCTCCATGAACCCCGGGGCCGGCATCACCTGGTCCCCGAAGGCCGGGTGGTGGTAGGGCGTCAGGATGACCGTGGCCACGTCGCCTTCGTGCTGCTTGACCAGGTCCGACAGCTGGGTGGCGTCGTTGAAGTCGAACTGCAGCACGTGCTCGTAGTCGGCCTCGATGAGACCCCCGATGCCGTGGCGACACCAGGACTGGGACCCGTGATACGCGCCCTTGGCCATGATGATCTTGCGACGCTGGGTGTGCTCCCGGGCCACCTGGACCGCGTAGGCGGTCACATCTGATCCGTTACGACCGATGGCCACCCATTCGGCCACGGGCACCATGGACACCAGCCGCTCCGCCAGTTCCACGGACCGCACGGTGGGGTGGTTGAAGGCCGACCCCATGGCCTGCTGCTTGCGGGCGGCCTCGTCTACGGCCGGGTGGTTGTGGCCCAGGATGATGGGACCGTAGCCGCACAGGTAGTCGATGTACTCGTTGCCGTCCACGTCCCAGTATCGGCAGCCTTCGCCCCGTTCCGCAAAATAGGGAAACGATCCGGGTACGGCGAAGGCCGGGTTCTTGTTCCCGGAAATGCCGCTGGGGATCACGGCCGTGGCGCGCTGGAACATCTCGTTGGATTTGTTGAACTTGTAAAGGCTCATGGAGCGCCTCCAGGTGTTCGGTCTACTCGAGGTACAGGCCGACCCGGTCGAACATGCCGTTGAATTCGTCGGCCATGGCCAGGTCGCCGCTGGCCTTCACGTCACCCGATCCGTTGGCCGCGAAGGTGTCCACCTCCCCGGCGATGAGTCCCACCGCCAGGTCCACGTCCCGGATCTCGATGCAGGCCGTGGGGTCCTTCACGATCCCATTGAAGGCCCGTATGACCCCCTTTTCGATGCGCACGTAGGCGTTGGGGCCGTCGGGCAGGATCTTGTACTGAATGGTGCCGTCACGGAGGTCGTCCACCAGGCGTCGCGCCCGCGGGTCGCGGTCGGCCACCACGCCCGATGCCGACAGGCCTACCATGAGGGACATTTCCACGTGACTCTTTCTGAAGGCCGCGTCCTCCATGTCGGCGTCCGAGGGCTTCAGGTACCGGGTCATGATCTCCGTGAGCCGGGTGAATTTCTTCAACTGGCCCACCCGCGTGATCCCCTTGAACGGGATCGGCGTGACGTCTTCCCCGGCGAACATCCTGTTCAGCAGGTCGCAGGACAGGAAGAAAAGGCCCGTGTTGGCCCGCCCCATGCGATAGGACGTGACCTTTCCGTCGGCGAAGGTGAGGACCACGCGGGGACCGCCCCTGACCAGGAACTCCAGGGTCATGTCCAGTTCCCTGGCGATGGCGCCGGCCTCCTCGTCCAGCCGGGCCAGTTCCTCCAGCCTCGGCAGCACCGCGTAGAGGTGCATGTCGGCCAGGATCAGGTCCGCGAGCCGGGGCTCCCTGATGGCGCCACTGATGGTGTCCAGAATTTCCGTGATCATGTCTTCCACCTCGGGGTGACAGGTCCTCAGCCGCCCGTGGTCAGTGCCTCGATACGTTGCATCAGTACCCCGATTTCCTTGCCGCCCTCCATGGCCCCTTCCATCCGGAGCTTGTTGTACCGGACGGCGTCCACGGTACTGACCTTCTGGGTCAGGACGTCGAAGGCTGCGTCGGTATCGGGGAAGACCATGTGGACGAAGGGCCGTCTGCGGGTGTAGGTGCCGCGGCCCGCCTTGGTCCTGCCGGCCTTCATCCTCAGGTAGGCCGTAGGCCCGCCGTTCTCCACGGTCCACTGGAATATGCGGTCGGGGCTCTTGGCGACGATCTTGACCATGGCCTCGTCGCCGCCCTTGTTGAGTTGGCTGAGGGCGTTGGTGACCATGTACAGCAGCATCCGGACCTTGAGCGCTTTTTCGTCGGCCGCCTCGGGGATCACGTCGGGCATGAGCATCTTGAGCTTCAGCAGAAACGGCAGAAGCCGCACCAGGCTGGGCATGCCGGTAATGCCCGAAATGGAGGGCGCCTTGAGGGCGCCGGCGAAGAAGTCGTTGAGACTGGCCAGGTCGCCGAAGGTCAGGGTGATGGAAGGGGCGTCGTGCCGTCCCTGCTTCACGTCGATGGTGCCGTCACCCAGTTCCACCCAGGCCGCCTGTTCGCTGTCCCGGGCGGCGAACTGCACCACACCGCCGGCCTTGAACAGGAACTTCCGGTAGACGGGGCGCTCGGCCGCCACCACCTTGACCAGCGGCAGGGCCGCCCTCAGGAAGACCCGGGCCCTCAATTCCTGCAAATGATCAGCCATCGTCTAGTCCTCGTCTTCCCAGTCCTCGTCTTCCTCGAATTCGGCTTTCAGCACTTCGCCGATGGTCTCCATGATGCCGTCGGCATCAATCTTGTACTTGTGCATCAGGTCGTCCGGGTACCCCACGATGGAAAACTCGTCCTGGTACCCCAGCATCCGGTAGGCGCAGCCCTTGCCGCTCTTCGCGATCACCTCGGCCACGGCGGAGCCCAGGCCGCCGATGACCGAGTGGTCCTCCACGGTGATGACCCGGCGGGTGTCCATGACGGCTTCCAGGATGGCGGCCTCGTCGATGGGCTTGATGGTGTGCATGTTCAGGACCCGGACCGAGACCCCCTGGGCGGCGGCCTGCTCTGCGGCGTCCATGGCGTGGACAACGCAGGGACCGCAGGCGATCACGGCCACGTCCGTTCCGTCCCGGAGCCTGTTGGCCTTGCCGATTTCGAAGTCGAATTCCATGTCCTTGTACAGGGGTGGCTCGAATCCCCGTCCGATGCGGATGTAACATGGGCCTTCCCGATCGATGACCGCCGCCACGGCCTTGCCGGTCTCGCGGGCGTCAGCCGGTGCGATGACCGTCATACCGGAGAAGGTACGCATCACCGACAGGTCCTCGGTGCAGTGGTGGGTGGTCCCCGCCTGACCGAAGGAAGTGCCCGAATGGGTGGCGATGATCTTCACGTTCCGCTTCTGGTAACAGAGGTCGGTGCGCACGAACTCGGCGGCGCGCAGGGACGCGAACACGGCGAAGGTGGAAACCACCGGGATGAGCCCCGTTTCGGCCATGCCAGAAGCAATGGCGATCATGTTCGCCTCGGCAATGCCGAAGTTGAAGAACCTCTCCGAGATCTTTTCGTCGAACTTGCCGATCTTGGTGGACTTGGCCAGGTCCGTCGTCAGGGCCACCACCTTCTCGTTCTGCTGACCGATCTGGGTGAGGACCTCGCCGTATATCTCAGCCTGGGTCATGTGATCGGCGTCGTCAATGGTCCACGTCAGTCCTTGTGCCTTGGCCATGGGAGTCTCCTCCGTTTCGTTTCAGTCCGTCGGATCAGCCTTTGCGAATGGATTTCAGCGCCTTCGCCTTGGTCTGGTCGTCCAGGCCGCCGTAATGCCACGCGGTCTTGCTTTCCATGAAGTCCACGCCCTTGCCCTTGACCGTGTTGGCGATGATCACAACCGGCCTCTCCTTTTCGGCGTGGGAGGCCTCGATAGCCTCATCGATCTGGTCGAAATCGTGTCCGTCGATGGTGATGGCCCGCCAGCCGAAGCTTTCGAACTTGGCGTCCAGGGGTTCCAGCTTGAGCACGTCCTCCGTGGGCCCGTCCAGGCAGAACCGGTTCCGGTCAACGAAGAGCGTCATGTTCGTGATCCCGTAGTGCCCGCCGGCCATGGCTGCTTCCCAGATGGAGCCCTCGTGGCATTCGCCGTCGCCGATGACGCAGTAGGTCTGGAAGGTGTGGCCCTGCAGCCTGGCGCCCAGGGCGATGCCCACGGCCAGGGGGAAACCGTGGCCCAGGGAGCCGGTGGAGGTGTCCACACCCGGGACCTTGAGCCGGTCCAGGTGCATGCCGAAGGGGGACCCGGTCTTGTTGAAATCGTCCAGCAGGGCCATGTCGTAGTAGCCCTTGTCGCCCAGGACCACGGCGTGGCCCACGCCGCCGTGTCCCTTGCTCAGGACGAAGCGGTCGCGTTCGGGCCACTGGGGTTTCTTCGGATCGATATTCATGTGCTTGTAATAGAGGGCGATCAGGATGTCGTGCTGGCTGAAGGCGCCCCCCACGTGGGAACCACCGCAAGTGAAAGTGACTTCGATGATCTTTTCGCGAAGCTCGCGCGCCTTCTCCTGCAGTTTTTTCCTTTCCGATGCTTTCAGCATGTTGCGGCTCCTTCCGGAACGAGATGATACGGATGCACGGGGCACATGTTAGCGCCATGTTCTGTTATGATCCATCCTTGGAATTGGAACTCAGCCAGGACGGTGTGGAATGAGCGGCAATGGCCCCGTTGACGGCGATGAAAAGAGCCTGGACGACCTGCGAAGGCTTATCAGCCGGTTCAACCTCGATATCCTGGACCTGCTGAACCGGAGGGCCGGGATCGCAGGCCAGGTGCGGGATTTCAAGGAACGCAACGCCATGGACATGTTCAACCCCTCCCGCGAGGAGGAGATGCTGGACAGTCTGGTGGCCGCCAACCAGGGCCCTTTCCCTGACGCCGTGGTCCGCCACCTGTTCAAGGAGATTTTCAGGGCCTCCCTGGGCCTCATGGAAAGCAACCGGGAACAGGATCTGGTGGTGGCGCGGGCCCCCGGGGCCGCGGACATGGTGGTGCGGGTGGGCGACCGGGTCGTGGGACGGGATCCCATCCTGATCGCGGGGCCGTGCTCCGTGGAGGACGCCGACCAGATGGACCGGGTCGCCGGGACCCTGAGCCGGCTGGGCGTGGGATTCCTGCGCGGCGGCGCCTTCAAGCCTCGCACCTCTCCCTATTCCTTCCAGGGCCTGGGCGAGGAGGGTGTGCGCCTGCTGGAGGAGACGGGGCGTCGGCACGGCCTTTCCACGGTGAGCGAGGTGATGGACACCCGGACCGTGGCGCTCATGGCGAGCCACGTGGACGTGCTCCAGGTGGGTTCCCGGAACATGGCCAATTACGAACTGCTGAAGGAAGTGGCCGGCACCGGGAAACCCGTGCTGTTGAAGCGGGGATTCGCGGCCACCCTGGACGAGTTTCTGCAGGCTGCCGAGTACCTGGCGGCCGCAGGCAACGAAAACGTGATCCTGTGCGAACGGGGCATCCGGTCCTTCGGCAGGGACACCCGGTTCACCCTGGACATCAGTGCCGTTCCCCTGCTGCGAGGGAAGAGCCGCTTGCCGGTGATCGTGGACGTAAGCCATGCCGCGGGCCGCCGGGACGTGATTCCCGCGCTGGCCCGTTCGGCCCTGGCCGCCGGGGCCCACGGCGTCATGGTCGAAGTCCATCCCAACCCGCCGCTGGCCCGTTCGGACAGCCAGCAGCAGTTGGACCTCGTTCAGTTCGAAACGCTCCTGGAGTCGCTCAAACCCTTCCTTTCTCCATAGAATCCCTGCCGATAAGCGATCAACGATCAACGACCGACGCCAGCGTTTTCTCGAATCCGGGGAATGACGTGTCGACGCAGGCCGTGTCGGATAGTTCCATGACCGTGCCCGTGGAGGCGGCCAGCACCCGCAGGGCCATGGCGATCCGGTGGTCGCCACGGGTGTCCAGCGATTGTCCGTCCCGGATTCGGGCGGGACCTTCCAGCCAGAGGCCGTCGGGGTATTCCCCGCAGGGGACGCCCAGGGCCGCCAGGGCGGCCACCATGGCCCCGATCCGGTCCGATTCCTTCACCCGCAGTTCGGCGGCCCCGGTGATGCGGGTCCGCCCACCGGCCAGTGCCCCGGCCACGCACAGGGCCGGGACTTCGTCCACCAGGGCCGGGACCTCCTCGGGCCCCACGTCGGTCCCCACCAGGGTGCGACCGGTCACGTGGATATCGGCCACGGGTTCGCCGCCCATCACACGTTCGGATTCCAGGCGAATGTCGGCCCCCATTTTGCGGAGTGTACGCAGGAGGCCGATCCTGAGCGGGTTGACTCCCACGCCGGCCAGGGTCAGCTCGGACCCGGGAACCGCCGCCGCCACCAGGAAGAACGCTGCCGCGGAAAAGTCGCCAGGCACCTGGATGTCCAGGGGCGTCAGGCTTTTCGGGGGGTGGACGGTGACCTCCTGGCCCTCGGACTCTACGCGGACTCCCATGGCCCGCAGCATCCTTTCCGTATGGTCCCGGGTGGGTAGCGGCTCCACCACCGTGGTGGGTCCACTGGTGAAGAGCCCGGCCAGAAGGACGCTGGACTTGACCTGGGCCGAGGCCATCCGGGGTTCATAGCGGATGGGGCCGAGCCTTCCTCCCGTGATGGAGAGGGGAGGGAAGGGCAGGCCGCCATCGCCCGTGACCCGGGCGCCCATCCGTTCGAGGGGTTCGATGATGCGGTCCATGGGTCGGCGTCGCAGGGACGCGTCCCCCGTCACCACGGTGGTGAAGCCCTGGGCCGCCAGGAGCCCCGCTCCGATACGCAGGGTGGTCCCGGAATTTCCGGCGTCCAGGACACCCTCGGGTTGCGAAAAGCCCCGCAGTCCCAGACCCGTCACCCGCAGTTCCGTGGGGCACGTTTCCTCGATCTGGGTGCCCAATGACCGCATCATGGCGACGGACCGTCCCGTGTCCCCGGCCTCCAGGAAACCCCGGATCCGGCTGGCGCCATCCGCAAGGGAGGCCAGCATGACGGCCCGATGACTGATGGATTTGTCACCGGGAACCACCACCCTGCCGTTCATTGTTCGTTGTCGTTCCATTGCTCGATTGTAGGGCGCCGAGCCGGAATCGTCCACGTCCACGTTCCTGAAATTCCCGCGCACGCGCACGACAGACGGCGGGTAGGCGGTGAACGCTAGACACCAGACGTCCCTGCCGGTAATCTCACGTCCCGTGATTGAACTCATCGACGTCACCAAGTCCTTCGGAGCCCAGAAACTGTTCAAGGGCGTGAACTTCCGCATCGGCCCCGGGGACCGTACGGCGCTCGTGGGGCCCAACGGGACCGGCAAGACCACCCTGTTCCGGATCATTCTCCAGGATGTGTCGCCGGACGAGGGGCGTCTCGAACTCAAGAAGGGGCTCCGGATCGGGTACCTGCCCCAGGAGATCTACCCGAGCCTGGCTCAGGACCTGTCCATCCGCGAGTATTGCATCCGTGAAGCCCGGGGCGTTGGGGCGCTCCAGGACGAAAGGGCCGATCTCCTCGGCCGGATCGACCAGGGCGAGGCCACGGAGAAGGTGGTCACCCGGCTGGCCGAGGTGGAGGATCACCTGCTGGTCCGGGATGCCGATGCCCTCCCCGGCGAGGCCGACGCCGTGCTCACCGGTCTGGGATTTTCCGCCAACGACCTCGCAAGGCCCCTGTCCCAGATGTCGGGCGGGCTGCTCATGCGGGTCGAGCTGGCCAGGATGCTGCTGGACGATCCCGACGTCATGATCCTGGACGAGCCCATCAACCACCTGGACCTGGAGGGCATCCTCTGGTTCGAGGATTACCTTCGTGCCTACAAGGGGGCCGTGCTCATCGTGGCCCACGACAGGGAGTTCCTCAACCGCACCGTGGTCCGCATCGTGGAGGTGTCCAGGACCGGCGCCGTGGATTTCGGTGGCAGCCTCAACCTCCCCGTGTACGACCGATACCTGGAAGAGCGGGCCAAGGCCATGGACCTGGCCCGGAAACGCTACGACGAGCAGCAGGCGCGGATCAAGGACATCGAGGAGTTCATCGTAAGGAACCGGGTTCGCAAGGACCGGGCGCAGGTGGTCCAGAGCCGCATCCGGGCGCTCGAAAAGGTGGAACGCCTGGAGCCGCCGGAGACCGAGCACAAGGTGCGTTTCAGGTTCCCCCAGCCCGCGCGCACGCCCGCTCTGGTCCTGTCCATGGATTCTCTTGCCCATCGCTATGGCGACACCACGGTCTTCGAGGACCTGGAAGTGCGACTTCATCGCGGCGAAAAAGTGGCGCTGGTGGGGGTGAACGGCGCGGGCAAGTCCACGCTGCTCAGGCTGGTGGCCGGCGTGATGGAGGCCACCGGAGGCCACAGGAAGCTGGCGGACAAGGTGGACACGGCCTACTACGCCCAGGACCAGTTCGAGGTGCTGAAGTCCGACAGGACCGTGCACCAGCACATGCTGGACGTGTCGGACACCCGGACCGCTCCCCACGTGCGGGGCGTCCTGGGCGCCTTTCTTTTCCGCGACGACGACGTGGACAAGAAGGTGGGGACTCTCTCCGGCGGTGAGAGGGCGCGGCTCATGCTGTCCAGGATCCTGCTGCAGCCTCACGGCCTTCTGGTGATGGACGAGCCCACCAACCACCTGGACATCGCTTCCCGGGAAATCCTGGAAAATGCACTGAAGGACTACGAGGGCACGGTGCTGTTCACCACCCATGACCGGCGCTTCATGGACACGGTCTGCACGGCGGTCTACGAACTGGACGAGGGGCGGCTGGTCCGCTTCGAAGGTAATTATTCGTACTACGCCTCGAAAAAGGCCGAACGGTCGGCTGCCGGTTCTCCGGTGGACACGCCTTCGAAAACCGGGGCTCCCAAGGAAGTGACCCAGAAGGACCTGGAAAAGGCCCGCAAGCGCTACGAGGCCGACCGACGGAACCGTCTGTATCGGCTGCTGAAGCCACTGAAGGAAAAGGTCAGTGGGTTCGAAACGGACATCGAGGTCCTGGAGAACGAACTGAAGGCCGTGGAAGAAACCCTGATGGCGCCGGACCTGTACCAGGACATCGAAAGGGCCCGGGAAGAGGGACTCAGGGCCCGGGAACTGCGTTCAAGGCTCGATGGGCTTTACCAAAAATGGACCGGCGCTGCCGAGGAATTGCAGCTGGCGGAAGGTTCTGTCGATGAAAATGACTGACGATCGGCGACACTAGTCTTCGTCGGGCGGGGCGTCGGCGATTGCGGCCTCGGTGGTGATCATCAGGGACGAGATGCTGGCGGCGTTGGTCAGCGCCAGGCGCGTCACCTTGGTGGGATCCAGGATACCGGCTTTCATGAGGTCCTCGTATTCGCCGGTCTGGCCGTTGTATCCGAAGGCCCCCTCACCGTCCTGGACCTTCTGAACCACCACGTCACCCTTTTCGCCCGCGTTGAGAACGATCCAGTTCAGGGGCTGGGTCAGGGCCGCGCGGATGATGTCCACGCCGTACTTCCGATCGTCGTCGAAGGTCAGGTCGTCCAGGGCCTTGATGCCGCGGATGAGGGCCACACCGCCGCCTGGCACCACGCCTTCCTCCACTGCTGCGCGGGTGGCATTGAGGGCGTCTTCCACGCGGGCCTTCTTTTCCTTCATCTCGGTTTCGGTCTGGGCACCCACCCTGATAACCGCCACGCCGCCGGCCAGCTTGGCCAGCCTTTCCTGCAGCTTCTCGCGGTCCCAGTCACTGGATGTTTCTTCGATCTGGGCCTTGATCTGTCCGATGCGGGCCTTGATGGCGTCCGAGTCGCCCAGTCCCTCGACGATGGTGGTGTTGTCCTTGTCCGAGATGACCCGCTTCGCGGTTCCCAGGTCGGCCAGGGTCACGTTTTCGAGCTTGGTGCCCAGTTCCTCAGAGATCAGCTTGCCGCCCGTGAGGATGGCGATGTCTTCGAGCATGGCCTTGCGGCGGTCACCGAATCCCGGGGCCTTGACGGCCAGGATCTTGAGCACGCCCTTGAGCTTGTTCACCACCAGCGCGGCCAGGGCCTCGCCGTCCACATCCTCGGCCATGATCATGAGGCTCTTGCCTTCCCGGGCGATGCGCTCCAGGAGAGGAAGCAGGTCATGAAGGGCGCTGATCTTCTTTTCGTGAATGAGGATCAGCGGATCCTCGATGGCGGCTTCCATCTTTTCCGGGTTGGTCACGAAGTACGGTGACACGTATCCGCGGTCGAACTGCATCCCTTCCACCAGGTCCAGGGTGGTTTCGGTGCCCTTCGCCTCTTCCACCGTGATGACGCCTTCCTTGCCGACTTTTTCCATGGCGTCTGCAATGATGTCGCCGATCTCCTCGTCGTGGTTGGCGGAGATGGTGCCGACCTGGGCGATTTCCTTACGACCGCGGGTGGGGATCGATAGCGCCTGCAGGGCCTCGACCACCTTTTCCACGGCGGCATCGATGCCCCGCTTGAGATGCATGGGGTTGATACCCGCGGTCACCAGCTTGAGGCCCTCCTGGTAGATGGCCCGGGCCAGCACCGTGGCGGTGGTTGTCCCGTCGCCGGCCTTGTCGGAGGTGCGCGACGCCACTTCCTTTACCATCTGGGCGCCCATGTTCTCGAACTTGTCCTCCAGTTCGATTTCCTTGGCGACGGTGACGCCGTCCTTGGTCACCACGGGGCTTCCCCAGGACTTCTCCAGGATCACGTTTCGGCCCTTCGGGCCCAGGGTCACGGTCACGGCATCCGCCAGCACGTTGATCCCCTCGAGGATTTTCTGACGCGCTTCAGCGGAAAAAGTCAGGTTCTTGGCAGCCATCTCTGTCCTCCATGCCTAATTCAGTTCGGGAGTAGCACCCCGGGGGCGTGCCGGGAAATGGCATCCACCCCGAGGCGGTTCGAAATATAAGCACCCTTTTCACAAGGTCAAGAGGTCGATTCACTAAAGGCTTGTCTCATGCAATTTTTCCTTGACATCGCGTCCCGGACGGAATAGTTCCCTCCGTCCGGATTTTTCGACCTTCTGGTCCGCCAGAACTTCGAGGTTTGTAATGGTTGACAAGGCTAAATTTGGAGAACGACACATTTGTCCTTCGTGCGACTGCAAGTTCTACGACATGAACAGGACGTCGCTGATCTGTCCACGGTGCGGATTCGATCCCGATGCTCCCCCTGAAATCGAGGAAGATCTGGAACTCGAAATGGAGTCGGAAACCGACGCGGAAGTGCCGGTGGACACGGGCGACGTGGCGGACGTGGTTGAGGAAGCGCCCAAGAAGGCCGCCGCGCCCAAGAAGGCCGCCGCGCCCAAGAAGGCCGCCGCACCCGAGAAGGCCGCCGCGCCCAAGAAGGCCGCCGCGCCCAAGAAGGCCGCCGCACCCAAGAAGGCCGCCGCGCCCAAGAAGGCCGCGAAAGCCAAGAAGTCCGCGGAGACCAAATGAACGAGGCGGTCCGGTCCGTGGACGTGGAATGCCCGATCGAACACATGTATCGGGTGATAACCGATTTCGAAAGCCTGCCCGAATTCGTGACCAGTCTCCTGGGGGTCACCGTCGATTCCCGTAGAAACGACACCTACCAGGTCAGTTACCGGATCAAGGTGACCAAGGAGATCGAATACACCCTCGAACTGAAGGGCTCTCCCCCGAACCGACTCGAATGGCACCTGCTGGGCGGAGAATTCATCCGTGGAAACGACGGCGTGTGGGAACTGGAGGCCCTCGACGGGGAACGGACCCGCGCAACCTACCGGATCGATCTCACGCTGCCGATCATGGTGCCGCCTTCGGTGACCAGGAACCTGGCCGAGGTGTCCCTTCCCCTCATGCTGGACGAGTTCAGGGTCTACGCCGAAAAGACCTGGAAGTCCAATGGCGGCGGTCACCCCCGCTGATTGCGTCTGCAATCCACCCCCCTGAGTAAAACGTCCAACGACGCTGGTTGCACAAACCAATATGGCCGTCGTTTGACGTTCGACGATAAACGTTGGACCTCCAACGATCGACGATCATCAATCCACGGCGGGCGATCTGCTATAGTCGCGCACCGGAGGCGGCATGGCCCATATGAGAGGACTGGAGCTGGTCTGTATCGGCAGGAACCACTCCTTCGAATTGCGCTACGAAGATGGACGTTACCTGGACCGGAAGGGAAAGGACGTCGAGGACCTCCTCGACATGACCTGTTTCGAATGCGGCGCCGCCTACTACACGCTGGAAGAGGAGGCCGTCCCGTTCTGCCCCAACTGCGGGCGGTTCGAGAAGATGCGCCACGAGCAACTGGCCGACCTCCTCCAATGGTCGCGGGGTCAGAATTTTGATTTCCTACGCTTTTCGGGACAGAAGGCCTTTGCCCTGGAATCCGGTGACGGCTGGGTGCTGGCATTCGCCGCCGACGAAGAAGAATTGCGGCGGCGGGGAGTCCGGGGCGAGATCCACGAGGTTTGAGGCATGACGGGCGATGCGCGGCGGTGGGGTGTGATCGGGGGCTCGGGCCTCTACGGCATGGAAGGACTGGAGGACGTCAGGGAGGTGGAGGTCGAAACCCCCTACGGGGTGCCTTCGGACAAGCTCACGGTGGGACGGATGGGGGACCACGAACTGGTGTTCGTCCCCCGACACGGCCGGGGGCATCGCCACTCACCCTCCGAGGTGCCCTACCGCGCCAACCTGTTTGCCCTGAAGTCGCTGGGCGTTTCGCGCATCTTTTCCGTGAGTGCCGTGGGAAGCATGAAGGAGGACATTGCCCTCGGGGTTCCGGTGATCGTGGACCAGTTCATCGATCGGACCCATGCCCGGAAGTCTACCTTTTTCGAGGACGGCATCGTCGCCCACGTGTCCATGGCGGACCCGGTCTGCCCCGGCCTTCGCGGGCTTCTGCTGGAGGCGGCCGCCAGGACGGGGATCGACGTGGTGGATGGCGGAACCTACGTCTGCATGGAGGGGCCGCAGTTTTCGTCTCGCGGAGAGTCCCTGATGTACCGCTCCATCGGCGTTGATGTGATCGGCATGACCAACGCAACGGAAGCCAAGCTGGCCCGCGAAGCGGAGATCTGTTACGCCACCATTGCCCTGCCCACGGACTTCGACTGCTGGCACGATGGCCATGACGATGTTTCCGTGGGATCGGTGCTGGAGATCCTGGGCCGGGGAACGGAGAGGGCCCGGGGGTTGATACGATCGGTTCTTGACCACGACGTCGCGGATTCGGACTGTGGCTGCGATGGGGCCCTGGAGGGCGCCATCATGACGGACCGGGGCCTGGTGTCCGACGAGACCCGGTGCCGGCTCGGCCCCCTGGTGGACAGGTACCTGGACTGAACGGATGTCGTTGGACGGTAGACGGCAGACCGTAGCCTGTAGACGGTGGACGAAAAATGAGTTTGCTCTGCGTTGGTTCCGTTGCCTACGACGTGATTGAACTGCCGGGCCGGGAGCCGGTCGAGGTGCTGGGCGGCTCCGCTACCTGGTTCGCCGCGGCGGCCAGCCTGTTCACGCGGCCATCCCTGGTGGGGGTGGTAGGTGACGACTTCATGGAAGACGATGTGGCCTTCCTCCAGAGACGGGGCGTGGACACCACGGGCCTTGTCCGCAAGTCGGGGACCACCTTTCGCTGGCACGGTCGCTATCACGATGACATGAAGGGCCGTGATTCCCTGAAGACGGAACTGGGGGTGTTCGCCGAATTCAGCCCGGTGATTCCCAAGGAACTGCGCAGGCCCGACATCCTGTTCCTGGGGAACATCGAGCCCTCCCTCCAGGGCCTGGTCATGGCCCAGGCTCGAGATGCCGGTTTCGTGGGACTGGACACCATCGAGATCTGGCTGGAAGAAGGGCATTTGAACTGCCTGCTGAGGCTCCTCCCCAGAACGGATCTGTTCTATCTCAACGACGACGAACTGTTGATGATCACGGGCGAGCGCACCATCCTGGGCGCCGCCGACAAGCTCCTGGACCTGGGGGCGAAAGCCTTCGTGGTGAAACGGGGCGAACACGGCGCCATGCTGTTCACCGAGCGGCACATCCGCTTGTTCCCGGCCTATCCCGTGGCGTCCGTTGTGGACCCCACGGGCGCGGGCGACTGTTTCGCGGGCGGATCCCTGGGCTACCTGGACCTGATCGGCGATGTCGGACCGGGATCCCTTGGAGACGCCCTCGCCGTGGGCACGGTGGTCGCCTCATTCTGCGTGGAGGGTTTCGGCCCCCGAAGCTTCGATAAGGTGACGCCCCGGGCCGTGAACGAACGGATCGCCCGGTATGGTGAAATGGTGGGGTTCGATGCCCCTTCCGTCCTGAAGGCCCTGAAGGAGGAGTGAACCCGGTGGTGGATGGACGGCCCTCAGATCCGCTGGCTCGCCTGTTTTTCCGGGCATCTTCCGGGAACCGCCTGTCCCGTACCGCCGGCCTGCTGTCCGAAGTGCCTTTCCCTGCACTGGTGATGGCCAACCTGGTCCGAACCTATTGTGCCGTGTACAAGGTCCGACTGGACGAGGCTGTGGTGCCGCCAGGCGGATTCAGGACTTTCAACGACTTTTTCACCCGTCGCCTGAAACCTTGGGCCAGGACCGTGGATCCGGACCCCGAGGTGATGACATCCCCCTGTGATGGACGGGTCATGTCGTCGGGCACGGTCACCCGGGGCCTGGCGCTCCAGGCCAAGGGCCGGCCCTATCCCTTGGCCCGCCTCCTGGGCGACGAGTCCCTCTGTGCCCGTTACGAGGGCGGCCGCCACCTGACCCTGTACCTGAGCCCCAGTGACTACCACCGTGTCCATTTTCCCTGTGACGGCGAGGTGGTGCAGTGCCACCATCTGCCGGGCCGGTTGTATTCCGTGGCACCCCGGGCCGTGGAACTGGTGGACGAACTGTTGTGCTGCAACGAGCGGCTCAACACGGTCATCAAGACCGCCTTCGGGACCGTGTCGGCCGTGATGGTGGGGGCCTGCGGCGTGGGCCGGATATCCCTGTCCTACGGGGACATGATGACCAACGTGGGTCGTTGCACCGGCAGCACGCGGTTCGATCCCGCCGTTGGCGTCCTCAAGGGCGACGACCTGGGCGCCTTCAACCTCGGCTCGACGGTGGTGCTGTTGCTGGAACCGGGGGACTGGGACGTGCTCTGTCCCCCCGTGGGCGATCCGGTGAAAATGGGCCAGCCTCTCCTGCGCCGCTTGTAGGGTGAAACCCAGGTTTCACCCGCGTGCGTGGGACGGTCTGGAGACCGTCCCCTGCAATCGATCGACGATTAACGCTCTGCGATAAACGATTGGCGATTGGCGATAGACGACGGCCGGTCCCTACTTCGCCTCTGTCGCGCCCTCGCCTTCTTCGACTTCCGGCTTCGGCGGGATGACCAGGATTCCATCCAGGTCCACGAGCCGGCCGTCGGGTGACCACAAGGCCACCCGGCCCTTGAACGTCTGGTTGGAGCGGGCCGGGAAACCTTCGAGGATTTCTTCTCGGATATCGCTGACCACCAGGACCCTTCGCCGGGAACCCGTCAGGTTGTCCACCAGGGCCAGGTGGGGCACCGTGGCGCAGATCTTCTCGTCTTCACGGCAGGACTCCACGGATCGCACGAAGCCACGGAGCGTGACCTCGGTACCCACGAGGGAGCGGGCATGACGGATGAAACCTTCCACGGTGTAGGCCCCGTCCTCGTACTTCTCCGCCTGGACCGTAGCCGTCAGATTCGGTCTCGGGGGTAGTCTGACCTCTTCGACGGCCCCCCGATCCTTCCGGGGCTTGTCATCGGGCAGTCGTATGCACCCGAAGCCGGCCATCAGTACCGCCAGGGCGCCAATTAAGCAGACACGGACCATGGTCTTTCCTCCCAGAACACGTTCCGTCAACGGGGCACAAGGTTTCAGCAGATAATTGAGCGGTCAACTCACAGGCCTTGGTCATCCCCCC
>JADHTP010000028.1 GCA_016784945.1 Deltaproteobacteria bacterium | reverse complement strand
CAACCCGGGCCGCAGCCCGTGCACAGCACCAGGCCCAGGACGATGGCCGAAAACAGGGCCCGAAGCTTCTTCATTCGCCGGCTTCGTTTTCCCGGGGGGCCTCCTTCAAGTAGATGTCCCGCTGCGGGAACGGAATCTGGATGCCTTCTTCGGCAAAGCGTTTGTACACGGCGGTGTTCAGGGCATCCAGGGCCCGTCCCCTCTGGACCGGCATCTCGATCCAGCCCAGGAGTTCCACGTCCAGACTCGAGTCGCCGAAGTTCCTGAACCGCACACGGGGCTCTGGGTCCTGGCAGATCAGCGGTTCCGCCTCGGCGACGCCCATCAGCACTTCCTTGACCTTGTCGATGTCGGATCCGTAGGCCACGCCCACCTTGACCCGTACGCGGTGCTTGGGGTGAGGTCCGCCGGCCTCGTTGGTGATCTTGGTGGTCCCCAGCACCGAGTTGGGCACGGTGATTTCGATGTCGTCGCGGGTCAGGATCCGGGTGGACCGCAGGCCGATGTGCACCACCTGGCCCCGTTCGCCGGTGTCCAGCACGATGAAGTCCCCCACCTTGAAGGAGGCGTCGGCGATGATGAACACCCCGGCGAAAAGGTTCGACAGCGTGTCCTTGGCGGCGAAGCCCACGGCGATGCCGGCGATGCCGGCGGAGGCCAGCCAGCCCGTGGCGTCGAAGTCCCAGATGGCGATGATCAGGTAAAAGGCCATGGCGATGATCACGACCTTGCCCACGTTGTCGAAGAGGGTCCGGGTCTTGTCGTCGAAGGCCTTGAACCGCGAAGTGTGGTCCGCCGCGGAGGACACCAGGACGCTGCAGACCTTGAAAGAGAAGAAGGTCCACACCACCAGGCCCAGGGTCCACAGGACCTTGACGATGAGGGCCGTCGTCTTCTTGTCCAGGCCGAGACGCTGGGTGATGGCGAAGTACAGGCCCACGAGGACCACGGTTTTCACGATGGGACCGTGCATCTGGGCCACCAGCTTGTCGTCCAGCCTCGTCTTCGTCTTGCGGGTCAGCGCGGTGATGGTGGTGCTGAGCAGCCAGTCCAGCAGCTTGGCCGCAATGAACGACCCCACCACGATGGCACCGGCCTGCACGTAGGGACTGGCCCACCAATTGACGACCTTGTCGAAAATCTCTTCCACGGGGAACCTCTGTGTTGACGATCAACCTTTGATCACTTTGCCTTCGTGGTCAATCGGGGGCGTCCACCGTCCACCGTGATCCGTGGGTGATACACCCAACGATCAACGATCGACCATCAACGCCTTTCGCATGAGGCGGTGGGGTATGCCGGCGTCCAGGAACTCTGCCCCTTCCGCCCGGTAGCCGATTTTTTCATAGAAGGGGATGGCCTGGACCTGACCCTCCAGGACCAGTTCCGTGTGTCCCGCCTCGCGGGCCACCTGTTCCATGGCGTCCATGAGATGGCGTCCGATGTTCCGTCCCCGTCGGGTCTTGAGAACGGCCACCCGCTGAGCCCGGGCCTCGCTTTCCGGTGTGACGCGCAGCCTGGCGGTGCCCACAGGCCGCGTACCGGCCAGGGCCAGGAAATGGGTGCACTCGCCGTCCAGGCCGTCCCATTCCTCCTCTTCGGACACGCCCTGTTCGTCGATGAACACCTCGCGACGGATGGCCCGACATCGCGCCAGGTCCTTGTCCCCTTCCACGCGTCGGACCGCCAGTCCGGTGAAGTGCCAGCTGTTGAAATCCATGATGGCCTCGTTGTCGCCGATGGTAAGGGTGAGGTAGTCACGGTATCCGGGGTCCAGACGCCAGGTCTCCATCCGACGCATGATGGGCGCCCAGGTTCCCGTGTCCACGAAAGTCAGGTCCTTGTCCAGTGGGATCAGGCGCGGCTTGTGGGTGTGCCCGAAGGTCACCACCCGCACCTTCAGCAGCGCGGCGATGCGTCGGGCGTAGATGGGCAACTGGCGTTCGTGGGTGAACACGTCCTCCCCCTTCACCAGGGCCTCATAGACGAAATAGAACAGCGGAAAGGCGGTCAGGGGGACCATGAGCTTGATCCACAGGGGTATGGGGACCAGGGCCAGGGCCACGGTGCCCCCGGTCATCAGGAGGGCCATGAGCACCCGGTCCAGCCAGAACTCCCTGACGACACGGAAGAACCGATCCGTGATGGGCCGGCGTTGCAGCTCTTCCAGGGCCATCACCGTTTCCAGGGGCAGGTTGAAACGGTGGGCCAGCCCCTGGAGGGTCTCACCGCGGTCCTGGGGTTCCTTGCGAAGCCGTCGCTTCACCCGGAGCAGGTGGGCCATGGTCACCAGGCTGCCCCAGAACCAGTTGAAGGCCAGGGAACGCCGGGTGAAGGCGTAGAACCGGAACCAGTGAGCGAGGTACCGGAACAGGTTGAGTATGAAATCCACCGCGTGGGGATTGAAGAAACCCATGCGGGTGACCAGGTACCGGTTCGACAGGTTGCCCATGGGCAGGGCCAGCGCCTTGCCCCGCCGGGTCCCCACCACGGGACAGAGCAGGTGTCGGAAGGAACTGTAGTAGTCGTACTGGTGGCCGTGCTCGGCGTAGATTTCGCCTTTGACCCAGTAGAACCAGGGTTCGAACCGCAGGGCCTCGGCGGACACCCGCTTCCAGGCCTCGCCGACGGCCTCGGCCACCACGTCCCGGAAAGCGTCCCTGACCCCCTGGAAATGGAACTCGCGGTCGTGATTGCCCATCACGTAGACCACCCGGTGGCCCCCGGCCAGGAACCCGGCGATGGCCGAAACGAACTGCGGATGGTCCCGAAGGATCCGCCGGACCTTCCAGGCGGATCGGTCTTCGGTGGGTTCCAGACCATGTCGTCGTTCGAGACGGCTCACGGGCCAGGGCGGGTCGTCGGGGACTGCGGTCACCACGTCGAAGTCGAGGATGTCCCCGTTGAGGACCAGGGTCAGGTCGTCCGACTTGCCCGACCGATCCACGAACCGTCGCAGCAGGCCCGCGAACTCCCCGTCGAAAAGGTAGCTGGAGTGCTTGTAGGCCTTCCAGCCATCGGAATGGTCTTCGATGTCGGCGAGATGGAGGTCCGAGACAACGAGGTAGCGATTCGCCATGGAAATGATCAGTCCCCGGCCAGGTGGTTGAAGTGGAGCCACTTGATGTGTCGCCGCAGAACGCCTTCGTGTTCGCCTTCCAGGATTTCGGTGAAGTCCAGGGGTACGCGGTCGGCGCCGTCGGTCCGGATGAACATGCCTCCCAGGCCGATGTTGGAGGATCGGGCGTCGAGGCGTGCCCCGTCGATATAGCAGAACACCTGTTTGTCGACTTCCCACCGAGGGTGCTGCCGTTTGTCCGGACCATCGTCCACGTCTGTCCTCCCGGGGCAATGAGATTACCGGCCGGTCGATTATACATTCACATCACCGCTGCACACGAACGGAGGGTTTGATACTATCAACCCGACAGGCCCGATGAGGACCGCATGGCTGCCGGGAAGATCAATCTCGCCTTCCTCTGGCACATGCATCAGCCCCCCTACGAGGACCCCAGAACCGGCATCTTCATCCTGCCCTGGACCTGGCTCCACGCCACCAAGGACTACCTCGACATGGGGGACCTGGTCCGCAGGCACCCGGGAATTCACGTCAACTTCAACTTCACGCCGTGCCTGCTGCAGCAACTGGAGCAATATGCCGAGGGGACCGTGCGGGACCAGACCCTCGATGTCATGTGTCGGAACCCCGCCGACCTCACGGAACAGGACCGGGAGTTCCTGGTGCGGACCTGTCTCATGGCCTGCCCCCCCGCTTTCGTCGAACGCTTTCCCCGGTATCGCCAGTTGCTGGATTTCTTTCGCGCATCCGGGAAGCCGGACCGGGCGGCGGCCTCCTTCGGTTCCGATGACCTGGTGGACCTCACCACCCTGTTCCTGATGAGCTGGTGCGGACCGGTTCTGTCCCTAGATCCGACGGTAAGGGAACTCGCCGGTCGGGGATCGGGCTACCAGGCCGCGGACCGCGACGCCCTGGTGTCCGTGGGCAGGGAGTTCATCAAGGGCATCGTGCCCCTGTACAGGGACCTGGCGGATTCGGGGCGGGTCGAGCTGTCCACCAGCCCGTTCTATCATCCCCTGTCGCCCCTGCTGTGGTCCAGTTCGGCGGCGCTGGAGGCGGACCCTTCGGTGACCCTGCCCGGCGTTCGATTCGAAGTGCCCGATGAACTGGAGCGCCAGATCCGCCATGGGCTGGACTACTTCGAGCGGGTGGTGGGGATCCGGCCCGCGGGGATGTGGCCGCCGGAGGGCGCGGTATCGGAACAGGTTGTCCATGCCATGGGTGAGCGGGGCATGACCTGGCTGGCTTCCGACGGGGAGATCCTGCGCCGTTCGCTGGGTGGTCGGGTGTCCCGAAGCGAAAGCTTCCACCCCCACCGGTTCGATGGTGTGTCCCTCTTCTTCCGCAACCAGGTGCTGTCGGACCACATCGGGTTCGTGTACAGCCGTTGGCCAATGGCCCAGTCCGTGGACCATTTCATGAAGACCCTGGAGGGATTGGCCGCCGATGCGGACTCCGACGATGCCCTGGTGTCCGTGATCCTGGACGGGGAGAATGCCTGGGAGTTCTATCCCGACGGCGGTTATCCCTTCCTGGATGCCCTGTACCAGGCCGTGGAGGAGTCGGACTTCGTGGAGTCCGTGACCTTCTCGGACTACCTGGACCGGTTCGGGCCCGGCGAGGAGCTGGACCAGCTGGCCACGGGGTCCTGGATCGACGGCAACCTCAACACGTGGATCGGCGACCCGGTGAAGAACCGGGCGTGGGAGTACCTGACGTCGGCCTACCAGGCCGCGCGTGACGTCCCGGGCGCCCTCTGCCTTTCCGACGAAGGGAGCGGCGTGGACCATGCTCTCAAGTGCTGCCTCATGCGGGCCGAAGCGTCGGACTGGTTCTGGTGGTTCGGCAAGGGGCACGACTCGGTGCACGAGCGGGAGTTCGACTATCTGTTCCGCCAGAATCTAAGCATGATCTACAAGGAACTGCACCTGACCACGCCCGACCACCTCAGCCGGCCCGTGGACCTGGGTCAGGGGCCGGTGCCGGTGGCGCCGCCCACCGCCTACATCAGCCCCGTCATCAACGGCCGCAACGACGGTTTCTACAAGTGGGTGGGCGCGGGGACCTGCGAGTTCAGTCACGGGTCCATCCACCGGCAGAAACCCCTGGTATCGTCGGTCAGTTTCGGATTCGACCAGGGGCACGTGTATTTCCGGGTGGCCGGATTCGAGCCCATGGGGGACAGCCTGTCCAATGACGGCTGGCTGAAGATCCACTTCGCCAGGCCCTCGGAATGCGTCGTCTGGGTGCGGTTCGACGGGGACCATGCGGTCCTTCAGACCACGAAGGCGCCGATCCCGGGCGCCAGGGCGGCCGTGGACGAGGTCGTCGAAATCTGTCTGCCCGTGGATTTCCTTCTTCCGTCGGCCAATGAGACCCAAATCCACCGCCTGCATCGCGATTCGACGGTGGATTTGGGTGAGACCGGCTCCATTGCAATCGAGTTCTGCGTTGTGCTAGGAGAGGGGGACCTGGAACTGGAACGTTTTCCCTGGGATTCGGTCATCGCCATGGAATTCGATCCCGTGGCATTCGAAGTCGACAACTGGTTCGTTTGATCGTGGTTTTGTTGAAAAGGGGCGCAAAGGCATGCCGGAACTGAGACATGATCCAATCCAGAAACGGTGGGTAATCGTGGCCACGGAGCGGGCGCGCCGCCCGTCGGACTTCAACGTGGAGCGTGACGAGAAGGGCAACGGCAACTGCCCCTTCTGCGACGGCAACGAAGGGACGACACCCCCGGAGATCCGGGCCTTTCGGGACAGCCAGAGCCGGCCGGACACCAAGGGCTGGCGGGTGCGGGTGGTGCCCAACAAGTTCCCCGCGCTGCGCATCGAAGGTGAGACCGAGAGGGCGGCAAGGGGTCAGTATGACCGGATGAACGGGATCGGGGCGCACGAGGTGATCATCGAGACGCCGCACCACGACAAGGACCTCGCCGACCTGCCGGTGGACGAGGTGGCCCTGGTGCTGCAGATGTACCGTGAACGGCTCCTGGACCTCCAGAACGACCCCCGTTTCAGATATGTCCTGGTGTTCAGGAACCGGGGGTCTTCGGCCGGCGCCTCCCTGGCCCACCCCCATTCACAGCTCATCGCCACGCCCATCACGCCGCGTACGGTCTCCATCGAACTGGACAGCGCCCGGGCACACTACGCCGTCAAGGAGCGCTGCATATTCTGCGACATCATCGCCCAGGAGCTGGACCAGCATTCACGGGTCGTGGCCGCCGACGATGATTTCGTTTCCTGGTGCCCCTACGCCTCGCGCTTCCCCTTCGAAGTGACGCTGGCGCCCCGGCGCCACGGGCACGACTATGGCACCATGGACGATGCCCAGCTCACCCGGATGGCCCGGCACCTGCGCGAGGTGCTACGGCGCATCAAGTACAGTCTCAACGACCCGCCCTACAATTACATGTTGCACACGGCGCCCTGCTACCACCTGATGCCCCGTCGCCCCGGATACTGGTCCACCATCGAAATGGACTGGCACTGGCACCTGGAGATCCTGCCCCGCCTGACCAAGACCGCGGGTTTCGAGTGGGGGACCGGTTTCTATATCAATCCCACGCCCCCGGAAGACGCTGCGCGGTACCTCAGGGAAGTCCAACTCTAGACTGAAGTCCAATCAATCCCGATCCGGCTTGATGGACAGAGTATTCAGGTCCGCACGAGCCGGTCGATGAACCGGGTGCCCGCCATCCACGCCACGAAACCCGCTGAATCGCCCATCCTGTCGTACAGCGCCGGGAGGACCAGCGATTTCCACAGGGCGAAGGACAGGCCCTTTGCTTCCACTTCCCGGTTCAGCAGGCCCCCGAGCAACCAGGACCGGGGTCCGGAGGGCGCCGTCCGGTCCAGGGCGTGGTCCGGGATCGGCGTGCCGAAGAGGCCACGCGCGAAGTCCAGTGTGAAATACAGGGCGGTGGCGCATCCCCAGGACCGGGCGCGCTCGGCGAGGAGGTCCCAGTCCGGCGACGTGTTCCGGGCCAGGCGATCCACGTCCAGGTAGTGTTTGAGGGGGGCAGCCATCCCGGTTCGGGCCAGGTGGATGGCCTCGTGCAGGAGATGGTCTTCCCAACTGAGGGTGCCGGCGCCGGTCCACCGGGTGGGTTGGGCGCGCAGGAAGAGCCCGTCCAGGTCGTTGCTGAATCCGAAGCGTTCGTGGGTGAGATCGCAGTGGACTTCCACGGCCAGATCGCCCAGGGGTGACATCAGGATTCGTTCCAGGGAGAGACGGCCGCTGAAGGGTCGGGACGGGGACGTTTCGCGCAATGTGAAACCCGCGCCGGTGAGGGCGGTCATGGCGGGATCCCGGTCCCGTGGAAGGACCAGCAGGTCCAGGTCCACCATGGATCGCAACCACGAGGCGGGGTAGATGGTGTCCCGGAAAAAGGCGCCCTTCTCCAGGAGGAACGTGACGCCCGCGCGCGCCAGTGAGTCGGACACCCGTTCGAGGTTTCCGTCGATCACCAGGTCCCGGCTGGCCGCGGACCGCAGGCGTTTCGCCCGGGCCCGCTGCGAGGCCCGGGTGTCGGCAGCCAGCAGGAGGGGCTCCAGACCCTCACCCACGGCCAGATCGTACATGCCGTCCAGCGCCGGATCGGACAGGGTCTCCAGGAGGTCGCCGGCCTCCTCCAGCCGGTCGTCCGCCGACAGGACCGCCACCCGTCTCAGCAGGTAGGGATTCGACCTTTCGTCGGGTTTCAAGCAGGTCATGGGCCCTCTTCCTCCACCCCATGATCCTCCCAACAAAATCTTTGATCAAGGTCAGGGCAAACGCATCTAATTCGTGGTCGTGGACGCTTTGGCCCACATCGCGCCGTTCGTAAGCAAATATGTCAGCACCTTTCGTCCACGTTCACGTTCACGTTGTCTATCGGTCGTGCGTAGCTTCTGTTTCAACATTTTGATGCGCTTGCCATGTGATCAAGGCCCGTCCATTGGACACCGTGCCGTGGACCGGTACACTGTTACGGCGAAACGATTCCCAAGGGGTCCGGCCCATGATCCGCCACATGGACATCAAGCTGTCCTACGCCTGCAACAACAATTGCGTGCATTGCGTGGTGTCGGACCAGCGGGATGGCGCCCTGGCCACACGGGGCCGGGACTTCAGGAGCACTGACGAGGTCATGGCCGAGGTGGAATCCGCGGCCGCCCGCGGTTTCAAGGTGGTGACGTTCACTGGAGGGGAGCCCACGTTGCGCAAGGACCTGGCGCAACTGGTTCGCCACGCCCGGAAACTGGGCCTTCTGGTGGGGCTCCAGACCAACGCCCGGGTGCTGTCCTATCCACCTGTGCGCCGGGGGCTGACGGGCCTGGGGGCACGTTTCGTGGTGGCCATGCACGGCCCGGATGCGGCCACCCACGACGGCGTGACCCGTGCGGATGGTTCCTTCGAGCAGACCAGGACCGCCCTGTCCGCCCTCACGGAAGCGGGTGAAAAGGTCACCGGCAAGGTGGTCGTGTCCCGGCTCAACTCTGAAACCCTGCCCGGGATTGCCGAGGTTCTTCTTGGGGCCGGGGTTCGTCGCGTGAATTTCACGTTTCCCCACGGATTGGGCAACGCGGGCCGGGACTTTTCCGGCGTGGTTCCCCGGTATTCCGAGGTGATGCCACCTCTTCGCCGGGCGGTTGCGCGGTTCGAGGAGGCGGGCGGGGAAGTGACAACGGAGGCCTTCCCGCTGTGCCTCCTCGGTGACCTGTCCGACCTGGCCAGCGAGGACGTCTACCGCCGTCAGTTCCGCAGCGAGGTGCGACAACTGGACCAGGGCCCCCGGGACTGGAGTCGCGATCGGACGCAGGATGGCAAGGCCAAGCCCCCGTCATGCCTGGAATGCATGCTGGACAGCCGTTGCGAGGGGGTCTGGAAGGAATACCTGGAAACCTACGGTGGCGAGGAACTGGTTCCGGTCCGTCGTTGATCGTCAATCGTTGATCGCCAATCGTCTGCGGCGTATCACCAGTACGCCGAACAGGCCGGCGAACAGGGCGAAAGCCGAGAACAATCCAAGGGTTCCAGCGCCACGGTTGGCGCAACCGCCTGAACTGTCGGGTTCCTGGAGACCCGATTCGATGGTGTGGAGCTGCTGGGAGGGATCGCCCAGCAGCACGAAGGTCATTGCCAGGGCACGGTCGTGGGTTCCGCCCGATGCCGCCAGTGTGTTGAGCGCCAGGCGGACTGCCTCACCCGTGGACAGGCCACCCTCGCTGAACAGGTTTCCGACAAAGGCCTTGATCAACAGTTCATGGCGGGAAGACAGACCGATGTCACCGGGCATCCAGCTGGCGATGGCGCCCCTGTCCGCCGGTTTCACGAAGGCCTCGCCCAGGATGTCCAGCCCCGGATAGGTGAAGTACCCGTTAACGCAGGACAGGGCGATGGCCAGAGGCTGATGGACCCCGTCGGGCAGGGCCTGGATGTCCTTGGCCTCGAACAGGGGTGTGGACCCCCAGGACAGCCCGGAGCCGTGGCCCAGGTAGACCACCAGCAGGCTGCCCTTGTCCAGTTCGTCCTTCACGGCCTGGCGTGCGGCGGATTCCGTGTCGAAATCGTCGGCATACAGGGCCACGGTGTCGTATCCAGCGGGAATCGCCTGCGCCAGGTCCTCGACGATGGCATCGAAGTTCTCGTTCCGTTTGGGGTCCGTCTTGTCCGCGATGAGGATCACGCGGCGGGAACCGGCCAGGGCGGAGTCACCCGTTTCGTAGTCCACGATCTTCTGCACCGCCTGCTGGGTTTCTTCCACCGTGGCCACCGACAGGCGGCCGATGGCCGTGTCCAGGGTTCCGTCGTCATCCAGGTCGGCGTACCAGTTGTCCGACGTGGTGCCGCCCCACAGGGAGGACTCCACCGGGTGGGAAGGCACGTAGTTGACGAGCCCCAGGTCCAGGTAGTCCTTCGGGTCGTTGGTGGAGTCGCCCACCAGCAGGACGCCTGCAGGGGCCGGGGCCTCCCACTTGGTCGCCGCGTAGGCGATGAAGTCCTTGATGGCCTGGTCGCTCACGGCGCCGTGACCGAAGGCGTCGAAGATCTCGCTGGTGCCCACCACCGCCACCCGGAACCCCTGGTCGCGCCGCAACTGGACCAGTGGCTCCAGGGCCGACGCGAAGGCATCGAAGGTCACGATGAGCAGGTCCGCGCCGTTGGAGGCGTCCTTGATGTCCGTGGGGTACCGGGCCTCGATGCCCATGGGAGCCTTGACCGCGCCGTCCGTGATCGCCAGGAACGAGCTGTCGGCCGTGGCGCCGGCGGTGGAGAACGCCGCGCTGAAACCGTCGCCCGCGGGCTGCACGTCCACGCCGGTCAACCGGACCGGGTAGCCCGGGTCGGACAGGTCGAACACCGACACGTCCGCCGATGTGAAGCCTTCGACCAGAACGTTGGGCTCGGCGCCGGACCAGGCAAAGGCCAACTGGTCGTCCTCGGCGGCAAACGCCCGTTCGTAGACCAGGGTGAAGCCGTCAACGGCCACCATGTCATAGGGGCTTCCCAGGTCGTCGATGGTCTTCACCGTCACGGTGTTGTCCCCGTCCTTCAACCACGCTGAGGGCAGGTCCTCTTCCAGTCGGAAAAGGCCCACGCCTTCCCAGGTGAAGTCCTTGACCAGGTTACCGTTGAACAGGACCTGGTGATGGTGATCGGGGTCCAGGTCGGGGTTGTCGGAGATCCCGTCCAGGTCCACCACCAGGCTGAAGGTCCCCTGATCGACCACGGGGTTGCTGACCGGCAGGGTGAATACCTCTTCCGGGTGATCGTAATAGATGTAGGACCAGTAGAAGAAGTCGTCGATGGCCGGCGTCAGGGCGTATTCGAGGTTTTCCTCGTAGCGACGGGTCGCCACGTAGGAACCGGCCCAGTCACCCGCCGCCACCGGGGCCGCGGCGATCTGTGCCATCGGGGAGGAGTCCTCGTCCGAAGGAGTGAGCAGATAGACCTGTTCCGCCGACAACGGACTCGTGCTTTCCATGCCATAGAATTCGATCCGGTGGTCCTTGGTCAGGGCGCCGTCACCGGAGACCCGGAAGGGCACGGCCACGCCCTGGCTAGTGAGGGAGATGTCACCGGCGGCCAGTCCGGACACGTCCAGGCCCGCCGCATCGAGATCGGCCACCGAGGCCCGGTACAATCCGTCCTCGTTCACCAGGAGGCGGAGTCCTTTGCATTCGCCGGACGTCAGGGCCGATGTGACGATACCCGTTGCCTCCAGGGCGCGCCGCCGGTCCCGGCTGGCGGCGCGGATGGCCTGGGCGTCGAAACGCTTGCGAAGAGGCTCGACCTTGCCTTCCACGGCGGACACCGGTCCCCGGTAGTGGACGGGGCCGTCGTGGTCAATCCATTCCAGTCGATAGATGTCCCCCGGTCGACCCTCGGGGTCACGGATGCGGTAGTTTTCGCCCGCCGGGGACTTCATGGAGCCGAGGATGAACGTGCCGTTGACCCGCCGGAGGATGCCGCCGGTTTCCTTCACCTTGTACACGTTGAAGCCCAGGTTGTTCCGTTCCGTGGCCGTGGTCCAGGAGATCACGTTGGCGCCGTCATGGTGGACCACGGTGAATTCGGTCAGATCGGCCAGAGTCCCGCACTCGGCGTCGTTTCCGGTGCCGTTGGGATACCAGCAGATGGTCTGGGACGGGCAGGCGGAAAAGCCACTCTGGTAGTCGTAGCAACCGGTGCAGTCCTGGCAGGCTGCTTCGAACTGCTCCAGGCTGCCCCCGTTGGCGGGATGGTTGCTGCAGCGATACTCGGGGCCGGACAGGGCGCACAGCGTGGCCGTATCGTTGGTAAAGCCCTGGCAACCGACGAACTGCTGGCAGGAGGCGCCGCCCACGCCGCACTGCATTTCACGGACCGGGACACCCACGCAACCGTAAATGTTGCCGCCGGTGCACTCGGCTTCGGATTCGCAGTAGCAGACCAGGTCCATCAGGCTGCACGCCGTGGCCATGGCCCGCCCTTCGTTCGCCAGCGATACGGCCACGAAGAGACAGGCTGCAAGGAAGCCACCCACCAGCCATTGCCCTGTACGACTCATAAAAATACTCCTTTCACGAAATTGAACCGGGCCAGCAGGCGCCTCGGCGATGGTTCGACGAGATGCCACCAGGCCCGCGCTCCGGCGAAGAAACTCGCCTGGACTGGGGCCAGGGGGCTTTCCACTCCGTCGCGAAACACACTGGTCACTTTTCCTACCACGTCTTCCCAGGAGACCGGCCGATCACCCACGGGGTTGGCCGTGCCCTTCAGGAACAGCCAGCGATGTCTTCCCAACCGCAGGGTGAAGTGGAGCGCGTGGAGCACGAGGCGTCCGCCCCGCTCGTAGGCGATCACGTCACCTTGCCGCACATCCTCCGGTTCCACGCGGCGCAGGCGAACCTCGTCACCGTCCATCATGCCAGGCGCCATGCTGTCACCGGACACCCTGGCGGACACTTCGTGTCCGCTCCTGGCCAGTTGCCCGACCAGTGCCGTTGTTGTAGCGAAATGTCTCAACGAAAACGACACCTCAAGGGGGACAACCTTCGGTCGGTGACCCGCTGACCGGCGCGGGACCGCTCGAGCATTGGTAGGCCAGCGTCTGGATCTTGCCGGTCCAGAGGATCCGGGGAGTTTCCCATTTCCCACAGTCAGGCGACCTGCTGCCACTGTCTTCCAGGCGATTGACCTCTCCCCGAGTGCTTCCCGCTTCGTTTTTCATGGATCAGTGGCCTCCCAATGGGTCCGCCAAGAAATTCAACCATCAATACTACATTAATTTACGGGTGACTTCCAAAGCCGAAGTCGCCCCGTCCCGTTCGCGTCCGGTGGAACGGATGCGGGCGATCCGGCAGGCCTGCTCGTCGGGGCCGTTCAAGGTCCCCGTGGCGGTGTGGACCGCCGCGAGGCAGCGGTTGCACAGGGTGTAGTCGGCGCAGTCGCGGCATTTTGCCAGGTCTCCCCGGGAAAGAGTCCGCAGGTCCGCCAGGAGACGCGCGTTTTTCCAGATGTCCGCGAAACGGCTTTCCCGCAGGTTTCCCACGGCCTCGCCGAACATGGGACAAGGATAGACGCTGGCGTCCGGCCCTATTGCAACGTAGTTGATCCCCGCGCCGCACAAACCCTTGGCCTCCGACGGTGGGGGGGCGGCTTCATCCGGTTTCCCGGTCTCGAGCACCGCGAACACCGACTCCAGTTCCACCCCGCTGCACGTCATGGCCTCGCAGCGGGTCTGATCCCCCTGCGGCGGGTAGAGGTAGGGGCTGGCGTGAAAGCTGGCACCCAGGGACTCGGCCAGGTCCCAAAGACCTTCGCACTGCGCGAAGTTCGCCCGCATGAGAGGCGCCTTCACCTGCACGCGGACACCCCGGCCCACCAGGTCCCGGATGGCCCCGGTCGCCCTGTCGAACGATCCCTTGACCCCGCTGATGGCGTCGTGCGAAGCGGCGTCGGCGCCGTAGAGGCTGATATCGATCTCCATGGGGTGAAGCCTGGCCAGACGGCGGGCCGTTTCCCCGTCGATACCGTTGCCGTTGGAATAAATCCGCAAGGCCAGGACGTGGTCCCTCACCAGGCGCGCCATGGGGAAAAAATCGGGGTGTACCAGGCATTCGCCCCCGGACAGGGTGATGAACAGGGTGCCGGCCTCCCTCAACTGGCCCAGGATGTCGTCGAACTCGGTCAGGGTAAGACTGTCCTTGCGTCGGTGGGCCGGCAGGTAGCAGTGCCGACAGTTCAGGTCACACCGCTCGGTCACCATCACGTGGGCCGTCAACGGGATGGCTGCCGCCATGGCGTTGCGCACCACGTCGTCGAAGGACTGGGAACTCATCGGGTGATTATGCCTTTTTCCAGCATGGAGTCCATGAAACGGCCCACTTCCTCCCGGATGGTTTCCGCCGGCTGGTCATAGGCCTGGCCGAGGGTGTGGATGATGTCGTCCAGGCTCGTGGCCCCGTCGCACAGGTCCCAGATCTCGCCTCCCAGCCGGTTGAGAACCGTGACCGTGCCGTCGGTGGCCTTGACCACCACCGTTTCGCCGGCCACGCGGTTGAAGGCGCAGTCCTCGGCCTTTTTTGGATTCTGGTTCATGACGTTCCTTCCCCATCCGGGCGGGTGATGCCCTCGGGCAGTTCCGACAGTGTGAAGTGCAGTTCGCTGCAACGGGACGCCTGGACCAGTTCCCGGCACCGCTCCATGCCGATGCGGACGGTTTCCATGAAGGCGTCGGTGGGCTCGGCGCCCAGGCCATCGAGGGGCACGGCCAGGATCCTGGCAAGGGCCATGGCAGGGGCCATCGGGACAAGGAAAGCGGACGTGTCCTGGCGCAGGAAGTGGACGGCTTCCACGGGCCAGCAGCCGGTCCGGTCGTGAACGAACGCGCTGTTCCCCATGAACGGGACCGCCCGGATGCAGGGGCCCTGGTCACCCACGTGGAGGAACAACTGATCGTCGTGAATGACGGGGAGCGGGTCCAGCATTCCCGCGATGGTGGATTTGCCGGCGCCCGACGGCCCGGCGAACAGATAGGCCCTGTGGTCCCGCAGGATCCCGGCGGCGTGGACGAAAGTCCAGCCGTTGTCCACGGCCAGTCGTGTGAAAAGGTGGCGAAAGGACAGCCCGAAGGCCGTCACCGGGTCCGATTCCGCCACCTGGATGGAGCCCGGGCGCCCGTCGGGGTGGAGCACGCCGCAGAACGTCCGGTCCCTCAGGTAGAGGCGATCGGCCCGGTTGAGCGTGTGTTGCACGCCCAGACGATCCAGTTCCTCCGAATCGGGCACGGGTCGGGTCGTTACATGGACTTCCAGGTCGGGCCGACCGGCGAAGGGGAAGGCGGCGTACCGATCGGCGATGGCCTTTTCCAACCCGTGGTCATCGGCGGTGACCCGCAGACCGGTTCCCGCAGCGTCAATGGTGAAGCCGTTTCCCATCCACGGAATCATATCCCCCTCGTGACAAAAAAGGTGGCTGACACCTTTTTCTGGTATAAACGCCGTCGGCTCACGAACCCCGTCCACCACGACGGCAGGCGGGAAGGAACGCACAGGAGACCAGATGGATGACATTCGACGGACACACACCTGCGGCGGCCTGCGCGAGAAGGACCTGGGCTCCGAGGTGATCCTCATGGGCTGGGCCGCCAGCGTGAGGGACCACGGCGGCTGCATCTTCATCAACCTGCGGGATCGCTTCGGCCTGACCCAGGTGAAGGCGGACCAGGTGGTGGATTTCTCCATCTTCGAGTCGGCCCGGGGCGTCAAGGCGGAACACGTGCTCATGGTGCGGGGCAAGGTGGTGGACCGGGGCGACAACCGGAACAAGGACCTGCCCACGGGCGACGTGGAGGTGGAGGCCTGGGAAATCCAGGTCCTGAATCCCAGCAAGGCCCTGCCGTTCCCCATTGCCGAGGAAGTGGATGCCCTGGAGGTCACGAAGCTCAAGTATCGCTACCTCGACCTCAGGCGGCCTCCCCTGACCCGCAACCTGGTGACCCGGGCCCGGGTGAACCGGCTGACCCGCGACTACCTGGACGACCAGGGTTTCATTGAAATCGACACGCCCATTCTCATGAAGAGCACGCCCGAGGGGGCCCGGGACTTCCTGGTGCCGTCCCGTATCCACCCCGGTGACTTTTATGCGTTGCCCCAGTCCCCCCAGACCTTCAAACAGGTGCTCATGGTCGCGGGGTTTGACCGCTACTACCAGATCCCGCGCTGTTTCCGCGACGAGGATCTGCGGGCGGACCGCCAGCCGGAGTTCACCCAGATCGACCTGGAACTGTCCTTCGCCACGCCCGAACAGATCTACGAGATCACGGAAGGCATGCTGGCCGCCATCTGGAAAGGGACGCTGGACGTGGACATCCCCACGCCGTTCCCCCGCATGCCCTGGGCCGAGGCCATGGAGAAGTACGGATCGGACAAGCCCGACCTGCGGTTCGACCTGCAGATGGTCACCGTTACGGACATCTTCGCGGCCTCGTCCTTCAAGGTCTTTTCCGGCACGGTGGAAAGGGGCGGCGTGATCACGGCCCTCAAGGCCCCCGGGGCGGCCGACTGGTCCCGCAAGGACATGGATGGCCTGACCACCGTGGCCACGGACCACGGGGCCAAGGGCCTCGTGTGGATCAAGATCAGGGACGGCGGCGAATTGCAGGGGCCCGTGGCCAAGTTCCTGTCCGATGACGAGCGGGCGGCCCTGCTGGAGCGCCTGGAAGCGGGACCCGGCGACCTGCTGTTCCTGGTGGCCGACGACGCCAACCCGGCCCGCCAGGCCCTGGGCGCCGTGCGGCTGGACGTGGGGGATCGACTGGGACTCCGCAAGGCCGGACGGTGGGCCTTCACCTGGATCACGGAGTTCCCCATGTTCGAGTGGGACGACAAGGAAGAACGTCCCGTGGCCATGCACCACCCGTTCACCAGTCCCGTGCCCGATGACCTGGATCGGTTGGAGGACAAGCCCCTCGAGGTCCGTGCCCGGGCCTATGACGTGGTCCTCAACGGCGTGGAACTGGGGGGCGGATCCATCCGGATCCATGGAAAGGAAACCCAGAAACGCGTGTTCGCGGCCCTGGGCCTGGACGACGAAACCGCCCGGTCCAAGTTCGGCTTTCTGCTGGAGGCCCTTGAATACGGCGCGCCGCCACACGGCGGGATTGCCCTTGGGCTGGACCGCCTGGTGATGCTGGTGACCGGCGCGTCGTCCATCCGGGATGTCATTGCGTTCCCCAAGACCACCAGCGCCACCTGCCTGATGACAGAGTCGCCATCGGAAGTCGACAAGGCCCAGTTGGCCGACCTGGGGCTCCGGGTGGAGCGCAAGGAACCCAAGCCACCAGCGGAATAGGGTGTGGTTTCCAACCGTTGACCCATTTGACAGTCCCGCGGCCTGAACCTATTCTTGTTGCGCTGTTTGGAGGGAGCCCCGATGAAAGCCAGATTCCTGCTGTTCCCTGTGGTCCTGCTGGTCGCCTGCGGCCCGAAGTTCATCCAGGGAACCCACAAGGTCGAGGACACGGACGGGAACCGCGAGATCGCGAATCTCGTGGAGCAGTACCGCCAGGCCGTGGAAAAGCGCGACATGGCAAGCCTCAAGGAGATGATCTCCCGGCGCTACTTCGCCAACGCGGGCACCACGGCCGAATCGGAAGACGACTATGGTTACGACTACCTGGAGAGCCGGGTGCTGCCCAACCTCCGGGACGAAGTGAAGTCCGTCCAGTACCAGATCATCCTCAGGAACATCACGTTCCAGGGGGAGGGAAGGGCCTTTGCGGAATTCGAATACTGGTACAAATTCTTCTACGTGGACGGCGGCAAGGACCGCTGGGTCTCGAAGAATAACTTCAACCGCCTCGAATTCGTCAGGGAAGACGGTGTCTGGCGCATCATCGGTGGTCTCTAGCACCTCTAGCTTTCTCTGCGCTTCAATTAGCAGGTCCGACGCCGACGTTCGCCGAAGAATTGTCGTGCGGGTTGGTCCGGCAAGACGGTTCAAGCAAGCCGACAAGACGAGACGAACGGTAAGGATGCCATGTTAATTGAAGCTATTTGGGAATGATGTGCTCGTCGGGGATGCAGAAGAACTGGTTCAGGAAGGGCAGGCACGTGGAACCGCCGGGGCAGTCCTCCGCCACGTTGCACTCCTCGGTGCAGAAAGGCGTACTCTTGTAGGTGTCCTTCGAACCCAGCAGACGGAATTGATAGATCATGCAGGGCCCATCCAGGCACTGCGGGTGGTCCGCCACCATGCAGGAGGCGTAGCAGGTGGTTTCCAGATCCTCGCAATGCTGAACGAGCGAGTCGAAGTCGCAGTCGTCCTTCATCTTCTCGCTCATGACGCAGGCCTCGAACGGGTCCTTGGATTCGCATCCGGGGACCAGGGCTGCCAGCAGCATGATTGCGAGAAACGTACCCAGGGGTCTAAAGGCCACCCGACACCTCTTACGCTACGGTCATTGCCGATTCTATTCCTGTAGTGCAATCCGTCAAGTCGGCAGTGGGTCAGTCTGTCGGTCACTGATTCGTCGCCATAACCGTGTGCGCCGTTTTGGAGTGCGGTGGCTTGCCACCGCTCTGGTTCGGCGGAGCTTGCTCCGCCGGGAAAAAGCGCAAGCAAGCTTGCGCACTCCATAAACCATCAGATAAAGACTGACCCACTACCGTCAAGTCGAACGCAAGGCACGGGCCAGCCGCTCGAAGTCGTCATCGGATTTCCGTTCGGTGACACTGACCAGCAGGCAATCATCCAGTTCCGGATAGGCGGCGCCCAGCGGGAATCCCGGCGCCAGCCCGTCGGCGGAGAGACGCTCGACCACCCGGTCGGCGGGGCCGGGCATGCGGACCACGAACTCGTTGAAGGTGGGGCCATCGAAGGCAATGGACAGTCCCGGCGAGGCGGCCAGGATCGATTTCAGGCGGTCGGCCCGGTGGTGGTTGTAGAGGGCGAGCCGCGGGAGTCCCTCCCGTCCCAGCATGGACAGGTAGATCGCCACCGTTGTGGCGCACAGACCCTCGTTCGTGCAGATGTTGGAACTGGCGCGCGCGCGGCGGATGTGCTGCTCGCGGGCCGCCAGGGTGAGCGTGTAGCAGGAATTGCCCCGGGCATCGCTGGTCATTCCCACCAGCCGGCCCGGCATGAACTTGACCAGGGCCGACCTGACGGCGAACAGGCCCACGTACGGGCCGCCGAATGACAGGGACAGGCCCATGGATTGTCCTTCGCCGGCGGCGATGTCGGCCCCCAGGGCGCCCGGCGGCTCGATCAACCCGAAGGCGAGGGGTTCGGTGAACGTGG
>JADHTP010000027.1 GCA_016784945.1 Deltaproteobacteria bacterium | reverse complement strand
GAAGGGCGCGCCCGTGTCCGGAGCCACGTCCAGTGTCACAGTGGCGGGCCCGTTGCCCAGGGCAGTGGCGGCGCCGGTGGACGCATCCACAGTCGTGAAGGCCGAGTAGGTGCCGTAAGGCGCGTCATTGACCGCGGCGAAGGCCAGGAGGCCGGGGACCTGGTAGTTGGCGTTGGGCTTGGAGAAATCGGCCACGCCGAGACCCGGGGTCAGCCAGTTGCGGGTTCCGTCGGCGTACTCGCACCAGGCGTCCAGCTGGTCGATCTGGTTGAGGAAGCCGTGCAGGGTCCTTGCACCGCCGGGGCAGGCCGCTCCGGAGGAGTGATCGATGCCCAGGAAGGTCACGTCCTGCTGGACCGTGTCCACGGTGATGGTATAGGGAGCCGATGTCTTGCCGCTGTCGAGGGCGTCCACGGCCGTGACACCGGGACCGATGGCCCGTACCTGGACCGTACCGCCGACAACCACCTGCAGCACGTTCGGGTCCAGTACGCCGTACTGGGCTAAGGCGGTGCGGTCGATGGTGGTTCCGTCCGAGAAGGTGTGCCACACCTGGAGCACGGAGCGCTGCCACTCGCCGGTCCCTTCGATGAAGGACAGGGTGTCCTCGACCATGGGGTTCGTATTGATCGGTGTGAACAGTTCCCAACTGTCCAGCTGGATGGATTCCCAGGCCACGACCTCTACCTGGACCGTGGTCTCGATGCCCGCCAGGTAGCCGCCATCGAAGGACACCTTGATGGTGACCGTGCCGGGACCGACGCCCGTGGTGGTGACCGTGCCGGGCACGCAACCCGGAACGCCGGTGCAGCTGGTGAAGTCTTCAACCGTAACCAGTCCGCCACCCAGGATCACTTCGTACTTCGTACGGGAATCCAGGGTGAAGTCCGTGGTGGAATTGTCCTGGAAGGTCACCTGCACCGAGATGTTGGTCTGGGTGGGAAGACCCTTCAGAGTGGCCGCCAGGTCCGCGGCATCCTTGGCAATCTGCGGGTGCTGGATGTTGGCGGTGGCACTCGAGGGATCCACCAGGTCCACGACGAACGGACCTACGCCGTTCGTGGTGAATCCGTTGTGGGTGTAGGTAACTTCCACGTTGGCGTCGCCGCCCGAAACGGCGGTGACGAGACCGTTGCCGTCCACGGTGCCCACGGCAGCGGAGGAGGAGGCATAGGACGTGCCCGGATCCGCCGTGATGTCGATGCGGCTGCCACCATCGGTGGTTTGATCGTCAGACAGGATGAGGAAAGCGGAGGACTGGACCTGCTGGCCTTCCTTCTCGAAGAGGTTGCGGACCTGAGCCCGGACATCGGTCTTGGCCTGTGCGTCCAGGATCTGATCGGGCTGGACCCAGGTCATCTGGATCCAGGCGGGAACGATGGCGTGGATGCCGGTGACGGTGACGGCGCTGGCCGCGTCCACGTTCACCAGGGCCAGGCCCAGAGGTGTGCCGCCGAATCCAAAGGCCTGCAGGTTGGCGGTTCCGGTCCCCACTCCGGCGATCTGTCCGGTGGCCGGGACCACGGTGAAGACACCTGGATTGGTGGAACCGTAGGTCAGGTCGCCGGTCACGTCGTAGGTAAAGTCGAAGGTCCCCACGGTGAAGGTGGCGTGCACCTCGGCCTGGGTGCTCTGCAACATGTTGAGTTCCGGGATGTTTTCAAGGTTGTCGTCCCCGACCATGACGTTGAACGTCGGGTCCAGGACATACACCACGGTGGAGGTCTGGAATCCGGCAGCCGCGGCCTGGATCTGTGCGATACCCGAGCCTTCGCCTGTGACGGTGCAACCCACCAGGGAGGTGGACACCACGGCGGGCTGTCCGGACGAGCAGGTCGTGCCGGGCTGGTTGCGGATGTCGCTCCACTGGCCGTCGTTGTACACGCCGATCACGGCGACATCGCTGGAAGGCTTGGTGCCGTCAATGACGAACCGGTTCAACAGCGAGTTGTCATCCATGCTGGCAAAGATGCCCTGCAGCCCGTGGTTCCGTGCGATGACCACACCGCCCGTACCCGGACCGTCGAAGTCCCGCGCCAGTACGTCGGGATTCGTCAGGATGCTCAGACCCTGGGAACCCACGGTGTTGCGCAGTTCGAGCACGGTGCCGGCAATGGCGGCCGCGGTCCCTGCCGTCACGCCGTTCTTCAGGCCGAACTCGATGGTGGCCAGTTGCACCATGGGGCCCGAGGGCTGGCCCGAGAGAGGATCGTTGTTGGAGGCATTGAAGCTTACGAAACCCGTACCGTTGTCGATGTTGACCACCGGGACCAGGTTGGCCTGTGCGCCAAAGACCGAGGTCACTTCGAGCTGGGTGGGGTTGAAGTCGAACCGTAAATCGTAGGACCCGATCACGTTGGCGCCGGAGTTGACGTACACGGGCACGTTGAAGGTTGTACCGTCGATGATGGGGTGTTTCGGAATCTCCACACCTACTTCGCCCGCCTGCAGAACCAGTTGCGCGGTCTGCTGGACGACGGCGATGGTCTCTCCGAAGGAGTCGATACCGCCGGCGGAGGCCGTTACGGTACCGATACCGCCCGTCACGAAGTACGAACCGGGGATGGTCAGATCAGTGAGGAACAGTCCTTCATTGATCCAGCCGCCCGATGCGATGATGGGCGCCGGCAATCCGGTCACAGTGAACGTGACGGGAGTCGAAGGATCCACGGGGCTTCCCAGGCCGTCGGTCACGTACGCGAAGGCGCGGAAGGTGGCGTCGCCTTCGTGGATCTGGTTCCTTTCCAGGACCAGTTGCACTGCCGCCGGTGCCATGGCCAGGGTGTTGTATCCCGGGGGATTGGGCGCGAAGTTGCCACTGACCGATGCCGTGGACGAGCCCGACAGGTTCGGGTTGGTCAGGTCCAGGATTTCGCTGTCGTAGAATCCGGGTTCTGAGGCGGGTTCCACCACGATCATGGAATCGTCACCCAGGGTGGACGTGAAGATCACGTCGGCGCCCGTCACGGGTGCACCCAGGACCACGCAGTCCTCGTCAGTCTGACCGTTGCAGTTGTCATCAACGCCGTCGGCGGGACAGGGATCGTCCGCGGAGTTCTGTGTGCCTTCCTGGCAGGCGGACTCAATGCCGTTGACACAGGTGGAAGGCGTATTGGTGGTCTGGCAATAGCCCACGCCGCAGGTGGCGTCGGGTGCGTAGTCCTCGTCGGGGGTCCCGTTGCAGTTGTCATCCACGAGGTCGCAGGTGGCGTCCGTAGGTGATAGCTGCGGGCCCTCCGCGCAGTTGTCGGTGGGGACTCCGTTGAGGCAGACCAGTTGGCCCGTTGCGGCGCACACACCCAGGCCGCAGTTGGTGGTCGTGGGCACGTAGTCTTCATCGGTCTGGCCGTCGCCGTCGTCGTCCACGCCGTCGCAGGTCGCGTCCAGAGCCACTGTGTCGCCGACCGCCAGGGCCGTGAAGACGGCGCCGATGGACACGGCGTCGGCGATGGTGTCGCCGTCGGTGTCGTAGTCCGGCGCGATGTTCTGGATCTGCTGTACCACGAAATCCTTGTTGATCGGTCCCAGCTGCGGGTGGTTGTAGACCACGGTGTTGCCGTCGCCCGGGAAGACCACGTCGAACACGGTGAGCAGGTCGGCGGGGACCACGGCCCCGGCGATGATGCTCGTATTGGTCAGACCGATGATGGCTCCGCCAATGTCGGTCACCACCGTGGCGTCTAACTGGGCGTCGTGGATGGTGCCGGAAACGGGCTGGCCGTTGTAATCCACGGTCACGTTGAAATCGTGACCCGGTCCACCCGCCGTCAGCTTGCCGGCATTGACCTCGGCGTTGCTGAAGAAGTACAGCGGTTCGCACTGCAGATCGAAGTTGTAGAAGGGTACCAGGAAGTCGCAGGACTGGTTCTTGAAGTCGCAGCCCGCGTTGGCCGGGTCCAGCATGCCGGCGTAGACCGGAAGCTTGAAGGGCACGCCGTCAGCCTGGTAGTTGATGAAGTCCATCATGGCCGTTCCCCAGGTCACGGCCTCCAGTTCCGCGGCAATGGCCGGGTTGGCCAGGGGCGCCAGCAGGGACGCCTGGTTGTCGATGTCCATGGAACAGTTGCCCTGCGGGGCACACCCCGGGGCCATGTTCACGTTCAGGCCCTGTCCGGGATGACCGCTGGTACCCAGGGCCACGTCGTTCACGGCCACCATGTCACCGAAGGTCACCTGGCTGCAGTCCAGCACGTCTGAATAATCGAAGGTGAACAGGGGCCGGTAGGTGGCCAGCGGGTCGGGCAGTCCGGTTTCGGGATTGATCAGCGTCTGGGAGTCAAGGAACGCGGTGGTCTTTACGCCCGCACCTTGCGGGACGTCCAGCAGGACCACGACCTGGATGCCCGTTTCGTCCACCTGGAGGCCGGTCACATCGGTGACCCATACGCCGTTCCCGGCGTGGTAGGCAACGGTTTCCACCGAGCCGAACGCAGTTGGGGTTACCCCGTTCGTGAAGTCGATGGTGGCCGCGTTGTTCACGGTCTTCAGTTCGAACCGTACCTGCACGTTGCCGGTCACGGGATTCTGGTCGCGGTCGATGAGGGTCGCACGCAACTGGACCTGACCCGGGCCGGTGGGAGTGTCCACGGCGTCGCCATCCACGAAATGGGACAGTCGGGCGAGGACAAGGGACCCGTAGAAGGTGTCCCTGGTGTTCACGGATCCGTCGGGGAAGATGTCCGACTGGGCCTGCTGGGTCGGGTTGGGAATAAACAGCCCGGCAAGGCTGTTCTGGACGAACTGGACGTCTTCCAACTGGTATTCGTTGTTGTCGTCGGCATCGCCCCAGACACCACCGGGATAGGGGTCGAGGGGGCCGGCGCCGGCCACGAAGTCACGGGGTACCGTGCCACCTGTGGGAATCGGCTGGATGGCCTCGTCGTTCAGACCGATGATCACACCGGCCATGTCACTGATGGAATCGCCGGATTTCAGGGCCTTGAACCGGATGCGGGCGACCTCTATCCCGTCGCCGCTGACAGCCGCGCCGTTGGCCATGACCAGGTTGAGCAGGATGGTCCCCGGTGCCGCGTAGGGGTTGGCGCTGAACACGGTGGTGTTGCCCATGACGCCGGAACCCTGGACTACCTCGGGTCCGGTGTCGGGTGTGACTTCCAGCACGTCCGGGTCGAAGGTGATCTGGATGTCCAGGCCGCCCAGGCTCTGAGCGCCGGTGTTCACACGGACGGGCATCTCGAAGTACTCGTCAGCCGTGCGATCGGGGAAGGGCAGGCAGTTGACGTCGCCCATGTCCACGTCGCCCACGGCCGGCGTGAGGTTGACCAGGAGGCCCAGGGGGGCCGGCGGGTCAAAGGCGGAGCCGGTGTCCGCGGCGGTGGCCACGTCTACCGTGGCGGTGGCCGGTCCGTTCCCATGGATGGTGGCCAGTCCGGTGGTGGCGCCTACCGTGGTGAACGCCGCGTAGGTGCCGAAGGGATCGTTGTTGGCGGCCGTGAAGTCCAGCAGACCGGGTACGACCCAGGCGGCGTTGGGCTTGGTCCCGTTCACCGGTCCGAGCCCGGGGGTGAGCCAGTTGCGGGTTCCGTCGTCGTACTGGCCGTACACGTCCAGTTGCGCGGTGCTGACGTCCTTGATGCCGTGCAGGGGCCGGTCCATGCCGCAGGGCACGCCGGCCAGGAAGTCGGGATACAGACCGACCACGTCCTGTTCAACCGTGTCCACGGTGATGGTCAGGGGATCGGTGGTCTTGCCGCTGTCCGTGGCGTCGATTTCCGTAGCGCCGGGTCCGACGGCCCGTGCCTGCACCGTACCGTTCTGCACTACCTGCAGAACGTTGCCGTCCAGCACGCCGTATCCGGCCTGGGCCGTGCGATCGATGATGGAACCGTCGGTGAAGGAGTGCCATACCTGCAGCATGGAGCGCTGCCATTCAGAGGTCCCTTCGATGAAGGACAGGGTGTCCTCGACCACGGGATTCGAGCCGTCCGGGGTGTACATCTCCCAGCTCTGGAGGTGGATGACATCCCAGGCCACGACCTCCAGCTGCACGGTGTCCGACAGGCCCGCCAGGTACTCACCGTCGAAGGTGACCTCGATCTCGACAGGGCCGAACCCGTTGCCCGTGGATGTCACGGTGCCGGGAACGCACCCGAGAACGCCCACGCAGTCGGCGAAATTGGTCACCGTCACCAGGGTCGCCCCGGTGGTCACAGTGTAGATGGTCCGCGAGTCTTCGGTGAAGTCCTTGGTGGAGTTGTCCTCGAAAGTGATTTCCACGGTGATGTTGGTCACCGTGGGGAGTCCCTTCAGCGTCGCGGCAAGGTCCACGTCGTTGATGGCCAGCTGGTCATCGCCGATGGTGGCGTCCACGCCCGTGGCATCGAACAGTTCCACAACGTAGGGACCTACGCCGTCAATGGTGAATCCACCTTCACTGAGCCAGGTAACCTCCAGGTTGGCATTGCCACCGGACACGGCCGCCACCACGCCGCTGTCGTCCACGGTGCCGATGCCCTCATCGGAAGAGGCGAAGGTCGTTCCCTGCTCGCCGGTCACGTCGATGCGGCTGCCGCCGTTGGTGATCTCGTCATCGGAAAACACGACATAGACTGAGGATTGGACCTGCTGGCCCTCCTTGGTGAACACGTTGCGCACTTGTGCCCGGTCCGCCAACAGACCGTCGGCATCGGGAACCTGGTCGGGTTGCACCCAGACCATCCGGATCCAGGCCGGCACGATCACGTGAAGGCCTGTAACGGTGATTTCATCGGTGGAGTCCACGGTCACGGACTTGGCGCCCAGCAGCGCGGCTCCCATGCCCAGGGCCTGCACGTCGGTGGTGCCGTCGGCAACGGCGGTGACCTTGCCGGTGGCGCCATCCACGGTCACCACGGCGGAATCGCCCGTATCGAAGGTCACATCGTCGGTCACGTCCAGGGTAAAACTGTAGAGGAAGCCGTCGGAGAAGGTCGCCTCCACGACGGCCTGGGTTCCCTGCAACACGCCGAGGTCCGTGATCAGACCCAGGGCGTCGTCATCCAGGGACACGTCGAAAGTGGGATCGAGCACGTAAATCATGGCGGAAGCGTCGAAGCCGTCGGCCGAGGCCGTGATGTCGGTCGTGCCGGCGCCGGCGCCGGTGACGGTGCAATCCTGGGTGGTGGCCACGTTGGTGTCGCCCGATGCGCAGGTGGCGGCCACGGGGTCCCTGGCCATGTCGGTGGAACCGTCGCTGAAGACTTCGGTAACTTCAATCGTCGTCGTTGGGAGCGTTCCGGTCAGGACGGACCAGTTCAGCAGGGTGTTGTCCAGAGCCCGCGCGAAGATGCCGCGCAGTTCAACGTTCTTTACCTCCACCAGGCCGCTGGTACCCAGTCCGAAGCCGTCGAACACCTGGACCACGGAATTGGTCAGGAAATCCAGTCCCGTACCGGTGGTGTTGAGCAGATCCACTGCCTGGCCGGATACCTGCCCAGTCGTGCCGGCGGGTGTGCCGTTCTTCACCCTGAAGGTCAGTGTGGCCACCTGGGCCTTTGCCCCCGTGGGCTGACCAGTGCCGGGATCCGTGTTGGTGGCGTTGAAACTGATGGTGCCGGCGTTGTTGTCGATGTTGAATACCGGCGTGAGGTGAGCCAAGGGGCTGGAAACGTCCAGGGCCTCGAGCATCGCGGTGTCGAAATTGATGGTGAGGTTGTATGCACCCACCACGTTGGCGCCCGTGTTCACGAACACCGGAACGTCGAACTGGCTGTTGTCGAAACGGGGTCCCAGGGGCAGTTCGATGCCCACTTCACCCACCTGCACGAAGCCCGTGCCCGGGGGGGTGTCCATGGCGTCGGCGGCCACAGTCGGGGAAACGACACCGGAATTGGCGACGATGGTGCCAGTGGCGCCGGCAAAGGCGGCCGTGGGCGGCGTGAGGGTGGCGGTGAAAAGGCCGTTGCCAAGGGATGCGCCGGTGGCCTTCACGAGCGCGCCCGCGATGTCCCACTGGAACTCCACGTTGGTGAAGGGGTCCACCGGGCTGCCGATGGCGTCGGTCACGTAGGCGTACGCGGTCAGGTCGCTGTCGTCTTCATACACGGTGTCACGAGAGGTCACCAGTTCCACCTGGGCAGCAGTGCCGGCCTTGATCTGCCAGGGCAGGGGATTGGGAGCCACGTTGCCGTTCACCGAGGCGTTGGTGGTCCCGCCCTGGTTCGGGTTGGTGATGTCCACGAGCTGGCTGTCATAGAAGCCGGGGTCGCCCGAAGGCTCGGTCACGATCCTGGTGTCCAATCCCAGGGTGGAGGTAAAGATCACCTCCGCTCCCGTCACCGGTTCTCCACCGGCACAATCCTCGTCCGTAAGCCCGTCGCAGTCATCGTCGATGCCGTCGGCCGGACAGGGGTCGTCCGCGGAGTTAGGCGCGCCAGGCTGGCAGGCCGTCTCCTGGCCGTCGACGCAGACGGACGGCGTGTTGTTCGTCAGGCAGTAGCCCACGCCGCAGGTGTCGTCGGACACGTAGTCCTCGTCCGTGTCACCGTCGCAGTCGTCGTCAACGCCGTCGCAGGTCGTGTCTTCGTCCGAGGGTGGGGACGTGACGCAGCCGGTCACCGGGTCGGCGGTGTCGGCGATGGGATCGCAGGTCTCGATACCGGTGCAGGGGTCACCGTCATCGCAGAGAGTGTCGTCGAGCGTGTTGACGATTCCGGTGGCGGGGTCGCACGTGTCTACGGTGCATGCGAATCCGTCGTCGGGATCGACCGGGTCGGAACCCACGCACTGGCCGTCCTGGCACGTGCCGGAATCCGTGCACAGGTCGTTGTCATCGCAGTCCTGCCCGTCCAGTTTGTTGTCGTCCCGGACGCAGTCACCTGTGGCCATGTCGCAGGTGGCCCAGACGCAGGCGCCGAAATTGGTGGCGGCCCACTGCTGACAGTAGGCTTCGGGATCGGCCTGGTCCGTGCAGAGGATTGGCACTTCCGCATCGGCCACGTCACCGTCGGGTAGGTCCAGAGGCAAGTTGTAGGGCAGACTGCCGCCTCCGCAACCCAGGTTCATGCCAGCGAAACCAGCTATCAAGATCGCGGGGAGCGCGATCTTCAGCAAGCGACCATTGAGAATGTCAATCACCGTAGACGTTTTCAGCATTCTGGTAACCCCTTGATGCAACTTTTCCTACCTGACACCTAGTCCTGGATAATGAACTCGACACGACGGTTCTGGGCGCGGCCTTCGTCAGTACCGTTGTCGGCAATGGGATCGCTGGGACCAAAGCCCTTCGCCTTCAGTCGCCTGGACTTGACACCGCGCTTCACCAGAAAGCCCTTGACGGCCTTGGCACGCCTCAGGCTGAGCTTGTTGTTGTACTCGACAGAACCCTTGCTGTCGGTATGACCTTCGATGAAGATCTTCTTGAGCTGCGGGTTATCCTTGATGAAGGTGGACAGTTCCCGCAGGATCGAATAGGACTTCTTCTTGATGCTGTTGCTGTCATAGTCGAAGAAGACCTTCTCGGAAATCACGATCTTCACCACAACAGGCTCGGGACAACCCTGGTACTCGACCACACCGGGCTCCTCGGGGCACTTGTCGTCGATGTCCGGGATGCCGTCACCGTCGGTGTCGGGGCAGCCGCTGTACTTGGCCACACCGGGCGTCTTCGGGCAGGCGTCCTTGGAATCCACGATCCCGTCACCGTCGGTGTCCGGGCAGCCCTGTGTTTCCGGCGGTCCCGGATCGTCCGGGCACTGGTCATCCGCGTCGATGATGCCGTCGCCATCCCTGTCGGGACAGCCACCGGTCTCCGGGGGACCCGGGTCTGCGGGGCAGGCATCCTCTTCGTCGATAATTCCGTCGCCGTCAGAGTCCACCGGGACCTCGCAACCCTTCTCCAGCTTCTTGTGCGCGTATTCCACGTTCACGGCGCCGATGAAGGCGGGGCTGCCGAATCCGTTGAGGACTCCACCACCACCCGTTGCGGTCACGTTGACACCAACGTCCGTGTACCAGCGCAGGCCCGCCATGAGGTTCAGCAGGTTGCCATGGGAGTCCTGGAAGGGATCGGTCAGCGACGTATGGCCCTCGAGGGTACCCAGCACTTCCAGTGTCCCGCAGATGGTCGGGGCGGAAATACCCAGCCCGTACAGGAGCTGGTGGCTGATGTTGTTGCCGAAGACCGTGTGGGGCTTGCGGAAGCGGAAGCCCACGTTCAAGGCCATGTTCCACCCGTCCTGGGAGTAGTCCCCGATCAGGCGTGTGGTGGAGGTCACGTTGGTATCCCCGGAGAAGTTGTCCTTTGTGGAGTTGGGGAAGGTCAGGTCTTCGGAAATACCGAATCCCCAGCCGTCACCGTTCCCGCCGATGATGCGGAACTTGAGGCTGAGCCGCAGGTCACCCAGGGTGACCCCGCTCACCTGGTTGAAGGCATTGGGAACCAGCGTAGGCGCCGCCTCGCCCTTGGAAACGAAGACCATTGGAAGCGCCAGGCCCACGTGCAGCCAGTCAAGGAAGGCTACGTGACCGTAGACGTCCATGATGAACTGGTGCTTGAGCAGCGCCACGCTCGAGGGCAGTTGCGTGTTGTTGAACGTCAACTTCAAGGGCTTGTACTGGTAGGTGAGCCAGGCCCCCGCGCCCCAATCCCATTGCTTTGGCATGGTATTGGACCGTATTCCAAGGATGTCGCCCGGGTGGAGCGACGGACGGAAGGAGTTCACGTTGACGTTGGTGTCATCGGCTGCCGACTCCCCGGGAAAGGCCAGAAGGCCAGTACAGGTAGCGGCAAGAACGACGACCATCAATCGAGTGCAGCACCACTTCACGTCGGCACCTCTTGTTTCAGAAAGAGACCATCTCAAGTCAGGACGAATTTCGAATATTGTCGGCCATATTGGGTATTCTGACAAGATATAAAGGCGCGCGCGGGGTCAAGTGTCGGAATTATCTTGCAAATTATTTATCTGTAACGCCGGACATCTCTGAAAGGATTCCGCAATTCCGGGCCTGGCCGCCGTATGTCATCCAAAAGCAGCACCCGACATTTAGTGTATTTGCATCATTCATTAGTGAGGAAATCGGGTCAGATGCGGAAATCGTAGCCGTCGGGACCGGCACGGTGGACTCCCCGTTCGGTGATGATGGCCGTGACCAGTTGCCACGGCGTGACGTCAAAGGCCGGGTTTCTCACTTCCACGCCCTCGGCCGCCACCCGCTGTCCCCCGAAGCCCAGAACCTCTTCCTTCGGACGCTCCTCGATGGGAATATGAGAGCCGTCGGGGCAGTCCATGTCCAGGGTGCTGGTGGGTATGGCCACGTAGAAAGGGATGCCGTGGCGGTGGGCCAGCACCGCGTGGGTGTAGGTGCCGATCTTGTTGGCCACGTCCCCGTTGGCAGCGGTCCTGTCGGACCCCACCACGATGCAATCGATGGCACCGGTGGCCATGAGGTGGCCCGCCGCATTGTCGGTGATCAGGGTCACGTCGAAGCCGTCCCGCACCAGTTCCCAGGATGTGAGTCGGGCCCCCTGGAGGTAGGGACGTGTCTCGCAGGAGAACACCTTCACCTTGCGGCCCGCCTCCCGCGCACCGCGGATCACGCCCAGGGCCGTGCCGTATCCGCCGGTGGCCAATGCCCCGGCGTTGCAGTGGGTCATCACGTTGGCGCCGTCGGGAATAAGGGCGCCACCGTGTTTCCCGATGGCCCGGTTCATCCCGATGTCCTCGTCCATGACCGCCTGGGACTCCTGGCGCAGCGCTTCCCGCACCGCGGGCACGCCTCGGGCCTTGTGGGCCTGGTAGACGCCTCGCATCCGGTTCACCGCCCAGGAAAGGTTGATCGCCGTGGGTCGGGCCGCGGCGATAATCCTGCAGGCGCCTTCGAAGGCCGTGTCGAAGGTGTCCGGGTCTTCGGCCGACGCCGGTACGGACACGGCCAGGCCCATGGCCGCCGCCACGCCGATGGCGGGGGCGCCACGGACCACCATGTCGCGGATCGCGTCGGACACGGCCTGGGCCGACGTGAATTCCAGGTAGACCTCCCGGCCGGGGAGAAGCCTCTGGTCCAGCATCATGACGGCGTCGTCCTTCAGGAACACCGGTCGGATCTCATCGGGCATCATCCAGTCTCCGTTCGTTGTGGTTTGGCTTTTTCCGGCCCACGGGACGGGTCCAGTTTCCCCGCGATCCGGCCCATGTCTTCCGTCAGGTCCGTGAACGTGACGGTCCCGTCGTCATCGATGAACACCGACACCTCCCGAGGAGGCATCAGGGTGCATGCGGGTTCAGTAGAGCCTCTGGATTTTCTTCTTGAGGAGATTGAGTTCCTCTTCGGAATAGGGGATCTTGCCGGCGAAGAAGTCCCTGTCATATCGATACACGTCCGAGTAGAACATCATCCTTCCATCGTCGTCCACGCCGACCGAATTGTATTCAACGAAGACGGGAACGGGGATGTCCAGCTTCACGGCCCGGACCTTCTCGGTCTTGCGCAACTTGTCCACGTCTTCCTTTTCCATTCCCTTGCAGCGTTTCAGAAGGTAGTACGCCACGTCCATGGGGTCCTGCAGCCGGATGCAGCCGTGGGAATAGGCGCGGATATCCCGTTCGAAGAACTTCTTGTGGGGCGTGTCGTGCATGAAGATGCCGAAGTGGTTGGGAAACACGAACTTGACCACGCCAAGGGCGTTCAGTTCACCGGAATCCTGGTAGACCTTTTCGCGACCGTCGGGCAGGACCTCCACCTTGTAGTTGTGCTCCAGGTAGTAATCCGGCCGGGAGAGAATCTCGAAGTCCAGCTCCAGGCGGCGGATTCGCTTGGGAAGGTACCAGCGTGGATTGAGGACGACCTGTTCGATCTCGGCCTCGAATATCTTGGTGCGGTTGATCCGCCCCTCCCACCCGCCGTCAGGGTCCCGGTCCCACACGTTGTTGCCCACGACCACGCGGTGCTTCAGCACCCGCTCGCCCTGGTCCCAGACCTCCATCATGAATTCGGGAATGTTCACCCGGATATAGATGTCCTCGTCGGCCCGGACCGCGCTTTCCCGCCAGCGCTGCAACGACAGTTCAATCTGGTTGATCCGTCGCTCGATGGGCACGTTGATGGACCTCAGCATCCAATGCTCGACATGGCCCGTGATTTCGAATCCGTGGGTCGCCTGATAGGCCTTGACGGCGTCTTCGAAGGCCTCGTCGAAACGGTCGAAGGTCACGTCGCCCTGGAAGTAGCCCTCCCGCGCCAGCCGGGTCTTGAGCGCCAGCACCCTCTTGCCCTTGGAACCCTTCCGGAACTTGCCGCGGGTGGGTACCTTGGGAAACTCGCCCTCTTCGGCCATTTTCCGGTAGGCGGCCAGCCCGGCCACGAGGCCGTCATAGTAGGGGTGGGACGGCTTGAGGGCCCGCAGCCCTTCCCGGGGATCCCTGGCGAACACCTCGAAACTCTGCACCAGTTCATCCAGGTGGGTGATGTCGGCCAGCGAGGGGTCCTGGTCCGCCTGGAATGGCGAGGCGATCTTGAGGAACCTCATGTCCAGGCCGTAACGGAAGAAGGCCACCGAGGCGGCCACCTCCAGGTTGATCCGCATGTCGTCCAGTTGCAGCTGCTTTTCCAGAACCCGGCGGAATGCCTCTTCCACGGCACCCAGGTCCTTGGACGACAGGCGCTCCAGCCGTCCCGCTTCGAACAGGCCCCGGATCGCAGATTCCGTGGGCGGCGCGTCGCTTTCGACCAGTCCACGCAGAGGGGACCAGGCCTTTGACGCCTCCAGACGTACCCGGGCCTGCGCCAATCGATCCGCCAGTTCGGCCATACCGAGGGATGCATCCTCAACGGACTCGACCGGGTATTTCACCGTGGTCATGCCCTGCCCGGGCAGGTCCCGAACGGCTTCGACGAGCAGTTCAACGGCCGACGCCGGCCCGCTGGGAGTGGAAAAGAAGAAATCCCAGCCCCGGGTCTCCAGGGTCAGTTTCGTGGCCTTCTTGAACATGGGCTCTTTGGCCAGGCGGGCCCCGAGACGGGTTTGCCTGTCGTCCCGGGCCTTGTTCCGAAGCAACCAGAGGGCCTGTACGGTCTGGAACGTCTCGGAACGCGATAGGGCCGGATAGACCGGTGTTTCGGACCGGGGGGAGGTTTTTGAATCGCGGGGAGAGCGAACGGAGGTGCAGGCCGACAAGGCGATAATGGCGAAAAGGGTGATTGCCATCGACTTCACGCGTGCGGGTCCTCCCGGCCTTCAAACGGCAAAAACCGTAGCAGAATCAAGATACTTAATCAAAGAAGGCGACAGGGACGGCAGGGCAGACGCATCAAAATGTTGAAACAGAAGCTACGCACGACGGATAGACAACGTGAACGTGTTCGTGAACGTGGACGAAAGGTGCTGACATGTTGGCTTACGAACGGCTCGATGTTGACAAAGGTTGGCCAAAGCGTCCACGACCACGAATTAGATGCGTTTGCCCTGGGGTGCTGGGCGTTGATCGTCAATCGTGGATCGTGGATCGGTAGGGCCACGGCCACTGACAGGCAGAAGGCGTACGAAATCTGCTAGCATCTGACGGTCCCCTGGAGTCCCCTGATGGATATTCCCATCGATCCCCTCCTGTTCGCGGTCCTCATCCCCTCCTTCTTCCTGGTGGCCGCGGCCTACGCGTCGGTGGGTCTGGGCGGCGGATCGGGCTACCTGGCCATCATGGCACTGCTGTCCGTTCCCTTTGAATTCATGCCGTCCACGTCACAGGCACTCAACATCGTGGTCACGGCAACGGCCCTGGCCCGGTACGGGCTGGTGGGCCGGATCAACCCGCGCCTGTTCCTCCCTTTTCTGCTGCCCGCACTGCCCGCCGCCTTCCTGGGCGGGATGGTGGACGTTCCGAAATCCCTCTTCATGGGGAGCATGGGGATCATGCTGACCCTGGCGGCCGTCGCCATGTTCGTCACCGCATCCACGGAAAATCGGAAGGCCCCGTCAGCCTTGATGATATGGGCCCTCGGTTTGCCTGCGGGATTCGGCGTAGGTTTCCTGTCCGGGTTCCTGGGGATTGGCGGTGGTGTGTTCCTGGGTCCCCTGATCCTTCTACTGGGATGGGCCGGGCCCAGGGAAACGGCACCCATGAATTCCCTATTGGTCCTGATGGTCTCCGCCTTTGGCCTTGTGGGTCAGGGGATAAGGGGTACCATATCCCTGGGACTGCTGGCGCCCCTGGCGGCCGCTGTCCTGCTGGGCGGTCTCGTGGGGTCCCACGTGGGGGAGACCCGCCTTTCCGCGGCCAACCTGAAGCGCGTTCTGGCAACCATCGTCCTGGTGGCGGGCCTGCGGGCCGTGCTGGTTGCACTGGGGATATGAAGTGGTTCGGTACCTTCGAGTCTCGGTGACCGATCGCTGCAACCTGAACTGCAGCTACTGTGCCCCGGGCAGACTCCGCGTCATGTCGGGCCGGTCCGACCTCCTGTCCTACGAGGAAATCACCGCGATCGTCACCATGGCCGCCGAACTGGGCGTGACCAAGGTCCGGGTGACCGGGGGAGAGCCACTGGCGCGACGTGGCGTGGGAACCCTGCTGACCGCGCTGTCCGGGATCGACGGGATCGCAACCCTGGGTCTGACCACCAACGGAACGCTGCTGGAGCGTCACATACCGGGGATCATCGCCACCCGGTTTCGGCGGCTCAACGTCAGCCTCGACACCCTGGATCACGACAGGTACCGGTCTCTCTGCGGATTCGACGGGCTCCCCAGGGTGCTTGCCGGCATCCGGTCGGCACTGGACGCCGGCCTTCGGCTCAAGCTGAACGCCGTCTGCTGGCCCGGCTTCCGGATCAGTGACGCGCTCGACCTGTCGGCCTTCGGACTCGAACGCGGCATGGACGTCCGTTTCATCGGGGCCATGCGTGTCCGGGGCGCCGGGCGGGTCAGGGAAGGCATTCTGGATGACGTGCAGGAAGCCATCGGGTCGCGGTGGTCCCTGGTTCCCGACGGACGAAGGGGCTCTGCGAACCTGTTCCGCGTGGAGGGTAGCACCGGCAGGATCGGGATCATCGCCCCTTCCAGCAGTGGATTCTGCGAGGGTTGCGGACGGATCCGGCTGTCGTCCACCGGCCTCCTTCGTTCCTGCCTGTTCAGCCGCGGAGGCGTGGACATCCGGGAGGCCGCACGTCAGGGGAATCGGTCCGCCATCAAAGCAGCCCTGGAGTCCATCATCTTCAACAAGGAGGCCGCCTCCGGACGGGAGGGCGGCGTGGTGCAGACCATGATGGGAATCGGGGGATGAGTCCCATGGCCATTGTCCGGTACATCAACGTGTCGCTGGAAAAGGGGAAGGTGAAAATCCCCGTGGACAGGGCACTATTCGTGTCCAATCACGGAATTGAAGGGGATGCCCACGCCGGCCCCGGAGCCCGCCAGGTTTCCGTGCTGTCGCTGGAAAGCATCCATGGCATGGAGGCGCGTTTCGGCTCCGCGCTGGGCGGGGGACGGTTCGGTGAAAACCTGGTCATCAAGGGGCTCGACCCGACCCACGTCACCCCTGGCACCCGTCTGACCATCGACGAAAGGGTGGTTCTGGAAGTAGTGGAGATCGGCAAGGAATGCCACGAAGGCTGCGAAATACGGCGCGTCACAGGGGACTGCATCATGCCCAGGGAGGGTCTCTTCTGCCGGGTGATCACCGGGGGGGAGGTCCACACGGGGGCCTCGGTGGGATGGGAACCGGCCCCGGCTCCATGCTAGACTGAGGCCATGACAACCGAATCCATCACCGCCCTGGTCCTGACCGCAATGTTTCTGGGAAGCGTCCACACGGCGCTGGGACCGGACCACTACCTGCCCTTTGCGGCCCTGGCCCGGGCCGGACGCTGGTCCCTGGGCAAGACGCTGGCCGTCACCATGGCCTGCGGACTGGGGCACGTGATGTCCTCGGTGCTCATCGGGCTGGTGGGAGTGGCGGCGGGTCTTGCGGTGGCGGCGGTCACGCCCCTCGAAGAGGCACGGGCCCCCATCGCCACCTGGGCGCTCATCGGATTCGGGCTGACCTACGGCACCTGGGGCCTCTGGCGCGGCATCAAGGGACGCCGGCACGTCCATCCCCACGTCCACGATGACGGGATCAGCCATTCCCACGAACATGCCCATCTGAAGGGCCACGCCCACCCCCACGAAAAAGCGGCCGGTTCGAAAAAGGCGGTCTGGCTGCTCTTCATCGTGTTCGTCCTGGGTCCGTGCGAACCACTGATCCCCCTGCTCATGTTCCCGGCGGCCACCCACAGCTGGGCGGCGCTTGCCCTGGTGACCGCGGTCTTCGGGTTGACCACCCTGCTGACCATGGCGGCCATCGTGACGGCGCTATGGTTCGGGCTGGGTGCTATCCGGCTGGGTCCACTCGAGCGGTATTCCCACGCCCTGGCGGGCGGCGCGCTGGCCCTGTCGGGCCTGGCCGTCGTGACTCTGGGTATCTAGTCAGGAGCCTGTCGCCCATTGCGATCTACTGCGGTTCCGACTGCATCCCGACATGCTGCGTCGCTTTCCACGAAACGTCCTCGACGTAGGTTCCAGCTACGCCTGTGGCGTTGCGGGGCTCCTGCTCCTTGCCTGACGGGCGCATCCGAAACCTCGCTACGATCTCAATGTCCGACAGGCTCCCAGGGCCGGCCATCCCATGGCCTCATGGCCATATTAGCGGTTCTTCTCCCATATGAGCCGAAGCCCCCGAAGGGTGAGGTTGTGATCCACTTCGTCGATCACCTGGCTCTCTGCACACAACATGGAGGCCAGCCCTCCGGTGGCCAGTGCCTTGACCGGTGGGGTCATCTCTTCCCTCATCCGGACCACCAGCCCGTCCACCACCGAAAGGTAACCGTAATAGGCCCCCGACTGGATGCTGTGGACCGTGCTGCGGCCGATGACGCCCTCGGGCCGGGTGATCTCCACCCTGGGCAGTTTGGCCGTCCGGGCGAACAGGGCCTCCAGGCTGACGGTGACGCCGGGAACGATGACGCCCCCCAGGTATTCGCCGGCCCCGGTCACCGCATCGAAGGTGGTGGCCGTGCCGAAGTCCACGATGATCACGTCGGTCCCGAAACGCTCATTGGCGGCCAGGGCGTTCACCACCCGGTCGGCGCCCACGTCCTTGGGAGCCTCGTAGGAAATGGAGATCCCTGTTCGAATGCCGGGCCCCACCTGCACCAGGGGGCAATGGAAGTACCTCTCCACCAGGGTCTCGAATACCTCGGTGAGCGGCGGCACCACGCTGCACATGCAGGCGCCGTCGATGCCTTCGAAATCCACGCCGGAAATCCTGAAGAGGCCGTCCAGGAGAAAGGCATACTCGTCGGAAGTCGCCGTGTGCCGCGTGGACACCCGGAAATCCGACACGAGTTTCTCGCCGTCGAACACCCCCACCACGATATTGGTGTTGCCGATGTCAATCGCTGCCAGCATCCTTCACCTCACCGTCCGAGACCAGCCGCGCCCCACCGTCTGCGCCTTCCAGGACCAGCGCTCCCGTCCAGTGGATTCCCTTGACACGGCCCGTCACGCCGCCCACGACGACCTCGTCCCGGGTCCACAGGATCGAGTCCACCATACCCCGTTCCACCACGAGCCCCGGCAGGCTGTCCGAATAAGCCTGGACCGCGCCGGCCAGGGCACGTGCACAGGTCTCTTCGAGGTCCCCCTCCGCCGCCAGGTGCGTGGCGAGGTCCGTGGCCATGGGAATCCGGTCCAGGGGCAGGGCCGCCCCGCCGAAAGAAAGGTTCAGGCCCAGGCCCAGGATCACGTATCCCCCGTCCGGATGGGCCTCCGCCAGGACCCCGGCCACCTTGCGCCCCCCGATAAGGCAGTCATTGGGCCATTTCAGACGCACGTCCGCGATCCCCGCCGATGCCAGCTCGCGGGCCAGGCCCGCGCCGGCAAGCACCGAAATCGCCGGCCACCGCGTCACGTCCCCCCCGGGTCTGAGAACGACGCTCCCGTAGAAACCCGTTCCCGGCGGCGAATACCATTCGCGACCCAACCGGCCCCGCCCCTGCGACTGGGTCCGGGCCACCACCAGGGTGCCCTCTTCCGCCCCGTTGCCGGCCCGCCGACCGGCCTCGTCCTGGGTGCTGCCCACCACGTCCAGGATATGGGCAGGCCCCAGGAACCCGGTCAGGGAACGGGCCCGCTGGACGATTCGCCCTGGATCCGCACCGGTCATTCACTCTCCAGGGGCCGCATGTACAGGGAAAAATCCAGCCAGGAAGCGGAATGGGTCAGGGCGCCGGCGGACACGAAGTCGACCCCGGCCTCGGCCATGACCGCCGCCGTGTCCGGCGTCATGTTACCGGAGGCCTCTGTCTTCAACTTCCAGTTGCAG
>JADHTP010000026.1 GCA_016784945.1 Deltaproteobacteria bacterium | reverse complement strand
AAGGAGCGCCGGATCATGTCCGAGGTCGTGGCCGAAAGGATCTGTAGCAACAGGGAGGCGATGGAAATCTTGTCACCGTAGGTCCTGGGCCTTCCCCGTTTCCTTTGCGCGTTCGTCGCCGGTCTCTCGGGACGCCTATGTCCGAATGGAAATCTCGGCGCACAAGCGGTTCAAAAAACTCATGGAAGAATGGGTTGATATCGCTATCGAAGCGTCGAAACTTCGTATGAAGATTTACAAGATTGCGCACGTGGAGTAGAAAAGAACTCGGTACTCACAAGTAGGTGGTGGCGCTGCCCTTTGACAGCGTCGTATTTCAAGCCTTTCCTGCATCGGAGAAAGAAGATGAGCCCGACAGCAAAGTCCACGAAGCCCGTAAAGAAGAACGGCCGGCGCAAACGGCGTTACATGACCATGAACGCCTACACCAACGCCATGCTGCAATTCGACCAGGCGGTGGAGGTGCTGGGCCTGACGCCGGACCAGGTGGCCATGATCAAGGACCCGCGCAAGATCATCCAGGTGTCGCTCCCCATTCGTATGGATGACGGCAGCATCCGGGTGTTCCAGGCCTACCGCGTCCAGCACTCCATCGTGCGCGGCCCGGCCAAGGGCGGCGTTCGGTTCCATCCGAAGGTGACATTGGACGAGGTCAAGGCCCTGGCCTTCTGGATGACCATGAAATGTTCCGTGGTCAATGTCCCGTTCGGGGGAGGCAAGGGCGGCATCATTGTCGATCCGAGGACCCTTTCCCTGGGCGAGCTGGAACGGCTATCTCGCCGTTACTTCGCCGCCCTGGCCCAGGACATTGGCCCGGACCAGGACGTGCCGGCACCGGACGTGAACACCAATCCCCAGGTCATGGCCTGGTTCATGGACACCTACTCCATGCGCCACGGTGCCCACACGCCGGCGGTCGTCACCGGAAAGCCACTGGAGATCGGCGGTTCCCGAGGTCGGGACATCGCCACGGCCCAGGGTACCGTCTATTGCCTGGTGGAGGCGGCCAAGCACCTCGACATGAACCTGGAAGGGGCCACGGTGGCCATCCAGGGATTCGGCAACGCTGGCGCCAATTCAGCGGAACTCCTGCGTAAGAAGGGCGCCAGGATCGTGGCCATTTCCGACATCACCGGCGCCTACTACAACAAGAAGGGAATCGATATCAAGGCCGCCGTGGAGTGGAAGGCCGACCACGACGTGATCCTGACGGACTTCGAGACCACGGGCAAGGCCGAGAAGATGGACAACCCCATGGATCTCCTGGAACTTCCGGTGGACATCCTGATCCCGGCTGCCCTGGAGAACCAGGTCACCGAAGAGAACGCCGGTCGGGTACAGGCCAAGATCATCGCGGAGGCCGCCAACGGCCCGCTCACGCCGGCGGCCGACCAGATTCTCAACAAGAACGGCACCTTCGTGATCCCCGACATCCTGTGCAACGCCGGCGGCGTCACCGTGTCCTATTTCGAGTGGGTCCAGAACCGCATGGGTTTCTACTGGCCGAAGAGAAAAGTCACGGAAGAACTGCACTGGTTCATGCTCAAGGGCTTCAAGTCCACCCTCAAGGCCTCGCTCAAGCACGATGTCCCCATGCGGGTCGCGGCCTTCGTGGTGGCCATCGAACGCCTGACCAAGGCCGCCGAGCTTCGCGGGCTCTACATGTAGCGGCATCTTCCGTATGCAGTCTGCCGTGGACGTACACATGGACGATTGTCGGGCGACCCACTTGTAGGGGCGACCCACCCGGGTCGACCTACCGGCCCCTGGGATGGACACCTGTCCACCCCATGCAAGGGATCGGCCGGAATCAACGGTAGACTGTGGACAGTGGACGACGCCCCCCATATCATTACTTCCATGTCCGCAAATCACGACATGGGTGTCATCTTCGACCTGGACGGAACCCTGGTGGCCTCGGAGATCCTCTATTTCGACGCCACCGAGGCCATCCTCGCCCCCCTCGGTCGATCCCTGCTGGAACTGACGCCGCGGGAAAAGTCCCGGATCCCGGGCCGCTCGGCCCTGGTCAACATGGAATTCTACCGTCGTAAGTTCGGTATCAGGGAGCCGGCCGAGGCACTGGTGGAGGCCCGGATGGACGGGATCATCCGCCGGGTCCGCGACAAGGATGTCGAGGTGATCCGGGGGACCGTGCCGTTCCTGGATTCCCTCAAAGCAGCGGGCTTCCGCCTGGCCGTGGCGTCGTCGGCACCCAGGCGGTACGTGGAACCGGTGCTGGACAAGACGGGGCTCGCCAGGCATTTCGAGGTGGTGAAGACGGGAACGGACGTGACCCGCTACAAGCCCGACCCGGAAATCTTCCTGCAGGCGGGGGAAGCCCTGGGGCTCGACCGGGCACGGTGCCTGGTGGTGGAAGACGCCCATTCGGGCATACAGGCCGCCCTGGCCGCGGGCATGAAGGTCATGGCGATCCAAAGCGCGTACACCCTGCCCGAGCAGTACGAAAAGGCCCATCGACTGGTGGATGACTTTCAGGGTCTGGGCCCCCGGGACGTGATGGATATCCTGGGGTCGTAATCAGCGGAGGAAGGCCCATGAAACGACTGGCGTGGATCCTGGTCCTGGCGCTGGCCGCCTGCGGCGGCGGGACCAACGGCGAGGACGCGGGCCCGACCGATCCGGGAACCGACGGGATGCCTCAGGAAGAGATCCAGGCCGCTCCCTCCACTTTCTATCACCTGGAAGCCACCTTCTGGGACGGTTCGGACCTGGTGCTCGATCGGGATCTGTCGGACAAGAATCCCACCACGATCTTCGCCTTCGGGTCCACCCACATCGCCCCCGCCGTGTCCCTGGCCATGACCGACACCCTGTACGAGCCCTACGCCATCGTGACACTGAACCTGGGTATCGTGGTGGGTTCCACGGAGCACCCGGTCCAGTGCGACAAGGCGGGCTCCTACGACTTCGGAGGGGACACCCCTCCCGCCGTGGACCTGTACGCGGGCGGACTCCAGTACCGGTCGGGCGTGAGCGGCGCCACGGGCGCCCTGGAAGTCACCCGGTGGACCACCTTGCCGGGGGATGTCTTCGTGGGATCTTTCGAGGGCCGGTTGCTGTTCCAGACGGGACAGCCCGACAAGTACGTAGACGTGAAGGGGTCCTTCCAGTTCACACTGCCGGAACCACCCTGAGATCAATAGCCCTTGGCGCCGTCGGCGGAGAAGCGCTGCACGAAGATGCCCCGGTTGTCGCCGTCCTGTCCGTGGCTCTCCCACGCCACCACGAAGCCTCCGTCGGGCAGGGTTGCCACCTGGGGATATTCCTGGGCGTGATCGGTGTAGGTGTTCACCTGGAACTCGCCACCGTCCGGGGAACCGCCGGTCCCGTATCGCTGGCCGTACACCCCCCATAGCGACCCGTCCTGACCGAAGCTGGTCCACAGAACCACGAACCGCCCGTCGTCGAAGCGAGCCACACGGGGCTGGTACTGGTTGGAACTGGTCCAGGTGTTCGCCTGGAATTCCGCCCCATCGGGGTTTCCGCTTGCGTCGTAGCGCTGACCGAACACGCCGTTGCCGTGACCATCCTGGATCTGGCTGGCCCACACGATCACGTGCTTTCCGTCTGGTGTCCCCGAGACCACGGGGGCCGTCTGGTCGTCGGCAGTGTGGGTATTGACCAGGAATTCGGTGCCGTCGGCGGCACCGTCGGCCTGGTAGCGCCTGGCGTAGACCCCCCAGGACCCCCCGTCCTGGTGCAGGCTCTGCCAGGTCACCACGAACCGACCCTGGTCCAGCCCCGACACTGACGGGTGCCACAAGTCCAGGAGGTTCCCGGGACTCACGTCGAAGGATGCGCCGTCCTTGCCACCGTCCGCCTTGTAGCGCTGGGCCTCGATGTCGGAGCTCGCTTCCCACACCACCACGTAGCCGCCAGTGGTCAGTACCGCGACCTCGCCGTGCTGGCTGTCGTAGCCCTGGCTGGCCCCGTATTCGCCGCCCAGCGCCGCGCCGTCGGCGTCGAATCGACGTCCGTAAACGCTGTCTTCGGAGCCGTCCGGCAGCCATTGCTGCCACACCACCTCGAAAGCGCCGTTGCCGTGGAGGGCCACCGATGGCCACTCCTGGAGAAACGTCGAGGCCCCGTTCACCATGAACGGCTGCTCCACGGCAGGACCGGCGGCCGGGTACCGCCTGGCATAGATGTCCCCCTTGGCCTCGCCCGAGGCCCCCTGCCCCTCCCAGGCCACCACGAACCGCCCGTCGGAGGCCGTGGCAATGGATGGATGCCGCTGGAGGAGGGTCGTCCAGGTGTTGACCAGGGACTCAGAGGCCAGGCAGTTCCAGCACCCGTCCCAGGGCACGTTGTTGCCGTCGTCGCAGTCCTCCCCCGCATCGAGGGGCAGACCGTCGCAGTCCGCGTCCCCGCCGCACAGGGAGGCTCCCGGGTTCACGGTGAAGTCGCCGTCGGCGCAGTCGCCCGGGACCAGGGCGCGCCAGGTTCCCACTGGCCCGCACCAGCACTGGAAATCGTCGGTGCCGTAGCCGTCGTCGTCTTCGTCCCAGTGGAAGTCCGAACAGTCCTGGGCGTCCTGCTCGTTGGTCAGACCGTTGCAGTCGTCGTCGAAGTCCGTGTCACAGTCTTCGACCTGCCCCGGATTTGCCCCCTCCTGCAGGTCGTCGCAGTCGCCGTCGTTGGTGACCTTGAAGTCCCCCTGCGGGGCGCACAGGCACTTCATGTCTCCGGGCTCGCCGTATCCGTCGCCGTCGAAGTCCTTCCAGTAGTCCTCGCAGCCTTCCGCGTCTTCCTCGTCGGTGTCGCCGTCGCAGTCGTCGTCGTCCCCGTTGCAGGCCTCGACCACATCCTTCGGGGCCTCGTTGACGCATTCCACGCCCGTACCGTCGCCGGTGCAGGTGGTGGTCCCGTTTTCGCACAGGTCCCCGTCGTCCCCGTCGCAGGGCACACCCGGGTCGAATCCCTCGTCGGTTTCGCCGTTGCAGTTGTCGTCCACGCCATTGCATTCTTCCGGATGTGGGGTGTCGCCGACGCACTCCACGCCCAGGCCGTCCGCGGTGCACTTCATCTGCCCGCTTTCGCAGTCGTCAGGGTCGGGGCCGTCGCAGGGCTGCAGCTTGGTAGGCCAGTCTTCGTCGTCGGCGCCGTCACAATCGTTGTCCAGGTCGTCACAGGTCTCGAGAGCCGCCTCCGGAGCCGGGCACGGCTCGAAACAAGCCACCTCGGCCTCGCATTTCCCGAACTGGTTCTCGGTGTAGCAGAGGGTGGTGTAACCGGCAGCGACGAACTTGGCGTTGCATTGGCAGGAAGTATCCTTGAGGCACTGCCCGGCAGTCGCCCCGTCGCCGCAGCCGTATCCATGGGGGCAGTCATCGTCCTTCTGGCAGGGGCTCCCGCAGTACCGGCCGTTCGACCCCGCCTCGATGCACAGGCTCGTCCCCCACCCTTCCCACTGGCAATCGTCGTCGGTGATGCAGGGACGGCACAACACGAAGGGAGCCTTGCACCCGTAGAGGACGTCCCCGCCGGGCAGGTCGAACTGGGTGCACTTCCATCCCTGGCGACAATCCTCGTCCTCGATGCACGGTGTCACGCACTCGTAGCCTTCCAGGTTATCGACGCACAGGGGGATGTCGCAGTCATCGTCTTTTGCGCAGGAACATCCCGGGCCTCCGGGGCATCCCGGACCAGGGTCGCCGGGACCTTCGTCCTTGATTTCCGCACCCGGGGCATCGGTTCCCGGGATGTCCGTCCCCGTATGGTCCAACCCGGGGATGTCCGGTTCGGTGGAATCCACGCCGGGGTCCGAGGGAGTCCCCCAGTCGGGCAACACCGGATCGTCCTCACCGTCACCGCCACCACACCCGGGTCCCACCAACAGTATCGTCCCGGCCAGAATGGCCGGAAAAACCAGTCCACGCCCCATGGAAACCTCCCACGCTGAAACCTTGTTGCAGGCTACAGTTTAAGGTGGACACGGCCTCTGTTCAAGACTCGCCGTACCGGGGTAGTGTGTCGTTTTCCCGACTGCCGACCGGTTGGGAGATCCGGTCCTGCCTTTTTGGAGTGCGGTGGCTGCCACCGCTTTGGACCAGCGGAGCGCTCCATTATCAGAAAGCGCAAGCAAGCGTGCGCATTCCAAGGGAAACCACAGCCAGACTGACACACTACCCACGATCCTCCGTCCTTTCGCCCCGGCGCGCGGTGTGCTATGAGAATCCGGTTGAAGATCCAGAACGACGTTTTCCAAGGGACAGAAAGGAGGATGCCGATGAGGACGGTTTACGCGATCTCGGGCGGGGTGAGCAAGTTCACCAAGGCCCGGCATGACAAGACATTCCAGGCCATCGTCAAGGAGGCCTACGACTACTGCCTCAATGACATTGGTCTGACTCCGAAGCAGGGAATCGAGCTGATCGACGGATCCGTGGCCTCGTATTTCTCGGACCATTTTTCCAGGCAGCTCATGTGCGGCATCATGACCCAGGACTACCTGGGCCTGACCCCCAAGCCCGGACATCGGGTGGAAGGCGGGGGCGCCACCGGCGGCCTGTGTTTCCAGGAGGCGTGGAAGTCCGTGGCCAGCGGCCACATGGATGTGTGCATGGCCTACGGCTTCGAGACCATGAGCCACGTGCAGACCTGGAAGGGCAACGAGTTCATCGCCCTGGCGTCCGACGTGTCCTTCGATTACCCGGTGGGCGGCTTCTACAGCGGCTACTACGCCATGATGGTGGTACGGCACTGCAAGGAATTCGGCACCACCGTGGAACAGATGGCCAACGTGTCGGTGAAGAACCACATCAACGCCCTGTACAACCCCTACGCCCAGAAGCGTATGCGCATCGGCATCGATGACGTGCGCAATTCACCCATGGTGGCCTGGCCGCTCACGCGCCTGGACATCTGCACCATGAGCGACGGCGCGGCGGCGATCCTGTTCGTGTCCGAAGAGGGGCTCAACCGGATCGAAAAGGCCACCGGAACTTCCATTCCCAAGGTCAAGGTAACGGGCATCGGCCGAGGCACCGACGCCATGCGCATGTCGGACCGGCCCCACCAGTCCTTCGACGACTTCTACGCGAAGAACAGCCTGCCCAACGAGCAGAACGAAGACAGCAAGGCCCACTACCGCGAACTCTGGGACAAGGGCTTCAGGTACCCGGGCATCCACTCGTTCAGGGCCGGCCGCATGGCCTCCAGACAGGCCTACGCCCACGCGGGGATCGAAGACCCCCTCAACGATATCGACTTCGTGGAACTCCACGACGCCTACACGTCCTCCGAGATCCAGACCTACGAGGACATGGGGCTGTGCCGGTACGGCGAAGGCGGCGCCTTTGCCGAAAGCGGCAAGGCCCACGTGCCCGGAATCGATTACGGCTTGAAGCTGGAACACGAGCCCATCTGCCCGGTCAACCCCTCCGGCGGCCTCATCGCCTGCGGCCACCCCGTGGGCGCAACCGGCCTCATGCAGGGCGTGTTCGGCATCTGGCAGCTCCAGGGCACCATCGGAAAGCACCTGGGCGACGACACCATCCAGATCAAGGACCCGAAACGGGGCGTCATCCACAGCCACGCCGGTACCGGGACCTACGTGTCGGTGAGCATCATGGAGAAGGAGGACTAGACAATGGCGGACAACACCAAGACAACCCAGGAAGAGACCCTCGACGGGACGGTGGTTTACAGCCTGCCGTTCCCCGAGGACATGAAGGACCTTGAGAAGATGGCGCCCATCGTCATCAAGCAGCCCTACCAGATCAACTACCTGCACAGCTACGGCCAGGACTCGCCGTTCTTCGCAGGTCTGACCAACAAGAAGCTGCTGGGCACCAAGTGCAAGGACTGCGGCCACACCTTCGCCACGCCGAAACTGGCCTGCATGGAATGCGGCGGTGATTGCGAGTGGGTGGAAATGCCTCCACAAGGGCGGATCCATACCTTCACGGTGTGCCAGTTCGGGTCCGAGGAATTCCTGCCCGAATGTCCCTTCATCCTGGCTCTCATCGAGTTCGATGGAGTGGACACTCTGTTCCTGACCCGGTTGCTGGGCCTGGACTCCGACAATCCGTCCATGGACTGGGTCGGCATGAAGGTCAAGCCCAAGTTCAAGCGGCTGTCCAAGCTGAAGCCGACTGACGTCTGGTTCATTCCAGCGTAGAGCTTGCCGTCCGTTGACAATCTACTGCGGTTCCGGCTGCATCCCGCCATACTGCGTCGCTTCCCCCGAAACGTCCTCGACGTAGGGCATGACTACGCCCGCGGCGGTTCGGGCCCCCGCTCCTTGTCTGCCGGGCGCATCCGAAACCTCGCTACGACCGCAATGGACGACAAGCTCCCATTGTTCCGATAATCTTGATTTTGAAGGCCCGGACAGCTAGTTTGAGCGGGATCCTTTCGGTGGCCGCCTGTGGAAACGTTGACCGTCACTCCAGTCCTCCTGGCGGCCCTCGGGGCCTTCGTCCTAGGGGTGCTGGCAGTGGAGATCGTGAGGCACCTGCACCGCGGTCGACCTCGCACACCCGGTACCCCCAACCTGGGCAAGGTGGTCGGCTGGCTGGTGATCCGCGTGGTGCTGGGATTGACGCTGTCGGTCCTGGTCACCGCCTCGGTGGGCCTCTACCAGGGGCTGAAGGCCCTGAAACGGGTGGACACGGCCGCCATTGCGGCCCGACTGGAACGCACACTGGCGGCCACCCGCGAAGTCCCCATCCTCTACGCCAAAAAGGACTTGGAAACCGGTTTCTACTACACGGCGGACGTGGGGGGGGACGAGCCGGCCCGGGATCCTTCCCTCAACGTGGCGAACCGTTTCGTCCCCCTCGATCCAAAAAGAGGCGATCGGGTGGTCTACGTGTTCGGCGGCTCTTCGGTGGTGCTCCAGGAATATGATCGATCGTTCCCGGCCCTCCTGGAAGGCCGCCTGAACCGCGAGGAAGGCGGGTTTCGCGTGTTCAACTTCGGAGCCTGCACCCTGGACACGTTTTCCGTTCGGCACCGTGCTGTCCAGGCCATGGAAAGGAACCGACCCGACCTGGTAGTGGTGTACGCCGGGCACAACGACTGGATCAATCCCTACCGACAGGTCATCAAGCCCGAGTTCTTCCTGGTGTGGAACAGCCCCATCCTCTACCAGATGCTCGAGTGGTACTACCTGATGTTCCACCTGCCCCTGTCTAACCTCCTGTCGGAATTCGAGGGAGAGCCGGCCTTCTGGGCGTTCCTGGAATACCGCCTCGAACCGCGGATCAACCACTGGCTGCAGTGGGCCGACCTGGTCCGGTTCCCCCGGGAAGCCTTCGCCGAGTTCGATCGCATCATCCTGGAAGCCGCGCAGAAGAACGTGCGGGCCCTTCTGGACAAGGCCCGTTCCAGCGGCATTCCCGTGGTCCTGGTCACACCCGTGGGCAACCTGGCGCTGCGCCCCTTCGGCATCGACGGCAGTTCCTTCGAACTCTACAAGGCCGGCATGGCGGAAAAGAACTACCGGCAACGGATCGAACTGCTCCTGGAGGCCCGGGACGAGGAGGCCTTCACTTTCGACATGCGGGCCAAGTCGGCGTTCATCGACTGGCTGAGGGGACTCCAGGGCCCCGGGGTCCACGTCTTGGACCTGGAAAAGGCGCTCATGGACCGTGGCTTCGATTTCGATGAAGGGGACTTCTGCGATTACGTCCATTTCGAGATCGAGACGCACCGTCTGACGGCGGAACTGATCCACTGGTTCCTGGCGGACGAAAACGTCTGTTGCGGGCTGTGAAAAAGGTGACAGCCACCTTTATCAGGAAGGATTGACGTCCCATGGACTGGAACTCACTGTCCATCCTGCCGCTGCCCCTGGTGGGCTACCTCCTGGCGGCGCGGCTGTTTCGGGACACCGGCCTCCTGGAACGCCTGGCCTGGACCGTGCTCTTTTCCATGGTGGTGGTGCAGTGGGTCGTGTTCAACATCTCGGTGATGGGCGACGTCTACATCACCGGGACCGTGGTGGGGATATCGGGGCTCTGCGTCCTGGCCCTGCTGGTCCTTCACGCCTGGCGCCATCCCGTCCGGTTGAGCCTGCCGGCCCCGGACACACGGCAGGTCACGGTGCTGGCTGCCACGGCGGCCGTGTCGGTGTTCGCCGCCATGTACTACACCAACGCCGAGTTCCTCCTGTCCCTCCCCACCTATTTCGCCACGGCAGAGACCAAGTGCTTTTACATGCAGACCTTCAAGGTGGTGGGTGACCTGAATCCCGCGGTGGCGCCACAGGCCATCCAGGATATGTACGGCGTGATCAGCACGCCGGGCAACGCCCTGTTCACGGCGGGCCTCATGCCGGGGCTCGGCATTCACACCTTCCACGTGCTTTACGTGGCCTTCAACGCCCTGGTCTTTCTGTTCACCTACCTCCTGCTGCGCCGATGGACGGGACGCCACCTGGTGCCTTTGGTCGTGGCCCTGTTCGCGGTCTTCAACCCCTGCGCCCTGTCCATCGAGGTGCTGGACCGGAACTTTATTGCCCTGGCCCTGTCCGCGGCCCTGCTGTACGCGTGCGTGGCCCACCGGGACCGGGTCATCCTTCACGGCTTCCTGTTCGGAATCGCCGCGGGCACCGGCCTGCGATTCCTGCCCCTGACCCTGGCCCTGCCAGTGGCCCTGCTCTACCGGTCCAACGGGCGAGGTTGGGCTTCCTATGTCCTGTTCCTGGCAACGGCGGCCGGGGTGTTCGCATTCAACATCCCCCACCTCGAACACCACGGATTCCACAGCCTGGGGGAAACACAGGGGCTCTGGGGCCTGTTCCTGGCCGCCCTGGACGGCCTGCCCCGCACACCGCTCATGCCCTATCCCAATGCGGTCCTGTACCTGCTGAACGGGCTGGGTTTCCTGGGTTTCCTGGTGGGGGCCCTGGTCCTCACCGGCGCTCTGGACACCTGGCGCGCCCATCCCCGGCGTTTCGCCTCAATGGTCCTCATCGTCGCTCCCACCTACCTGGTGCTATCCCTTCAGCGGGACTGGATCGAGGGGGACAAGCTGAGGATCCTGCTGTGGGTCTTCCTGCCGGTGATGGTGTTCCTGGCCAGCGGCCTGCGGGCCACCTTCCGCCTGGCCGGAATCGGGAGGAACCTGGCCACCTTTGCCTTGTCCCTGGCCCTCGTCATTGGCGTCCACGCCGGATTGGGTCAGGTGGAAACACGGGCCGACACCGGGACCTACCAACGCAAGCCCCGATACCAGACCGAGGCTCCCGCCTACGTGGACTTCCTAAAGCGCCATTTCCGACAGGCCGGTCTGCTGCCCGACTACGGGCGCCTGTTCCAGAAGGGGGACCTGGCGCGTAAGGACCGGGCCCGGCGTATCGTCCAGGAAACCCTGTTCGGCGGGGAGGGCCGCTCAATGGCCTGGACGGACCGCTGGCTGTCCCCCGACGGACAACCGGGACCTGCGCCCCGTCAACCCGATGCACGCTTCGTGGACCTGCGGATCGACCTGGAGAAACTGGTGACCGATCCGGACCGGGCCGTGGCCCTGGGCAAAGGCCCCGCTGACCGGTTCGTTGACCTGGAGGACGAGGACCACCTGCTGGACGTTTACCACAAGCAGATCAGGGTCTCCTGGCAGCCCGAGCCCCTGCCCGTCACAGTGCTCACGGGGAAGCCGGAGTACGGGATCCTGGGGGAACTGGACGTGGACCTCAATGCGTTCATCAGCTTCGGGCCCGACGAGGACGGGTTCGAGCGGGTCAACCTGGTGCCGTACCACGTGGTGGAATCCCGCCGCCCGGAGGCAGTGCGGACCGCCATGACGGCCCTTCCCCAGTCCGACCGTGAACCCGTGGTTGTCCTGAGGGTGCCGCTGGACACCCGGATCCTGATCCGGAACTGGCTCCTGGACGCGGTGAGCAACGTCCCCTTCCGGGTGGATGGCTGGGCCATTGCTCTGGACGGGGCGGGACGGCCGCAGGTCCGCTTTTATCCCTTCGAGCCCGAAAGCTACCTGTAGGCCCGGTAGTGGGTCAGTTTCCCGTCATTCTGGCCGTTTTGGAGTGCGGTGGCTTGCCACCGCTTTGGTTCGGCGAAGCTTGCTGCGCCGTGAGAAAGCGCATTTGCGCACTCCAGGGTCGCCTCGGCCAAGCTGACCCACTACCGTAAGCCCGGCCGCCTTGACACCCCCCGATGCAGATTGGATGATGACCTCCGGCCCACGGGTAACCCGACGATGATGACGCGAACGACGGCAGCGGCACTGGCGATTCTGGGAGTCATGGCCTCCGGCTGCACCCCGACCCCCGACGGACTGGATCCCCCCATCCTGAACCTCCTGGAGTCCTCCGTGGACGGCGCGGCGGGACCGGGTCCCTGCCAGGAAGCCGAGGACCTGTTGCGCAAGGCCGCCGCGGGACAGGCCGTCAGCCCGGGGGCACTGGCCCGGCTGGCCCGTTTCGTCCAGCACACCTGTGGCGCCACGGCTTCACAGGAAAAGAACGAGGAACGTAAGGTCCTGGTGAAACAGGCCTATGAAGGGGTTCTGCGCCGTGAACCGGCCAACGTGGCGGCCCTGTCGGGCCTGGCCTTTCTGTTCCAGGGCGCCTATCACGACCCCGAGCAGGTCTACGCGCTGAACCGGCGGTTGCTGGACGCGAGGCCCGAGGACCCCCGGATCATGCTGGAGGTGTCCAAGGCCTTCATCTGGCTGGACCGGGCCGACGAAGCCGAGACCATCCTGCTCAAGGCCATCTCGACCGCCTCCTCGTCCGGGAACAAGCAGGTGCTGGTGGAGACCCAGGAGTACCTGGGCCGACTGTACGTGAAGACCGGCCGGCACGACGAGGCCGAAAAGATCCTGAAATCGTCCATCCGCAACCTGGAAGAGACGGAAAAGACCGTGGGCCGGGGCAGCTACTATGGCTGTCCCTACCAGGCCCTGGGCGCCCTGTACACCCGGCAGGGCAAGGCCGAAAAGGCCGCGGTCCAGTACGGCAAGGCCGGGGACCAGGAGGCCGGCGATCCCCTCACCCAGGTGGAGGCCGCCCTGGGATTCTACGTGGTGGGCGAGTTCGACAAGGCCATCCAATACGTGGAACGGGCGGTGAAGCTCCAGGACCGGGCCCAGTTCAGGGCTCTCCTGGAACGACTCGAGGCCCTTGAACGCGGGGAAGCCCGACCGGTGGACGGGGACCTGGCCCTGGACGCGGCCGGACTCTGCTTCGACCTGGGGGACGTGACCATGGCCCGACGGTTGCTGGAGGGTTCACGGACTGCGGAACCGGGCGCCGGGCGCCGGGCCCTGTCGGAAAAGATCCGACTGGCTATCAAGGACGGTAAAGGCAGCGGAAGTCAGGGCGATGGCTACCTGACCTACCACCGGCAACAGGAATCCACCGAGGTTCCCGACACCCTGGCCGCGGCGGTTAGGGCCTACGACCGCGGCGACTTCGCCTTGGCGGAGAAGGTCCTTGAACGGGTGCCCGACGGGGAGGACAGGGGCAGGAAACAGGTCATGCTGGGACTCCTCCTGCTGCTTCAGCAGAACTACGAAAAGGCCGAGGCCGCCTTCGTCAAGGCTCGCGCCCAGGACCCGGATGACCCGGGGATCGGGGTGAGTCAGGGCCACCTGGCCATCGCCAGAAGGGACTATACGGCGGCCGAAGAGTCTTTTCGCCCCGTGGTGGACGCACCGCCCCCCCCGCTCGGAGAGACGGGGCAGGAGTACGGCTGGCTGGTGTACGAAATGGCCCACCTGGGCATGGCCTGGGTGGCGGCCAACAACAACCGGCACGTCGACGCCATCGGGCATTACGACGTAATTCTGGAGCGGCAGGCAGACGACGTCTTCGCCCTGCTGGGCAAGGGGAACTCCCTGTCGGGCCTGCGCCGGATGGAAGAGGCGGAAAAGCTCTTCCGCAAGGTCCTTGACGACCACCCGGACAATCCCTACGCCCTGGCCGAACTGGCCCTGGTCCAGTACAACCGGGGCGAAGACGTGGCAGCCGAAAAGGGTTTCAAGTCAGCGCTTGCCGTGGACGACATGCGCTACACCTGCCCCTACGAGGGCCTGGGCCTGATCTACCTGCGCCAGGGAAGAATGGACGAGGCCAGAAAGAACTTCGAGCGGGCCATCGCCATCAACCCTCACATCGAATACAAGAAATATAACGGTCTGGCCCGGATCCACATCAAGAACGGGGACCTGGAAAAGGCCCGAAAACTCCTTAAGAAATCCATCAGCAACTACCCTCACGACCCCGAGGCCCGCGAGATGCTGAAAGGCCTCGAAGGGAAGCGTTGATCGTCAATCGTTGATCGTGGATCGGGGCCTTCCCGTCAGGCGAAGGGTTTCGCGAATCCCCAGGAAGATGAAGGCCAGCAGGCCCAGCACGTTCACAATGTAGGCCAGGGCATTGAACCCGAAGGCCGTGGGAAAGAAGGGGTCCCGCACCTCCTCCACGTGGTCCAGGACGTCGCCGGGTAGACCTGACGACACCGCCTGGCCCATGGCCAGTGAAGTGATGGCCACCAGCGCGCAGATCACCACCCAGGGCAGCAGGTGCCGAACGTTGATCGTTGATCGTCGATCGTCGATCGCAGTTGACCGGCCGGCTGATTTCCTCCTACTCAAAGCCTTTCACCTCCAGCAACGCGGCCACCCCGGGGCCCGTGACGGGCACCTCCACCAGGTCCAGGTCCGTGGGCAGCCGGTATTCCCTCACCGTGTCGGAACGCCACTGGAACACCACTTCACCGCGGGCGCCTGCCTGTCCGCCGGCCAGGAGCACCCTGGCCGAAGGCAGCGCGGTGGCCGTCTTCAGACCCCGGACCTCCACCACGTCCAGGGACAGGTCGCCCGGGACCCCCCGCCGGTGGCCGTACAGCAACAGAGGATGGTCGGCGACGGGCGTGACCGGGACCCGCACCCGCAGGAGCCGGCACCGCAGAATGGGCGGCAGGGTGTCCAGCCAGGGATGACCGTCCCCCTGGGCCGGCACCAGGACCAGGACACCGGTCCAGTCCCCCGAATCCGGCTGGTCGGGCCGGTCCGGATCGCAGGCGATCCCGATCCGGTCCCAGGCCACGGAAGAACGGAACGGAGCCGCGAACAGGCGCCCCTGATCCGTATGGTTGATCACCTTCCACCCCGGTGGCGGTTCCCCCGTGGAACCGGTCTTGAGCAGCAGGACCAGGTCCCCGGGCACGGCATGGGGACCGGGCGCGCCGGAGCGGGGAAGATACAGTTCCAGCGCCGACGCCACGTTGAACATCTCGGGACCCCGCAGCCGACGCACGGCCTCTTCGTAGGTCACCATACCCAGATCCCTCAGTGCCCCGGCCAGGGCCTCCATGTCCTCGTAGTTCAGGGCCGTTTCGCGATCCGGGGTGCCGGGGCCGGCCTCACGGTCCGGTCCGAGACTGACCACCAGCACACCACCGGCAAGCCCCGCGAGCAGGAGCGCGGGCAGTCGCCCGGGCGGGCCCAGGGCCGCGAACCGTCCGGCCAGGAAAGCGCCCGCCCACTCCACCAGTCCCACCAGGACCAGGGACTCCATCAGGAGCAGGCACAGCTGGAAGGGCACCAGGTAGTGGGGCGAATAGGTCCAGTGGAGGAGGAGGGCCGGCGCCGCCACCGCCACGAAAGGGACCGTGGCCAGCAGTGCCAGTGCCGTGGATGCCGGTGATCGGGGCAGACGGCCCGCGCGAACCAGGAATACGAAGGCCGCGCACCACGCCAGGGCCATCAAGGCCTCGGCCCCGAAGGGCAGGGCCGGCCCCACACCCACGCCCTCCCGATCCGGCAGGGCGGAGAGGTTCGCAAGGAGTTCCACCAGTGACACCAGGGCATCCCGTGACACGGCCAGGTAGGAACCGCAGAACACCATGCCACTCAGGAACCAGGCCAGGGCGACCCTTTCGGGCTGGTAGATCAGGAACAACAGGACCGCCACCGGGACGAACAGGTTTGCGATGGGGTGGACCTGCGCCGACAGGGCGAATCCCAGGGCCGCCCCCACGTAGAAGACGGTCTTCCGGGTCTGGACCGCCAGCAGGCAACTCAGCAGGGCCGCCGCTGCGGGAAGGGGGGCCAGCACCGGGTTCCAGACCACCAGGAGCGTTCCCGTTCGTGCCATGGTGGCCGTAATGGGCACCGCCAGGACCACCAGGAACGCCAGGGACCGGACGGACAAGACGGGGGACCGCAGAAAAAGGGACCGTCCGGACTGGAAGAGCAATCCCATGGCCAGCAGGAATCCCAGGATGGACACCAGGGCGACGGATTGCAGTCCTAACCCCAGGGTGTCCAGGAGGGCCAGGTGCATCTTCCAGACGCCGCCCTGATCCAGGTAGGGGAAGGCGTGCGGGGCCCCCTTGGCGGGGCAGACGTCCGAGGATATACACCCCCTGACCAGCAGGAGATCCCTGTTGGTGTCGGCGTGCAGGCCGATACCCTGGCTCACGCCCTGGCCGATCCAGCAGAAGGCCGCACCTGCCAGGAGGACCAGGAGCACGGGCGCGGCCACACCGCGAAGTCGCGGCAGGCCCCGGGGCGCTGGGGAAGAATGGGGACCGGGTTCCATGGCGGGCATTGTGCCCGCATCACGATTTGAGAGTCAAGGCAGAGGAGGAGGCGCCTATCGCCCATCGCGGAGCGTTGATCGTCAGATCGTTGATCGATTGTAGGGGACGGACACATGTCCGTCCCACAGGGAACCGGTTCGGGTACAATGACCCTCAGGTCAGCAAGGAGTCCCCGGATGGCGGCAAACAACGGTCTGGTCCTGGTGACGGGAGGCGGCGGGTTCATCGGGGGGCACCTGGTGGACTTCTATCGGAAGAGGGGCCTCCCGGTCCGGTCCGTGGACATCAAGCCCCTGGACGAATGGTTCCAGGTGTTCGATGACGTGGACAACGTGGTGGCGGACCTCACGTTCCCTGACAGTTGCCGGAAGGCGTGCCGGGGCGTCAGCGAAGTCTATAACCTGGCCGCAGACATGGGTGGCATCGGGTTCATCGGCGCCCACAAGGCCGAGTGCATGCTGTCCGTGCTCATTAGCACCCACATGCTGGTAGAGGCCAGGGACGCGGGGGTGGAACGGTTCTTCTACTCCTCGTCGGCCTGCGTCTATGCCGAGGACAAGCAGAAGGACCCCTGGGCCGCCCCGCTTAAGGAACAGGACGCCTACCCGGCCATGGCCGAGGACGGATACGGCTGGGAGAAGCTCTTTACGGAACGCATGTGTCGCCATTTCACCGAGGACTACGGCCTGCTGACCCGGGTCGCCCGTTTCCACAACGTGTACGGGCCGAACGGCCACTGGGAAGGCGGCCGGGAGAAGGCCCCCGCGGCCATCATCCGCAAGGTCCTGGAAACCACCACCCGGGGGACCGGGGAGATCGAGATCTGGGGCGACGGCACCCAGACCCGCAGCTTCATGCACATCGACGACTGCCTTCAGGGCGTGGACCGCATCATGCACGCCGACATCGGGGAACCGGTGAACCTGGGTTCGGACGAACTGGTCACCATCAACGACCTGGTGTCCATCGTGGAGGACATCGCGGGCGTGAAGCTCGAGCGTCGCTACAAGCTGGATGCGCCCAAGGGGGTCAACGGTCGGAACTCCGACAACACGCTGATCCGCAGCTACCTCGACTGGGTGCCGTCCATCACCCTGCGGGACGGCATGAAGCCCACCTACCGCTGGATCGAGGAAGAGTTCCGGGCTCGCTACGGTGGACGCCGGGCTTGACTTGCATTTAAAACCCCGGATGATTAGGGGACATTCGATCATGGATGCCCAGCGACAATAGTTCATGGCCACTGACGACAATTGCACTTCCCCATTTTTTTGGGAGGTCTGTAGTGGTACGAAAGTCCGTCTCGAAACGAGCGAGGAGGCGGTCCTGGGCGAACCGACGGGCCGCAGTCTTGTGTTCGACGATTACCGTCCGGCCCTCGTGTTCAGCCACCAGGTCGATGGCACCGACCAGGGCCTCTTCCTGGATGACACCGGTCTCGGGGTCGTGGATCTCCACGGAGAATGGCTGTTCCACGGCGATCACCTTGTCAGGCACGAATCCGTCATCGCAGAACCTCTTCAGCATCGCGACGCCCAGGTCCTTGACCTTTGCCGGCGTCCTCGCCGTTCTTGTACTGGATTGGGAAGGAGTCCCGCAGTTCCATTTCCCATCGGTCGGAGAACGCGGCCTGTATCCGGCCCTGTGATGGCCTCTTGCCGTGGGCCTTGCTGAACCCGTAGAACACGGCCAGCGCGTGGTGGATGGCACTTCCTAAAGAAGAAAGCACCGGAAGTTCATCCCACCCTGTTCGCCAAGGCGACATCGCTGCGATGATGGAGGGGAGCTAATTTACCAGGCGTAGCCGAACGCGAGGCGGCCCTTGGGCCAGGGGCCGTCGATTGCGGCCGTTTCTCCCTCGGCCTCCGCGCTGACCCAGGTGTAGGTTATCCCCAGGCCCAGGTTGAGGTTGAAGCCGCTGTCCCAGATCCATGCCCACCCGAGGAGGAGCTGCGGGCCGCCTGCGAAGGCCGTCGCACCGTTGTACTCCATGCCCATCATGTAGGCGCCCGGCTCCAGGTAGAAGCCGTCGTGCATCTTCTTGACGTAGATCGGCAAAGACGCGGAGAGCTGGCCTCCGTAGAGGTCGGTCGCCCAGAAGTGGACGAATCCGACGTCCACCCGCGCTGCGATGTACTTGTGAAATGCGTATGTGTATCCCGCGGTGAAGGACCCGAAGAACCAGGAGAGGGGGTTCGTCGAGACGAGGTGCTTCTTGTAGGCGTATTCGTACTGGTTCTGTTCTCCCACGGGCACGAGCTGGCCGTCGATCTTGGAGTGAGTCTCTTCCCCGCCGGCGGGAGCTTCCTGGGCACGGGCCGGGGTCGAGCCCACGAGCACTGCAAGCAACGTGAGCCCTGTCAGCAGTCGAGTCAACATAGCGTTTCCTCCGTATGGAACCCGAGCGGTCACGTCCACCGCAACTACGAAGCGGGTATCCGATTTGGGAATAGTCATTTCAACGGCCATGTTTGATCTATCCCGCATGGGGGCTGGGTCTGTCAAGCATGTCTTCCGATCGACTTGTGATCAGGCACAACGGCCATGATCAGGCAACCCGACCCAGGCAACCCGACCCAGGCAACCCGACCCAGGTTGATTTCCTGACCAGGCAACCCGACCCAGGCAACCCGACCCAGGTTGATTTCCGGGGGCGGTACATATTCCGATCGATTGCAGGACCTCCTTCCGATTTCGAAGGGCCTGTTCAGGCGGGAACGCGGAAGTGTGGGGGCTTGTTCCAGAGAAGCGACCCGGATCC
>JADHTP010000025.1 GCA_016784945.1 Deltaproteobacteria bacterium | reverse complement strand
GAGCACACGGAGGGTTTCGTTGATGTTCCGTCCGATGTTGAGGTCGTGGATGGTCTGGTACACCACCGTCCCTTCTGGGTCGATGATGAACAGACCGCGCAGGGCCATCCCACCTTCCAGAAGCACGCCGTATTCCGCCGAAATCTGCTTGGTGAAGTCGGCCACCAGGGGATACTGCAGCTCGCCCAGGCCCCCTTCCTCGCGGGGGGTCTTGACCCACGCAAGGTGCGAGAACTTGCTGTCCGTGGACACGCCCACCACCTCGGTATTCAGGACCTTGAACTGCTCCAGCGAATCGTTGAAGGCCGTGATCTCCGTGGGGCACACGAAGGTGAAGTCCAGCGGGTAGAAGTAAAGCACCACCCATTTGCCCTTGTATCCTTCCAGGTTCACCGAAGTAAAGTCCGTACCAACGACCGCATCGGCATCGAAACCTGGCGCCTTCTGCTGTACGAGTGTGTTGTTGCTCATTGCGAATATCCTCCTGTGGATGACTGTCCCGTTTCTTTCCGGCTCTTATCCGGACTAAATCAACCTTATTAATAACCAACACGCCCGTTCTGTCAAGTCGAATCGGGCAAAATTTGACATCGACGCGGGTTTTTCCGGTTTTTCTTGACCTTTTTAATCTTACTAATATTCTAAGGACAACCGACCGGGGCAATGCCCCGTCGCCGACACGCTTTTTAAATGAACCGGAGGAGGGCCCAAATGGTTAAGCGCTGGTACGAACTGCTCATGGATGATCACACCATGCACGAGAAGGTCTTCGCCGCCATGGATGTGGCCTTCGCGGACCCGTCCGGCCCGTCGAAGGAAACGATTTCCGGCATGCTGGACTACGTCACCAACTATATCGACCATTGCCACAGCAAGAAGGAAGAGGACCACCTTTTCCCCCTGGTCCAGGAGAGGGGAATCCCGGCCGAGGGCGGGCCCCTGGGGGTGATGCTGGCGGAACACGAGCAACAGCACGACCTGGTCGAACGCCTCACGAAGCACGCCGATGATTTCCTGGCCGGAAACAAGGAGGCACTGGCTTCCCTGAAGGAAGGTTTCGACCAGTACCAGACCCTGTGCAAGGACCACTTCTGGAAGGAAAACGACATCCTCTATCCCATGGCCATCCGGGTGATGACCGAGGCCGACGAAGCATTGGTGATCCAGGGAATCGAGGCCACGGAGACAGCCATGGGCGACGACACCCGGGATCGGTACTACGCCCTGGCCGAGACCCTGGCCGACGCCGGCCAGGTGAAGGACCTGTCCGAGGACGTGGACCGGTCGGTGATGGCCGCCATCCTCAACACGCTGCCCGTGGAATTGTCCTTCGTGGATGCCGACGACAGGGTCCAGTATTTCAGCCACGAGGACCACGACAAGATCTTCCCACGGAGCCGCTCCGTGGTGGGCATGAATGTCCAGAACTGCCACCCGCCCAAGAGCGTCCACATGGTGGAGGCCATCCTGAAGGACTTCAAGGCCGGCAAGCGGGACACGGCGGAGTTCTGGATCGATTTTCGGGACATGAAGGTCTTCATCCGTTATTTCCCGGTGCGCGACAAGGCCGGCAAGTACCTGGGCTGCCTGGAAGTGACCCAGGACGTGACCCGGATCCAGGGCCTGAAGGGCCAGCACCGCCTGCTGGACGACTAGCAGGGGGACCGCCCATCGCTAGTCGCCTATCGATAATCGCAAGTCATAGGCATAGCGATAGGCGATAGGCGATAGGCGATTGGCTATTGGCTACCGTCGGTCACACTCATGACATTTCCTTCTTGCAATATCCTGATTTCTGCATATATTACTTCCGCGATGTTGCTGGAGCGACAGGCTTGGAACGCGAACTGATCAGCAGTATCCTGAACCACCCGGGCGAGGCCGAACGGATGGCTGAGGCCCTGAAGACCCTGGGAAACCCGACCAGGCTGCGAATCATGGCCCTGCTGGCCTGCACCGGGGAAAGATCCGTCAAGGAAATCGGGCAGGCCCTGGGACTTCCCCAGGCCGTTGTGTCGCAACAACTGGCCACCCTGAGGCTCCACGGCCAGGTGAAGGTCCGTCCCGACGGGGGCTATCGTCACTACTCGGTGGCGGTTTCCCAGGTGGGGGAACTGCTGGCCTGCCTGGTGCGTTGCTGTGAGACTTCCAGACCAGTCAACAGGATGTAGGCGCTGTCACAGGAGAAAGAGCCATGTCGGGACTGACACGCAGGCAGTTCATCCAGATCGGCGGCGCCGCGGCGGGGACGGCCGCAGTGGGCGCGGGCCTGACCACCAACTGGTTCGGGGCGGACCCCGACGTGGTCCACGATCCTGGAACCGAGGGGGACCGGGTGGTGCCCACATTCTGCGAGTTGTGCTTCTGGAAATGCGGCGTCCTGGCCCACGTGAAGGACGGGCGCGTGACCAAGCTCACGGGCAATCCCGCCCACCCCCTGTCCAGGGGCCGGCTGTGTCCCAGGGGCACGGGGGGCATCGGTCTGCTGTACGACCCGGACCGGCTCAAGAAGCCCCTGATCCGGAAGTCGAAGGGCGGCGACCAGGTCTTTCGGGAGGTGGAATGGGACGCGGCCCTGGATCACGTGGCCGAAAACCTTTTGAAAATCAAAGATAAATACGGCCCCGAGGCCATGGCCCTCTATAGCCACGGCTACGGTGGAAGCTGGTTCAAGCACCTGCTCAAGGCCTACGGGTCGGGCAACATCGCGGCCCCGTCCTACGCCCAGTGCCGTGGTCCCCGGGAGGTGGGATTCCAGCTGACCTTCGGCTCCGGCGTGGGGTCCCCCGAGACCACGGACATGGAGCACTCCCGGGTGATCACCCTCATCGGCTCCCACCTGGGCGAAAACATGCACAACACCCAGGTTCAGGACCTGGCGCGCGCCCTGGACCGTGGAGCGGAACTGGTGGTGGTGGACCCACGTTTCTCCATCGCTGCGGGTAAGGCGCGGTACTGGCTGCCCATCAAGCCCGGCACGGACATCGCCCTGCTCCTGGCCTGGATGCACGTGATCGTGAACGAAGGGCTGTATGACCACGACTACCTGGCAAGATACGCGGTGGGCCTGGACAAGCTGAAGGAAAGCCTGAAGGACCGGACCCCCGAGTGGGCCTTCGCCCGGACCACCATCCCCCCCGAAACCATCGTGGAAACGGCCCGGTTCATCGCCGGCGCCGGACCGGCCTCGCTGGTTCACCCCGGGCGCCACGTGACCTGGTACGGCGACGACACACAGCGCAGCCGGGCCATCGCTTTGCTGAACGCCCTGCTGGGGGCCTGGGGCCGCAAGGGGGGCTTCACCCTGCCATCCAAAGTGGACCTGCCGAGCTACCCCTACACGAAGTATGCCCACAAGCCCAAGGCCCCGCCGGACATGCCAAAGGACACCCTGTACCCGCTGGCGGACAGCACACTGGCATCGGGGCTGTGCATGGCCAGCATCCCGGGCACGGCCGCCTACGACATCAAGGGCTGGATCGTGTACGGGACCAACCTGATCCAGTCCCTTCCCGCGCCGGAGCAGACCATGAAGGCCATCCAGTCCCTGGATTTCATGGTGGCCGTGGACGTTCTGCCTGCGGAAATCTGCGGATTCGCCGACGTGGTGCTGCCCGAGTCCACCTACCTGGAACGGTGCGACGAGGTCCACACGCCGCCCTACAAGGAGCCCTTCGTGGCCGTGCGACAGCCGGTGGTGGACCCCCTGTACGATTCCAAGCCGGGGTGGTGGATCGCCCGGGAGCTGGCCCACCGGATCGGTCTGAATGACTATTTCCCCTGGAAGGATAGCGTGGAATACGCCATGCACCGGGTGAAGGCCGGGGGATTCGACTGCGACGAACTGCGGCTGTCGGGCGTGGCCCTGGGCAAGCCCACGCCAGTGTACATCGAGGACGGTCTGGACCCCGCCTTCGACACGCCCTCCGGGAAGATCGAACTGTACTCGGACACCCTGGAGCAGGCGGGTTTCGATCCCGTGCCGCAGTATGAACCCCCGGAGGAACCGCCGCCCGGCCAGTTCCGCCTGCTTTTCGGCCGTTCGCCCGCTCACACCTTCGGCCGCACCACCAACAACCGGTTCCTCTCCGAGGTGGTGGACGGCAACGAAGTCTGGTTGAACGCCCGGGTGGCCACGGAGATGGGACTGAAGGACGGCACGAACGTGGTGCTGATCAACCAGGACGGCGTCCGGTCGGAACCCGTTCCCCTGAAGGCGACCCAGCGCATCCGCCCCGACTGCGTGTACATGGTCCACGGCTACGGCCATGACGCAAAGGGCCTGAAATTCGCAAAGGGCCGCGGCGCCAGCGATTCCCGCCTCGTCACCCGGTACAAGGTGGACCCGATCATGGGCGGCACGGGCATGAACGTGAACTTCGTCCGCGTGGAGAGGTGGGCGTCATGAGCAAGAAGACGGAACCAAGATACGCCATGGTGGTGGACACGAAGCTGTGCGTGGCCTGCAAGGCCTGCGTGCTGGCCTGCAAGTCCGAAAACGACGTCCCCGACGGATTCTGCCGGGACTGGCTGGTGGAGGAGACCCGGGGCGTGTTCCCCGACCTGCGCGCCGAGAACCGGTCCGAACGGTGCAACCACTGCGCCCACCCGCCCTGCGTCCATGCCTGCCCTACGGGGGCGAGCCACGTGAACGAAGGCGGGACCGTGCTGGTGACCCACCACAAATGCACAGGATGCAAGGCCTGCATCGGGGCCTGCCCCTATGACTCCCGCTTCGTGCATCCCGACGGATACGTTGACAAATGCACCTTCTGCCTGCACCGGGTCCAGAGGGGCAAGGAGCCGGCCTGCGTGGAGGTCTGTCCCACCTTCTGCCTGCACTTCGGCGACCTGAACGACCCTGATTCCGAGGTTTCGAAGCTGCTTCGCACCCGGAAACACAAGGTACTGCATCCAGAGACGGGATGTGAACCCAACGTCTATTTCCTGGAAGGAGGGCCACGATGAACCAACCCACCATCGAAGTCCTTCACGGCAGGCACAACCATCTCATCGACCCTGCCCTGCACATCTGGGGCTGGGAGATCCCCGTTTACCTGTTCCTGGGCGGTGTGGTGGCCGGCCTGCTGATCCTGTCCGCCGCACTGGAACTGGTCCGTGGCAGAAAGGACGCCTCCCTGCCCATGCGGACGGCCCCCTTCGTGGCCCTGGTGCTTCTCTCGCTGGGCATGGTGGCCCTGTTCCTGGACCTGGAGCACAAGCTCTACACGTTCAGGTTCTACCTGGCCTTCGAACCCACGTCCCCCATGTCCTGGGGCTCGTGGATCCTGGTCCTGGTCTATCCCGTGGCCTTCCTGCTGGGCATGGGCTCCGTGCCCCAGGAGACCCGAGTCCGACTCATCGGGTACCCACCATTCCAGAAGCTGAAGGTCTCGTCCTGGCTCATGTGCGTCTTCGGACGGGCAGACAGCCTGCGTCGCCCCCTCCTGTGGGCATCGGTGGTGTCGGGCGCCGCCCTGGGCATCTACACGGGAATCCTGTTGGGCGCCCTGTCGGCGAGACCCCAGTGGGACACGGCCATCCTGGGGCCCCTGTTCCTGACCTCGGGCCTGTCCACGGGCGCGGCCTTCCTGCTGCTGCTACCACTGGACGACGGTGAGCGCCACAAGCTGGTGCGCTGGGACCTTCTGGCCATCGGTGCGGAACTCCTGCTCATCGCCATCATGCTCATCGGGTTCGCTGCCGGTGACAGGGCAGGTCAGATAGCGCTGACCAATCTCACCACGGGCAACTGGGGCGGCGCGTTCTGGGTGCTGGTGGTGCTCCTGGGCCTCGGGGTCCCCCTGGTCATGGACCTGCTGGAGGTGCGCCGCCGATTGGCCCCCGTGTTCCTGGCCCCGCTGTTCGTGCTCATCGGGGGACTGTCCCTCCGTTTCATCATGCTGGCTTCCGGACAGGCTTCGTCCTTCCGGATGATCCAATAGGAGGCGATTCATGCAAGGCGAAAGACCATTCTGGAACCCCTACCTGGCCGGCTTCGCGCTGGGACTGGTCCTGCTGGGCTCCTTCGCGGTCCTGGGATTCGGCCTGGGCGCGTCGGGCGCCTCCAACCGGCTGGCCATCGGGGCGGCCCACGTTGTGGCCCCCAAGACCATGGAATCCGCACCCTACTTTTCCCAGTACGTGGGTCCGGGCAAAAACGTGCTGGACGACTTCCTGGTGTTCGAGGTCCTGGGCGTGTTCCTGGGCGGCGCCCTGGGCGCCTACTCGGCGGGACGCATGCGCAAGGAAGTGTCCATGGGGCCATCGAAGGGCGTGTCCAGGGGGACCCGCCTGGCCCTGGCCATCGGCGGCGGCATCCTCATGGGCGTGGCGGCGAAGATATCGCGGGGATGCACGTCGGGGCAGGCGCTGACCGGCGGTTCCCTGCTGTCCGTGGGGTCATGGATCTTCATGATGGCCATGTTCGCCGGCGGTTACCTGGCCTCCCCCTTCGTACGGAGGCAGTGGAAATGACGTTCCCCCTCTACGCACTGGATTACATGGGATACGAAGCGGGCCTGGTGGCGTTCACCCTGGTGGGCGTGGGTTTCGGGTTCGTACTCGAGCGGGCCGGCTTCGGACGGGCCCCCGTGCTGACGGCCCAGTTCTACGGGACCGACACGCGGGTCCTCAAGGTCATGTTCACGGCCATCGTGACGGCACTGGTGGGCATGACCCTGCTGTCCGGAGTCGGGATCCTGGACCTGGGCGCCATCACCGTGCCCGACACCTACCTGTGGCCTCACCTGGTGGGCGGCATCCTGCTGGGCGTGGGCTTCGTAGTCTCCGGCTATTGTCCCGGGACGTCGGTGGTGGCCGCCGCATCGGGCCGAATCGACGGCCTCCTGACCATCGGCGGCGTGATGGTGGGGACGTTCCTGTTCGGGCTCGTCTACCCCTGGCTGGAATCATTCCACAACTCGGGCCACCTGGGCGTTCTGCGTTTCACGGACCTGCTGGGCCTCCCCCAGGCGGTGCTGACCGCCGGTGTCCTGGCCATGGCCATTGGTGCCTTTTTCGTGGGCGAGTGGGCCGAGCGATTCTTCACCAGGCGCCGGAACCTGCCCGCACCGGCTTCCGCGCCCCGGACCCGCAACGGGGTCTTCGCCGTCCTGGGCGTACTGACAGCCGCCGGATTCGTGGGGCTGATCAACCCGCCCGCGACGCCCGTGGCCCCGGAGAAGACTTTCGCCGCCATGAACACCATGACCTTTGCCCGGACGCTCATCGAACGAGGCGAGTCCCTCTACGTGGTGGACCTGCGGGACCCGTCCGCCTGCGCCGTCAAGCGTATACCGGGGGCCCTGTGCCTGTCTGAAGACGACCCCGAGGGAGCCTTCATCAGGGACCTGCCGCCCACCCGGACGCTGGTGCTCTACTCACAGGGCGACATGACGGAAATTCCGGCCACGGCCAGTGCCTTTACCGGCGAGGTCCGTGTCCTGGAAGGTGGCTATGCGGCCTTCAACGCGCAATTCCTCACAACGCCCGTGGCCCCGGAAAGCGGGACAACGGTCGACCTGGCCCGGTTCCGCGTCCGCAGCGCCATTCACGGATACCTGACCGGCTCCAGGGCCCAGCCCGCCGCGCCCCGGCCCAAACCCGTCAAGATGCAGCGTAAGAAGAAGAAGGGCGGCGGATGCTGAGCGTGCCCTTCAGTAGGAGCTTTCGTCCAGAACGACCTTTCCCTTGAACACCCGATAGATGAACGCCGTATAGCCGATCACCAGGGGCATGCCCAGGCCCGCGATGACCAGCATGACGGTGAGCGTGCGTTCCGTGGACGAGGCGTTCATGATGGTCAGGGCGTGGACGGCGTCGATCGTGGAGGGCACCAGTGTGGGGAAGAGTCCCGTGGCGGCCATACCGATCAGGGTGGCCACGGACAGGGACGATGCCACGAAGGCTACGAAGGGTCGTGAGGCCTTGACGGCCACGGGCTGGTAAAGCAGGGAGCCCAGGAAGGCCGCGAACAGGACCCAGAACACGGGGTTCTTCAGCGTGCAGTCGAACAGGTGGTTGGCCTCGAAGAAGCCGTACAGGGTGGCCCCGATGAACAGGACCACCCAGCCGACCCAGGCCTTCGAGGCCATGGACAACATGCGATCACGCAGGTCCCCGTCGCTCTTGACGGCCATGTACAGGGCCCCGTGGGTCAGGAACATCACCAGGCCCAGCACGCCGCACAGCAGGGCAAAGGGGTTCAGAAGCCCCAGGAAGGTGCCCGCGAACTCGCCGTCGGCGCCCACGGGTAGCCCCCGCAGGATGTTCCCCACGGCCACACCGAACAGGAGGGCCGGCAGGAGGCTGCCGATGCCGAAGCCCAGGTCCCAGAGGCGACGCCAGGCGAGGGAATCCACCTTGGAGCGGAACTCCATGGACACGGCACGCAGGATCAGGCCCACGAGCACCAGCATGAGGGGCAGGTAGAATCCGCTGAACACCGTGGCGTACACGGGGGGGAAGGCCGCGAACAGGGCGCCGCCGCCCGTGAGCAGCCAGACCTCGTTGCCGTCCCACACCGGTCCGATGGCGTTCACGTACAGGCGCCTCTCGCCGTCGTCGCGATTGAACAGGGACAGTACGCCCACACCCAGGTCGAACCCGTCCAGGACCGCGTAACCGATAATGAGGACGAAGAAGAGAACGAACCAGGTGATCTGCAGGAAAGTCGCTTCCATCACGCCACCTCCGCCGTCGCCGGTGCATCCGGTCCGTGCTGCAGTTTCCTGGCCAGAAGAAAGACCCACAAAGCCCCAAGGAACAGGTAGATGATACCGAACAGGATGATCGAGAACAGCACCTCACCGGCCGAAACGGCCACGGAAGCCGCGTCCCGGGTTTTCAGGAGCCCGTACACGATCCAGGGCTGGCGGCCCACCTCGGCGGCCATCCAGCCGAACTGGTTGGCGGCCAGGGCCAGCGGGATGGACAGGGCCAGGATCTTCAGGAACCACCGCTTGTCGAACAGGGTCCGACGCCACCGGAAGAACAGGCCCAGCCCCAGGATGCCGATGAAGTACCCGCCCAGGATCACCATGTTGTGGAAGGACACGAAGGACAGCCAGAGTTCGGCCCCCTGGGGTACGGTGTCGGGCGGGAAATCATCGAGCCCCCTCACCGGCGCGTTGATGTCCCCGAAGGTCATCCAGCTGAGGAGGTGCGGGATCTCGATGACCGCCTTGAGTTCCGGCGGGGGCGAGGACACCAGCGCGAACAGGGCCAAGGGTGCCCCGCCATCCTCGTAGCTCGTGTACAGGCCCTCGATGGCGGCGAACTTCTCGGGCTGGGTCTCGGCCACCTGACGGGCGTGCTCGTGACCCGAAGGAAAGGCCACAAGGACGGACGAGACGAACCCGAAGACCAAGGACAAGCCCAGTGTCTTCTTCGCCACGTCGACGCCCCGTTCCTTCAACAGGAGGATCGCGGAAAGGCCGGCCATGAAAAAGGCCCCGGCGATGAAGGTGCCCAGCACGGCGTGGAAGAAGCGATGGTGGGTGGACGGGTTGAACACGGCTTCGGCAAAGCTGGTCAGTTCCGCGCGGCCCGCCGCCTCGTTGATCACGAATCCGGCGGGGGTCTGCTGCCAGGAGTTGGCCACGATGATCCAGAAGGCGGAAATGGTGGCGCCCACGGCCACCATCAGGATGGCGAACCAGTGCACGCCCTTCGAGACCCGGTGACGACCGAAGAGGTACAGTCCCAGGAAGCCCGACTCCAGGAAGAAGGCGAACACGCCCTCGGCGGCCAGGGGGGCGCCGAATATGTCCCCCACGAAGCGGGAATAGGACGCCCAGTTCGTCCCGAACTGGAACTCCATGACGATCCCGGTGGCCACACCCACGGCAAAGGTAAGGGCGAACACCTTGCCGAAGAACCGGCCGGCCCTCACCCAGACCTCTTCACCCGACTTCCAGCCCTTGAATTCGATCATGACGAGCAACCAGGCCATGCCGATGGTGATGGAGGGGAACAGGTAGTGGAACCCGATGGTCATGCCAAACTGGAGCCGGGACAGGAGGACTGCATCCATTTTCAACACCTTTCGGAATACTCGACCAGGAACCTGACGGTCCTGATCTACCATCCGGGTTTTAAATTGACAAATTAAGTCCTACTGCGATAGAAAGCGTTTCCAGGAGTAAGACTTTTTTTGTCCTGTTAAGGAGATCGAACCATGAGAACCACTCTCGCCGCAGCCGGAACCATGGTCGCCTTCCTGGCCGTCGCGCCTCTTTCCGCCAGGGAAGCCCCGTCACAATCCACGTGCGTGACCTGTCACGAGCAGGTGACACCGGGGATCGTCAAGCAGTTCCTGTCGGGCGAGATGGGTAAATCAGGCGACGTGGACTGCTCGGACTGCCACGGGTCGGCCCATGTCAGCGCCAAGGACGTGGACAAGGTGACCCTGCCCACACCCGCCACCTGCGCCGAATGCCACGAGGACCAGGTCCAGCAGTACGAAGAGGGCAAGCACTCCCTGGCCTGGGTGGCCATGGAAGCCATGCCCATGATGGGCCACCAGCCCACCCCCATCAAGGGGAAGGGGTACAAGGGCTGCGCCGGTTGCCACAAGATAGGCAAGAAGGACGCCAAGAAGATCGGTGTCCACTACGGTACGGGCGCCTGTGATTCGTGCCATACGCGACACACCTTTTCCAAGGCGGAGGCCAAGGACCCGAGGGCCTGCCAGACCTGCCACATGGGATTCGATCACCCCCAGTGGGAGATGTGGTCCACCTCCAAGCACGGCACCATCTGGGCCATCGAGAAGGGCAGCGATCGGGCGCCCACCTGCCAGACCTGCCACATGAAGGACGGTGATCACCGGGTGATGACATCCTGGGGCTTCCTGGCCCTGCGGCTGCCCGAAGACGACAAGGAATGGCTGGCTGACCGCGTGGTGATCCTCCAGGCCCTGGGCGTGCTGGACGGCAAGGGCAATCCCACCGCGCGGCTGGATGCCGTGAAAGCCGCGAAGATGGCCCGCCTCACCAGGAAGGAATTCCAGGACGAGCGGGACGAAATGCTGGGCATCTGCTCGCAGTGCCACGCCCGATCCTATGCCAAGGAACAGCTGGACGCCGGCGACGCCCTGATCAAGGAAGTGGATCGGATCATGGCCCAGGCCATCCTGGAGGTAAAGGGCCTGTACGACGACGGCATCCTGAAGAAGCCCGACGGCTGGGCCTTCGCCCCGGACCTGTTGCAGTTCTACGAGGCCCCCAGCGCGCCGGAGCAGCACCTGTGGGTCATGTTCATGGAGTACCGCATGCGGACCTTCCAGGGCGCCTTCCACATGAACCCCGACTACATGCACTGGTACGGCTGGGCCCCCATGAAGGAGACCCTGGCCCTGATCAAGGCCGAGGCCGCCAGCCTGCGCGCCGAAGCGAAGAAGTAGCATTTCTGCCAACCGCCTACCGCTTATCGCCAATCGCAGAGCGTTGATCGTCGATCGTTTGATCGTTGAACGCAGGGAGGTGACGGGAGCCGTACAGGTGGGCGACTCGGGTGAGTCGCCCCTACAAGGGGCTTGCACATGGGAAAGAGGAAACGGATACTCGGGTGTCTCGATCCGGAGTGCACCATGCGACCGTGGGTTCCGCCGGCTCTGATGTCCCTGCTGCTCGCCGTGGCCTGCGGCAGTGACGGCAATTCCGGGTATCCGCCCGATATCCTGGACACCGGAACGGACATCTCCGTGGCCGACACGGGAACGGACACGCCCCAGGTACAGGACACGGTGGAAGTCGCCCCGCCCTTCACCCGACCCGAGAACGGTGAACCGGTTTCCGACGAGGACATCGCCGCCATCACGGACAAGTACCTGGAACTCCTCGAAGGGACCCGGTACTTCGACGCCACCAACGAACGGGCCCACGGGTGGCCGAGATCGGACTCCGAAGGCCGGTACTGGTACGGCACCTGGTGGAGCGGTGTGAAGGTCATCAAGGAGAACGGGAAGGTCACCTACCGGCACAAAGAGGACGGTTCGGACAACAACGGCATGCGTACCGGGCCCATCCTGTCGGGTGTCTGTTTCGCCCACGCCCTGTGGGGCAACCAGGGGGACCTGGTCCGCAAGCTTGTCCGGGGCTTCAACGCCTGGTCCCTGGCCATGGACCGTGACAGCGTGCCCAACGACGGGCACCTCCTCGCCCGATCGCACTACCCCGAATCCATCGCGTCAAGCGACGACGGCGTTGAGTATCACATCGACTACAGCCTGAACCGGCCGGGTGTGAACCTGGACGAGCACCTGCCCCCTTCGATCTATGTCCATGCCCCTGACAATCCGTGGTGGGGGGACGTCTGGGTCAAGAACAAGCGGTCCAAGGACGACATCGGTCACATGCTGGAGGCCATGGCGCTCCTGCCCGGGTGCACCGCGGACGCGGACTTCCAGGCCGACCTGGACCTGCTGGAGGAGCGCTACACGGCCTGGTGCCGCGGCGTGGAGGACAACGACTACGGCATCGTGACCGTGGACGAAGACTGGCAGGAATACACGCCCATCGAGGACCTGGCTCACTACATCGAAATGCTGGAATGCAAGAGCCGGCTGGCCATCCGCTTGTATGGTCGTGGAAACCCCGGCCTGCTGGACTGCGGCAACGGCATCACGCCGGCGGACGAACAGTGGGTCCTCAAGAACGATTTCCACCAGATCAACCGCAGCTATCACCGTGCCGCGGCCGCCATGGCCTTCCTGCGGGGAGACCACGACACGGCCCACGCCATGCTGGACGGCCTGGCCTGGCGCCTGGACACCATCTTCAATGCCCGGGCACAGCCCGATGTCTACGAAGGGCCCCACGAGCAGGATCTGGCCGAATCGGTGGTCATGTCGGCCACCGTGGGCGTGCCCCTGACCTGGCGGGAGGTGCGCTTCCTCCACGACCGCATCGAGGAGGCCCACGCCAGCTACCTGGCCGAGGGCATGCTGCCCCACTACCGCGTGTTCGATCCCGAGGTGCCCGACGGCGAATACCTGTTCAATCCCGGCGGCGGAGGCTTCTTCTGGCGCTATCTCGCGGCGCCCCTTGGGCTGTGTGCCTCGCCCTACTTGAATCCCACATCCAAGCCTGTCCTGGATTGCAACCGGGTCCGCGAAAAATCATGGTAAGGTGTCCAATCCTGGAGCCGGAGTGAATGTCCCCGGAGCAGAGTCATGGACGTCGTACTCAGTGTCATCTCCGGCCGGTCCGTGGGCCGGTCCCACCGTATAGCCACCGGGGAAAAGGCGGTGCTCGGCCGGCAGGAAAACTGTGATTTCCAGATCATCGAGCAGGGCATCAGCCGTCGGCACTGCGAAATCGAGAACCTGGGCAGCCGGGTGCAGGTCAAGGACCTGGACTCCTCCAACGGAACATTCGTCAACGGTGTCAAGGTGGACGCCAGGGCCCTGAATTCCGGCGATCTGGTTCATCTGGGACTGGCGCCCGTCAACGTGCGCTTCCAGGGATCGATCTCGCGGACCCCCAGGCACACGTCATCGTTGGATATCGTCAAGGAACCCAAAAGTACCAGCACTTTCGAGCACCGGGTGGTAGACCTTGACCGGACCCACATGAGCGCCCTCAAGGGCCAGGACCTGGCCAAGGCCCATGCAAGTCTGGAGATCCTGTACCAGGCGGGTGCGGCCATCAACGCCGAGCAGGAACTGGACAAGCTCTTCGAGACCATCGTGGAGTCCGTGCTCAAGGTGACCGAAGGGGAAAGGGCCGCCCTGCTGACCAGGCACCCCGAGACCGGCAACGTGGAACTGGAGGCGATAAAGCACCGCTACAAGGTTGGAAGATCCAACCTGCAGATCAGCCGCACCGTCCTGGGCAAGGTCCTGCAGGAAGGGGTCAGCGCCACCAGCAACAACGCCGCCGTCGATGCCCGTTTCCGCAGCGGTCAGAGCATCATCGACCAGATGATCACCGGGGTCATGTGCGTGCCCGTCACGGGCAGGTCCGGAACCCTGGGACTCTTGTACGTGGACACCACCAGCCCGGACCAGGTGTTCTCCGACGCGGACCTGGAGATCCTGGCATCCATCGGATCCCAGGCCGGTGGCGCGCTGGAACGGGCCAGGCTGATCCAGGAACTGGAGGAACTCTTCATCGGGGCCAACCGGGCCCTCGTGGCCTCGGTGGAGGCCAGGGACCCATACACCCGAGGCCACTCGGAACGGGTGACAGCCTACGCCCTTTCCATCGCGGCCGTGATGGGCCTGGACCAAAGGACGCTGGAGATCCTGGAACTGGCGGGACTCCTCCACGACGTGGGCAAGATCGGTGTGCCCGAAGCCATACTGCAGAAGCCCGGCAAACTGTCCGAGGAGGAGTTCCAGCACATCAAGCTGCACCCGGTTCAGGGATCCGAAATCGTGAAGAACATCAGGCACCCCTATATCGAGGACGTGGTCAAAGGCGTCCGCCATCACCACGAGCGCTGGAACGGGGGGGGCTATCCCGACGGCTTGAAAGGGACGCAGATTCCCTTGACCAGCCGCATCCTGGCCGTGGGCGACACCTTCGACGCCATGACGTCGGACCGGCCCTATCGCAAGGGCATGGACATCGAAAGGGCCACGTCGATCCTCGAGGAAATCTCCGGCACCCAACTGGAGCCCGACATCGTAGGGGCCTTCCTGGATGCCCGATCGTCGGACCCCGGCGACGGTTTCGACAAGGCCCGATCCTGGCGCAGCAAATATTCGCTGGATCCCGACGAAAGGAATTCCACCCTGCGCCAGATCGACCAGTCACAACTCCCCAAGGGGTGAGTGGGACGGTCTGGAGACCGCCCCCTACAAACGATCAACGATTGACGATCATTCGATCCCCGCCCCTACCCCGACTTGCTGTAGGGTTTGAGCAGGTTGAGGGCGTCCCGCAACCGATCGGTGAGGACGGCAATGACGTTCATTGACAGCTCGGGGACCACGTCCAGCAGTTCCCGGAAATCGTAGCGGGTCATGCGCAGCAAAGTGGCATCGGCCATGATCCTGACGGTGAGGGGATGGGTGCCTTCTTCGGTAATGGACAGTTCCCCCATGATGTCGCCCGATCGGTAGGAGACCACCGGGTGTCCGTCCCGCAGGGCCTCGGCCTCGCCGTCCACCAGGATGTACACGAATCGGGCCTCCTCGCCCTCGGTGCACACCACCTGGCCGGCCGGAAAACTAACCTGGGTCACGGCTTCGGACACCGACAGCAGCCTCTCGGAGTTGAGCCCCTTGAACAGGGGCAGCCCCTTCAGGCGAAAAACGCCCTTGACGAGCTCCACCCGCCGCGTCTTTCCTGTGGGTCTGTCCACGCCGTCGGTCATTGACTGCTCCCCATGCCCTTCACGGCATCGATCACCGTCCGGGCGCAGCCGCGTTCCGCCGGAACCACCAGAGCCTTCCTGTCCACGTGCCGGGACAGACCCTGGTCCACCAGTGTGGCCGCGTCGTGCCACCCGATCCCCTTTTCACACAGCTGCTCTACGATGTCGACCACGCAACGCGACCCCCGGGCCAGTCCCACCAGGAATCCCGCCACCTCACCGGAAGCTACGAGACTGGACAGCTTGAACAGGGCACTACAGTCGGGTTCACCCTTCTGGCTCGTCATCCACCGCTCGGCCCAATCCGCCAGCAAGAAGTCCGTGATGCTCTGGTTCTTGAACCTCCACTGTTCGCGCTGGGCATGCCGCTCGAACAGCTGGGACCCCAAAAGCCCCCGGCACACGGCCTTGGCCCCTTTTCTGCCCTGCACCCCCGCGACCTTTTCGCACAGGGCGGAAGTGAACCACAGGACGCGGATTCCCTTGCTGGGTTCCACGGCGTCCATCATGCCTTCCAGGATCGCCATGTCGTCCAGGACGGTCCCTCCCCCCTGCTTGGAATGGCCCATCACCTGCTTGACATACTTGCGATAAACCGAGGCACGATTCGCCTCGAACTCCTTTGGAAAGGGCTGGAACGCGGCATTGGCCGCCAGCGCCAGCACCACCTGGATATCCCGGTAGGTGGACAGGTGCCGATAGACGCAGCGCCCCATGGGTTGGGTCTGATGGTCCAGGCCGTTGACCTTGGCGAACCGCCAGAATCCGTCCACGGTGGCGCCGTTCTTAAGGAAGGTGTCCACCCGGCGGCGGGCCGCGGCGCAGTCCAGCGGGTCAATGGCGAATACCGCCTCGAGACCCTGGAGTCCGTAATGGTCGGAAAACACGGGCGGCCGCGAGAAGATCACCACGGACCCCCGTCCGGGGTAGCGCTTTCGAAGATTCTCTATGGCCTCCACCACGGCCGGTCTCTGGGAGGCGGCTACTTCATCCAGGGCATCGACCAGAAGAACCCAAGGGCCTTGCTTCAGCCCTTTTTCCAGGACGCCGCGGTCCTTCCCGTTCGCGCCCAGGGCCCGCTCGATCAGACCCTCGAACAGATCCTTTGGCAGACGCCCCCCGTTCAAGGCCGGGATGATGTCATTGCCCACGTCCAACCGGAACACGGGGACGTGACCGCAGATCTGGGCATCCAGGGAGTCGGCCAGGCGGGTCTTGCCCAGCCCCCCACGGGCCTTCACGATGAGCCGCGGAATCCCTTCCTTCTTCAGGGCCGCAACCAGGGTTTCCTCATCCACGGTCTTCATCTGCAGGTCGGGACGGGCGTTCCAGAAAAAGACCCGCAAATGCGCCGGCACGTATCGCACGAGCTTGACGGCCCGGGCGTGGGCAGTCTCTTTCTTTTGGCACTCTGCCTCGTACCGCCCATCCCCGGCGCCGGCCACGTAGTCCATCAGGGACCCGGCCCCAGCTTGCCCGGCGGGCAGCAGCAGCAGGAACGGAATGGCGAACATGATTAGACGCGTCATGGTGTTGCTATCCTCCTTTCTTCTCGTACAGGCCCCGGATCCGGCCCGCCAGCATCTCGATCACCCGGCGCCCCAGGCTCGGATGGACCTGGAGCACATCCAGGAATTCGGACCGGGCCACCTCCACAACGGACGCATCCCCTCCGGCCCGCGCAGCTGAACTCCTGGGCAGGCCGTCCAGAATGGCGATTTCGCCCAGCACGTCCCGGGGCCGAAAAGTGGCCACAGCCGTGCCGCCACGCACGATCTCGATGGTGCCCTCGTGGACCAGGTACAGTTCACCGGCCTTTTCGCCCTTCTCGAACAGCGTCTCCCCGGCGGCGAGCTTCACCAGCTTGCACCGGCTGGCAATGGGAAACAGCTGTTCCCCGCTCATGTCCGAAAAGAGGGATATCTGCTTCAGGAAGAACACGCGGTCGATCTCGTCCTCCCAGCCCAGCTTCTTCAGGTCCGATGCCTCGCGCCGCGTTACCCAGGCCCACAGGCTCTTCAGCCAGGGTTCGGACGCCGCGATGAGGTCGTCGATTGGCCCCGTAGGGAGGTGGCGGCGATACATGACGGTGCGCAACCGTTCCCCGCCGTCACCGGAGATGTTCTGCTCCACCAGTCCCACGAAGTCCTTGAGCGCCGGGTCCCTCACGTGCTGGTCGAGAAGCTCGATGGCATTGGAGCGGACACGGTTGACGGGCGAACAGTAGTGGAGATAGGCCCGGTAGAGCGCGGCCCGGTCATAGAGGATCCCCAGGAGAAAAAACACCCGGGTTTCGGCCTGGATGCGGGCGGCGTCCAGTTCGGAATAGAAGAGGGACCGATACAGCCCCGTCGGGCCCAAGGCCTTTTCGATGGCCGCGTACCGCTTCAGCCGATCGATCTCTTCACTGATCTGCAGGGTGAGCCAGTCCCGGCCCGGCCTCTCGGCCTCCGGGTCCCGCGCCAGGCGCCAGATGGCGGTCACGGCCTCGTTCCGGATGGCAAGGGAGTCCGATCCGGCCTGTTTCCTCAACAGTTCCAGGGCCTCCAGGGTTCCGATTCTTGCCAGCACCGTGTACAGTGCCCCCCGTGTACCGATGGGAAGTGCTTCATCCTCCAGCCGGCTCTCGGCCTGGGACAGGATGGCCGGCCCTATCTTTTCCAGGGAGTCCAACGCCGACTGCCGCAGGTGCCGGTCACCCAGACTGGACACCAGGGGCCCGAAGAAGGACGGCAGTCGCAATCCCCCCATGGCCCGAACGGCCTCTGCGCGCACGTCGGTGGAATCGTCGTCCACCATGGCTAACAGGTCCCGCGCATAGTCAACGGCCTTCCGGTGGGAAACCAGGGAAATCTTCACGTCATCTTCGGGGTCGTCACCCCCCCACTTGCCCGTCAGCAGGGAACGCTCGAAGGCGGCCGTGCCGTGCTCCTGGGTGGCCCGGATCCTGTACATGCTGGCGAGCGACGCCACCGTGGGATCCGAGTGATGTGAGAGGGGTTTGATGGTCTCCAGGAAGGACCGATCGGCGCTCTGGTTCAGGATGTGAAGCGCCTCCTTCAGCACGCCCGAGGAACGTCCCTTCTGCAGAAGGCCGGTCATCAGTTCACGGGACGGCGTCTGCTTGTGGGTCTTCATGGTGGAGAGGGCCTTTTCGGCCACCCTTTCATCATTGGAACGAGCCAGCTTCTCCAGGACGTCGGGACGGATGGGCAGTTTCAGCTCGCTGGCCACGTCAAGGGCACAGCACGCCTCGTCCGGGTCATCGGCGGTCAACCGGGCCTCGGCCTCCTTCACCGCCCGGTCCACCACGTATCCGCCGAGGGTACGTGTCATGTCGTCGGCCACGGACCTGGACCTCAGTGCGTCGAACAGGGTCCGGCGGTAGTGGGGGCCGATGCGCACACCGAGCAGGACCACCACCACGCACATGATGATCACCGGGGGCGAAAAGGCCTGCAGACCTTCCACCAGCGGGGCCATGACCAGCAGGACCACGGCGGCCAGGATCGTGGCCAATCGGTAGACGACGCCATCGATGATGACCCGGGCCCGCTCGCCGTCCTCGATTTCCAGAGGCGCCACCAGGAGCTGGGTGGAGTTCCGGGTCAGGGCATATTGACCCACGTGCAACGACAGCGCCGTGGTCGACAGGGTCCAGAAGGTGGAAAAGGCCCCGGCGGCGGCCACGATGTACAGGGAGCTTCCCAGCCCCACGAAGATGGCCACTGCCGAAAGCGCCAGGCCGATACCAAGCAACCGGACCACGGTCCTCGTGACGAACAGGGAAACCACCACCACCACCCCGTTGGACACGAGGTAGAAGCTGCCCAGGAACGACGCGATCCCGTCCTTGGAGAACTGGTTCTTCAGTTCGCCGCTGAACTGGTAGTCCACGAGGACCGAGGCCGCCTGGAGGCAGAAAACGAACACGGCCAAACGCCACAGCAGCGGGTGTCGGAACACCGACCTGAATCCCGCCGCCACGCCGAAGCCCGGTTGACGGGCGGGCCTGCTTTTCCGGTGGTCGGACTGACCGCCGGCCGGCCCCGAGTCCCCTTCCCCCGCCCGGGCGGAACGGAGTCGCCGGATGGAGAATCGCACGGTGGTCAGCAGGATCAGGAGAAGGACCGCGGCCAGCCAGATGAGGTCCTCTGCGGAACTCCAGGCCAGCAGCAACTTCACCATGCCGCCGCCCACAGCCGCACCCAGGGTGGCCGTGGCGGCCAGGACAGGGAACAGACGCTTTCCCTGGCGCACGGGCAGGAGGTAGGCGGCCATGTTCCAGGCCTGCAGGGCGATGATGTAACCCATGCCCGGCAGCCAGATGAACATCAGGAGCGACAGGAGACGGGGGTTGGTCGGATAGGCCATCCGCAACATCGCAAAGGACACCAGGGCCACACCCAGCAGGATGGGAAATCGGGTCTCCAGGGGCGCCCTCTGGATCCCGGCCACGTAGACAATGGACAGCAGGGCCGTGAACAGCGCCGAACCGATGAACATCCAGGGCAGGAGGGACAGGTCGTTGGCCGCCAGGAA
>JADHTP010000024.1 GCA_016784945.1 Deltaproteobacteria bacterium | reverse complement strand
CCGATGACGGCGTGCTGGCCTGCACCGTGGGCCTGGACTGCTCTGGCTATGTGAGCAGGGCCTGGGACACCGGTCACTACAGCACGTCGTCCATGCACAACGTGTCCAGCGAAATCGACCCGTCGGACGTAAAGCCAGCCGACGCCTTCAACATCCCCGGGTATCACGTCAAGCTCTTCGAAACCACCCAGGCCAACGGCGATCCCCGTTTCCTGGAGGCCGCCGGCTACAACGTGCACGTCACCTTCTGGGACTCCTGGACCTCGGTGAACGGGTACACGCCCATCCGGTACCAGTCCATCGAGGACACCCCGTCTTCCTACCCGGACGGCACCGCGGACAACCCGGTGGTGGTGACGTCATTCCCCTTCGTGGACGAGCGCGACACCTCCCTGTCCCTGTCCGATCAGTTCGACGTGTGTCTCGGCGCGGCGCCAGCCAAGGGCGAGTACGGACCGGAGATGGTGTACCGCCTGGACCTCGTTCAACCGGGCACCGTCACCGTGGCCGTGCAGGACGACGGGGACACGGATGTGGACGTACACCTCTACCGGGCCCTCAACGAGTGGGACTGTTTCGCACGCAATGACAAGGTGGTGGAGGCCCCGGTGGACTGCGGACCCCTTTTCGTGGTGGCCGACAGCTACACCACGGCGAGCACTGGCACGGACCATCCCGGCCCCTACACACTGACCATCGATTTCGAGGCCGTGGACCAGCCCTGCGGTCAGGGGCCGCCACCCTACGACCCCGGCGGGCATGCCGGAGGGCCCTGCGGATACCCTTCCGAGCCCTCGCTGCCCTTTTGCAACCCCAACCTGGGGGGCGTGTTCTGCCTGTACACCAGCGGGGTTGGCGCCACGTCCTTCTGCACCTACCCCTGCAAGGGGTCCGGGGACTGCCTCGACGACTTCCCGGGGGGCTGTTGCGAGTTCGTGGACACCGACATCGGTGACGCCTGCATGCCCGCCGCGTTCTGCGCGCCGGACCAGCCGGACCCGGGAACGCCGGTCCCCGACGAGGGAACGCCCGACGAAGGAACGGCCGAGAACACGGGTGAGATCGCGGCTCCCGACCAGGGGAATCCCTGGCCCGACACGGTTGGCGACACCGGCACCCAGTGGCCCGACGAAACCGGGGGCACGGTCTACGACACGGGCACGGTCCCCCCACCTGACACGCCGTCCTTTGACCCGGGCCCGACCGGTGGTTCCAACGGCTGCACCGCCACGGGGGGGGCCGGTTCACCCGTCGCGCTCCTGCTCCTGTTGTTGGCGTTGGTGGTAATGGCCGCGGTCCGGCGGGTTACTCAATTTTGAGGGTGTACTCGTTGGTGGCGTTGTTGTAGCCGAACACCCGGATGAACACCGTTCCAGCGGGCTGCCCGTCCAGGTCCACGGACTCGGAATCCCCGGTCCCGTTGGAAAACCCGATCTGGTTCCCGTCGCCGCCATACAGTTCCAGGTCCAGGTCCCCCAGGGCCGTCTCGAAGGCGATGAGCACCGTGCGGTCATTTCCGTCGAGGGTGACGGCGAACCAGTCCTCCTCCCCGGAGCAGATGCGCAGTCCGGGGTAGGCCCCCAGGGGCACCGGAGCCGCATGGTCCCGATCGTCATTGCCCTCGAAGACGTCGGTGCATTCGTCCACGGGCAGGCCGGCGCCATCCACCAGCACGTCGATGATGTCGCACTGGGCCGTCCAGGTGTGCTCGGCCTCGGTGTCGTTCTCCACGTCGCTCTGTGGGCAGGACTCGTCCGCCGACCAGGCCACCCACTCGTGGCCGCGACCGATGAGCTGGGCATGGGTTTCGAAGACATCGTAGCCACCGCCGCTGACCTTGAACACCTCCACGGATCGGCAGACCCCGGTCTCCGTGTCCCAGGCCTGGGCCAGGTTGTAGTCCATGATGATCTCGTACATGGCCCGTGTGGTGGAGTTCCAGCAGCAGGTCCTGGACTGTTCGTAGACCAGTTCCGCCAGGACGTAGTCATCCAGTTTCCGGTACAGCCGGTCCACCTGTTCACGGTCCTTGCCGAAGGACGTCTGCATGACCTCGTACAGGTCGTTGAACGCCTCTTCCCGCCCGATCCGGGCCGAACAGGACGATGGATGGTCCCTGAGATGGGCGCGCTTGTCCTCGATCTTTTCCACCAGCATGTCCCGCTTTTCCACCGGCGTCAGTTCACCCAGCAACCCCTGCAGAGTCTCGATCCGACCGGCGATGGCTTCGCGATCGGTACTGGGGATCCAGTAGGCCAGGTCCTTGTCGGGAACCCGGTTCCTGTAATAGCCGTTCACGATTCGCGGGGCCCGCCACCGCTTCAGTCCACCGCCGAGGGCGGCATAGGCGTCGCCGTCATGGTTTTCGCCCTCGCCCCCGCAGTACGTGTTGGTAAAGGTGCTCTTGGAGCTGGGCCCGCTCTCCCACTTGGGCTGTCTCCTTGGCATGGATCCGCTGGCCAGTTCCGCGTCCAGCCGATCCCCCGGCAGGGGCTCCACCCGTTTGACCACCAGGGTGTGTCCGATGCCCTTCTTCTGCCAGCGTTCCAGCAGCACGTCCCCCTCGCGCATGACCTCGGGCTTCAGGTTGAAGGTGTTGTTCGACGAAGCCAGGTGCATGGACCCGGTGAAGATCAGAAGGTAGTACATGAAATAGCCGGCGCGCTTGTTCAGGAAGATCTCGTCAAAATAGGCGCCCGAGTACAGATCGTCGCCCAGAAAATCGTTTTCATCATCGCCGCTCTTGGACAGTTTCCGCGTGCGCAGATTGGGATCCGACGGCCAGTTCACCTGGTCCCAGGTGTCGGTGTGGTCGTCGTAGCTGTTCCGGAACCGGGGGAGGTTACCGTAGCGCCCGGTCTTGGTGCGCGCACCGAAATGACCGAAATAGACACGGCCTGCGGAGGGGTCCCAGGCTGCCACGTAGAAGGGAAGGTGGTACCACGCGGCAAAGGTGGCCCGCAGGAACAGGGCCACCTCGGCGCACTCCAGGTTGGGCGCCGGATACTTTTTCCCCCAGGGCGTGGTCAGCTCGAAGGTTTTGTAGTAGGTGCCGAATCCGTCGATTTTCTCCATGGATTCGATCCACCGGGAGTACTTTTCGTCCCAGTCGAGGCCGCTGTCCTGTCCCCAGGCCATTCCCGCGGCGCGGGCCTCGGCCGTGTCGGTCTCGTGCCACTGGTTCCAGACCTCCCAGACCACCGTGTCCGAGCCGTCCACCGAGGAAGGCAGGCCCTTGAGCCCTTCCACCGAGTCCGCCTTGCCGTCATCGGGCGCGGCTTCCATCACCGGCTTGCAGTACTCGTTGTCCGAATCACCCGTGCACTCGCCGCCACCTGCATGAGGGCCGGAACAGGCGAAAAGCACCGACGACAGCCCCAGCAAGAAGGTTCGATTCCAAACCATAACAAGACCTCCCGGGTCCCCATTTTGGGGCCCTTATTATCCCGAATTGTCTATCGAAATCAACATCTCTGCCGTTTCACTCGGAGGATGGATGCCGGGCCGTGGGCTGCAGACTTCAGACTGTGGACGCCTGGTCCCCCAGGAGGACCAGAACCTTTTCAACCAGGGGTTCCAGGGAACCGGGCTCCAGCCCGCAAACGGGAATGCCCCCGTAGAGCATGATCTTGTGGTCCAGTTCCTGCGGATCCGCCACCTGGTCACGCTTGTTCAACGCCAGGACCGTGGGTTTGTCCTGAAGGCCCAGTTCACCGATGATCCGCCGCACGGAAGACACCTGTTCATCCAGGTGCGGGTCGGCCGCATCGGTGACGAGCACCAGCAGGTCCGCGGTCTCCACTTCTTCCAGGGTGGCGCGAAAAGACCCGACCAGTTCATCGGGGAGATCCCGGATGAAGCCCACGGTGTCGGACAGCAGGAAGTCCCGACGGTTTGGAAAACGCACCCGCCGGGTGGTGGGATCCAGGGTGGCGAACAGCCGGTTCGCCGCGGGGACCGTGGCGCCGGTGACCGTGTTGAAGAGGGTGGACTTGCCCGCATTGGTGTACCCGACCAGGGCCACCAGGGGCACGTCGCGGCGGATCCGGCGTTTCCTGCGACCCGCCCGCTGTGCGGACAGCATCTTGATCCGGCTCTTGAGGAGGTGAATGCGGTCCCTGGCGCGCCGCCGCTCGGTTTCCAGCTTGGTTTCGCCCGGGCCCAGGGCGCCGATGCCGCCGGTGAGCCTCGAAAAGGCGTCATCCTTTTCGGACAGTCGCGGCAGGTTGTAGCTGAGCTGGGCCAGTTCCACCTGCAGCCGGCCCTCGTTGGACCGGGCGTGACGAGCGAAGATGTCCAGTATCAGCTGATTCCGATCCACCACACGAACCCCGGTCTCGCGGGCAACGGTCCGTTGCTGGGACGGGCTCAGGGCGGTCCCGAACACCAGGAGGTCCGCTCCCTTCTGAAGGCCCAGCATGGTGAGTTCCCTGAGCTTGCCCCGACCGACGAGAGTCCGCGGATCCGGACGGTCCCTTCGCTGCACCACCACGTCGGCCACGGCCAGGTCCGCCGTATGGCACAGGGACCGCAGTTCTCCGGTTTCCCACTGAACGTCCACCCGGCCCGACACCGGAAGGACCAGAATGGCCGCATCCTTGGCCCGGTTTCCCTCCCGTGGCCCGTTTCTGAGGTGGGCCGCATCCCGTCCCATCTGGCCCTCGATGTCTTTCAGGATCTCGTCGAAGCGCACGTCCAGGGCAGCGGGGTGGGCCCCCGGGAGGGTTTCCCACAGTCGCCCCTGGGGATTCACGGGCAGCAGATAGGCCACCTCCACCCGCGGCATCCGACCCACGTCCCCGGCCAGGACGGCCACGGAGGCGTCCAGCGAAAGAAGGCGGAGTGTGGACAGGTCCTCGCGGGTCAGGCCCTGGCCGTTGAGCCGGACGTGGACCCACCGGAGACCTCCCAGCCGGCCCGGCCCAACCCTCCGACGCATGTCCGCCGGGGGTTCCAGCGAAGTCGCGTCACCCACCACCACATCGACCACGGCGCCCCGCCGGTCGGCCAGCACACCCACCCGCCGGCCCGCCACGAGGGCCGCGTCCTGGAGGGCCACTGCAAAGGAAGGCGACACGAACTCCCTCGCGCCGATCCGACGGTCATGGAGCTTCTGGATGCGCCGGAGCACGCTTTGTTTGAGACCGACGATGTTGCCCTTGGATCGGGTGCTCAATCCGTGTTCCCCAGGCCATATTCCTTGAGCTTGTACAGGAGGGCCCGGTGGCTGATCTCGAGGATCTTGGCGGCGTGGGTCCTGTTCCCTTCGGTGGATTCCAGGGCCCTCACGATCAGGGTCTTTTCCATGGATCGCCGGTTGCGCTTGATGGACATGCCGGACATGTTGAGAACGGAACTCGGGCCGGCCCCGTCACTGCCCTCCCGGATGACCTCGGGCAGCACGTCGGGGCCTATTTCGGAGGACTCGGTCAGCACCACCGCCCGTTCCACCACGTTTTCCAGTTCCCTGACGTTGCCGGGCCAGGAATAGGACATGAGCAGTTTCATGGACTCGGCCCCGATGCTGTTCACCCGGACCACCCCGAGGCGTTCACGCGTGCGTTTCAGGAAGTGGTCGGTCAGGATGGGGATGTCCTCGGGCCTCTCCAGGAGGGGCGGGATTCGGATGGGGACCACGTTCAGGCGGTAGAAAAGGTCCTCGCGGAACCGGTCTTCCTTCACGTCCGCGGCCAGGTCCCGGGCCGTGGCCGCCACCACCCTCACGTCCACCTTGTGGACCCGGGTGTCGCCCAGGCGCCGCACTTCCCCTTCCTGGAGGAAGCGGAGCAGCTTGACCTGGAGTTGAAGGGACAGTTCGCCCACTTCGTCCAGGAACAGGGTGCCCTCGTGGGAACTTTCGATGAGTCCCCGCTTGTTCCCGTGGGCGTCTGTAAAGGCCCCCTTGATATGGCCGAAGAACTCGGACTCCATCAAGCCTTCCGGAATGGCCCCGCAGTTGACCGGCGTGAAGGGCTTCCCCGCCCGGGGCGAGGCGTTGTGGATGAGCTTTGACACCAGTTCCTTGCCGGTCCCCGACTCTCCGTTGATGAGAACGGTGGTCCGGTAGGCGGCGATCCGCGTGACCGTGTCCACCACCTTCTGCATCACTTCGGACTTGTACACGATGGTCGAACCGGACGACTCCTTGTCCACCCGGGACTTGAGTTCCCGGTTCTCCCGTCGCAACTGTTCTCTTTCCTCGGCCTTCCTCAGGGTCAGGAGGATCTCGTCGGACTGGAACGGCTTGCTGATGTAGTCGTAGGCCCCCTGCTGCATGGCATCGATGGCCGTCTCGTTTGAACCGTAAGCGGACATCACGATGACGGTGATCGGGATGTTGCGGTTCTTCAGTTCGGCCAGAAAACCCATGCCGTCCATGCCCGGCATCTTCAGGTCGCACAGGCAGATGTCATAGCCCTTCTTCTCCACCAGGCCGATGGCCTCCTCGGCGGAGGTCACCGTGGTCGCCTGGTAGCCCGCCCGCGACAGGATGACCTGCAGCATCTGCAAGAATCCCGGCTCGTCGTCAATGACCAGAATCTTCAGGCTCATGTCCGATCCCTCCTGCAACAAGTATACAGGCTTGGTACGAATATTTTGCAGGCTTCTTAGAAAAAAGTATCAGAGGTATGCAAACAGGGAAGAGGATCAGGCATCTTCGGGCTGCCACAGACGGACGGAAAAGCGCGCGCCACCATCCGGCCCGTTATCCACGGTGATCTCCCCACCGTAGACTTCCACGATCTGGGCGCAGATGGCCAGGCCCAGGCCGGTCCCCTCGCCCGGGGCCTTGGTGGAATAGAAGGGATCGAAGACGCGGTCCAGGTTCCCCTTGGGGATGCCCGGCCCCTGGTCTTCCACGTCGAGACGGAGGTATCGATCCTCACGGGAGGCACGGACAGTGACGCGCCCCACGCCCCGCATGGCGTCGGCGGCGTTCAGCAGGAGATTGACCAGGACCTGCTGAAGCTGAGAACTCCGGATCTCCGCCATCAGGGGCCCGTCCTCCAGCGCCACCTCCACCTTCACTTCCCTGAAGCGCTGGTGAGGTCTCATCAGCTTGATGGTCGCCTCCACCACTTCCCGCAGGTCGGCGCTGGCCTGCTCGTCCCGGGCCGGCCTGGCGAAGGTGAGCAGGTCCTTGATGATCCCGTCCACCCGGGAGGCCGCGCTGTTGACCTCCGCGGCGAATTGGCGGACCTCCTCTTCGTCCGAGCCACCTCCCTTGATGAGATCCGACAGTCCCAGGATGATCCCCACGGGATTCCCGATTTCGTGGGCCACGCCGGCGGCCAACTGTCCAACTGAGGCAAGTTTCTCGGCCCGCAGCAGGGTCGCCTGGGCCCCTTTCAGGTCGGCCCGGATGCGATCGAGTTCCACGGACAGGCGGTCGGCCCGCCGCTTGGATTCCCGATTCGTCTTGGCCAGGGCTTCCATGTGGGCCCGGATGGATTCCAGGTCACCCGGTGGCGTGGAGGCCCCCGGGGGCATGGCCCGGTCCGCTGTGGTGACCGCGCGGATCACGGGCTTCACCAGCAGCAGGTAGCCCACCAGGTAGCCGCCGGCAATGGCCAGGGCAAAGGCCATGCCCAGGTAAAGCAGCCACAGGGCCCAGACGGAAGACGCCTCGGGCGCGTTTCCGCCCCGGGCGTCCCGGAATCCCAGCAGGGCCCTTTCACCCTTCATCCCGTTGAGCCGGACGAGGGCCTGGTAGTAGCCGCCGGTGCCGGTCACCAGCGAGGTGTCCGGAAAGGCCACATGTTCGCCCTCCGCATAGGCGGTCAGGGCGTGCTCCGACGATACGCCGAATCGTTCGCAGTCCTCGTAAAAGTTGGGTTGTCCCGGGTGGGCCTTCACCAGGAACACGGTCGCTTCCTCCACCCGGTCGTCCAGCACGCGAACCCAGAAGTCCCACTGCCTCGGCTCGGCCGGCGCCGTGATGGCCGCAGTCCTGGCGGCCCACAGGAGACGCTCACTGCCCTGGAAGGAAATATTCGAAAGGACGAGGGGTTTGAAAACGAGAACGATCGCTGCTCCGGACAGGGCCGCACCGGCCAGCAGCACCACCACCAACCGGGCACGCACCCCGGGTGCCCCAATCCACTTCATGGAAGCAAGGATAGGCCTCCCCGGGCCTTTAGTAAACCTTTACTTGGACCGTCAAACGTGCTAGAAACCCGCGGCTTACGGCTCTTTGATCAGGCGGAGTGGCCGAGTGGTCTAAGGCAGCGGTCTTGAAAACCGCCGGGCGAAAGCCCCGTGGGTTCGAATCCTACCTCCGCCGCCGGACACCGCGCGTGCCGCGCTTCCGTCACGGAGAGATGGCCGAGTGGTCGAAGGCGCTCGCCTGCTAAGCGAGTGTACGCAAGTACCGTGGGTTCGAATCCCACTCTCTCCGCAGGCCCGGTGACCGGCTGCAGAGCTGACGTAACCGGGATGACAATTTGTTACCGCGCCCGTGGCTCAATTGGATAGAGCACTTGGCTACGGACCAAGGGGTTGGGGGTTCGAGTCCCTCTGGGCGCACTTCTTGAGATTCTTTGCCGTCAATCCTTCTACTGCGGTCCCGTCTGCATCCCGACCGGCTGCGTCGCTGCACCCCAGGACTTCCTCGACGTAGCGCTGCTACGCCTTCGTCGCCCCGGGGACCCCGCTCCTTGCCGGATCGGGCGCATCCGAAACCTCGCGACGAACGCTTGACGGCAAAGAACCTCTGGTGCCTTCGATGCGGGGGCAGGTCCGTCAACTGAAAACGAGCAGGGCGGCGCCGAAGATGGTAAAGCCCACCACGAAGGAAATCACACAGTAGCCCATGATGTCCCGCACCTTCAGGCCCGCGATGGCCAGCAGGGGCAGGGCCCAGAAGGGCTGGACCATGTTCGCCACCTGGTCGCCGAATGCCACGCCCATGGCCGTGGCCGCGTGGGAGGCCCCCAGTGTGTTGGCGGCCTCCACCACGATGGGCCCCTGGACCACCCAGTGCCCCCCGCCCGAGGGGACGAAGAAGTTGAGCAGGGCGCTGGACACGTAGGACCAGAACGGCAGCGTGCCCGCCGACGACAACTGCACGAACCACTGGGAAAACACCGCTGCGGCACCGCTGTGTTCCAGCATGCCCTGGATGCCGCCGTACAGGGGATACTGGATAATCAGTGGACCCACGGTCCGCGCCGCCACGTTCACGGCCCGGACGTACCGGATGGGCGTGCCGTGGAGCAGGACCCCGAGTCCCACCAGCAGCAGGATCACGTCGTTGATCCCGAAACTTCCGCTCCCCCCGGCCAGGTGGACGGCCAGGGCCACCAGGGCCAGAACCCCCAGGAGCACCGAAACGACCCGGGACTCCTCCAGCCTGCGAGCGGGCGTTACGGGACCCGCAGAGGGAGCCTGCGCCCCGACTCCATGGTCTTCAACGGCTGTCAGGGGCCTGATCCCATCGCCCTTGGGCTGCATCCACACGAAAAGGATGGGCAGGATCACCAGGATGGCCAGCACCGGCACCAGGTTCAGGGTGCTCAACAGGGTTTGGGTGAGGGGGAGGGCCGCCCCGCCGATCTTTTCCACGTAGTTGATCTCGCTGCCCGTGGTGGCGGAGATCAGCGCGATGCTGGATGACAGGCCCGATTCCCAGACCATGAAACCCGAGTAGGCCGCCGCCACCAGGAAGGCGAAGTCCGCGGTCTTCAGCCTGGACGCCACCCGCTTCGCGAGGATGGCGCCCACCACCAGCCCGAATCCCCAGTTCAACAGGGAAGCGGCCGCGGCCCCCAGCAGCACCGTCACCACGGCCTGCCCCTGGGTCTTCGGCAGGCTGGAAAGCCGGTCCAGTCCCCGCATGACCACTGGCGCGTCCGCCAGGGCGTGGCCAGCCACCAGGATGAGGATCATCTGCATGGCGAACTTCAGCAGACGGAACACCCCGGCGTACCAGTGCCCCAGCAGGTCCGACGGGCCCACCTCGGTCAGTACCAGCGCGATCCCGTAGGTGAGGAAGGTGAGGATCACGGCGAACAGGAAGGGGTCCGGCATCCACTTCTGCATGATGCGGACAAAGGTGCCCGCGACCCTGTTCAACATGGCAGGATCTCCACGGGGTAGTAGGGAAAACTATCGTCAGGTGGACTGGCGTGTCAACCGAAGAGCCGCCTATCGCGCTATCGCAAGGCAAGTCCATAGTCGATAGTCAATAGTTCATGGTCAGGGAGGTGACGGGGCGTGGGGCGAAACCCGCTTTGGCAATTACCCCGCTCGGGAAAGGACGTGTCATAGTGTCGGGTGCAAACGGGAGGCCGCCGTGATTCGAAGCCTGACCCTGGCCGTGGTCCTGGTGCTCGCAGGGATGCCCGGCGTCGGTCTGGCCGGGCAGGGTCTGCACTACACCTACCTTTGGCACCTCGAACAGCCCATCTACTGGCCCGCGCCGGACACCTGCGGTCTCCGCGGATGGACGTGGTGATCTTCCCCTTCCACCACCCGCTCATGCCCCTGACCGACGAAAGGGTCCTGGCCATGAAACTGAAGCCCGTGGTGGCCTCCAACGAGGGTTGCTGCGCGGTCATCGGCCCCTTCGGGGATCTGGTGGCGAAGGTGGACTTCGTGTTCCGTCACGAGGACGGGACCTGGGACAACAACGACGGCGCCGAAACGGTCACGCCCTAGACCGATCTAAACGATGCCTGGGCGCCCGACGTACCCGCCGAGATCACGGACCTTCCAGGAATGCCTGAAATCGTCCCCGGGAAGGACATCCCCGGGGGGATCGGCGTGGAAGAAGGCACCGACCTCACGGCCCCCGCCCCTTCCGGCTCTTCCTGCACGGCGGCCTCCACCGGTAACGGCTCGCGGGGGATCGTCCTGCTCCTGATGATCGGCGCCTTGTTCCTCGGACGATGGGCGATGGGCCATTGGCGATAGGCTGGTCCCCGCCTACGGCAGGCAATCATCGAACACGCTGCTGGGCCCCGTGGTGCCCGTGGGCTGGGGCCGGTCGGCAAACACGTCGCGGATCTTCATCTTCTTGCAGGTCGGGTCCTTGGTCACGTCGAACCCCCGCTCGGTCAGGGGGAACTCCTCCGTGCCCGACCACTTCCCCTCGTTCAGCGGGATGCCGATGGTGTACTTGTACCGAAGAAGGGTGCCCGGCATGAAACCGTAAGTGGCGGTCCAGATGTTGTCGCCCGCCTGGTCGTCCGGCGCCACCCCGTCGTCCCGCAGGGCTTCCTTGTTCGGCACCCACTGGGCCAGCTTGTCCTGGTTGCCGCTGATATAGACGATGCCCTTGCCCGCCGGCGGCGGCCAGTTGTTGATCGGGCCCCACATGTCGAGGGCCACCTGGCTGCCCGTGGCGTCCAGTTCGAAGGTGACGAAGACCAGGTTGGTCACGTCCTCGAACACCAGCTTGCCGTTCAGGTTGGGCGCCCGGTCCCTTTGGCCCGAATCGTCGCCAGTGACCACAGCAAATTCCAGCGGGTCGCCTTCACCGAGTCCCAGGCTCGCGAAGGGGACCCTGAACTCCATGTACTTGCCGCCGGTCAGGGGCCCGCCCGTTTCCACGGGCGCGGCGGTGGGTGTCCAGTTGCCGTTTCCGTCCGCCTGGTACAGGGTCACGGATGCGGGGCCCGGCGTGAGGTCCACCCGCACCTCCCTCGCCGCCCCGCCCGTGAGGAACAGCAGATCCTGCCCGTACCGGTCCAGGGTGTTGAAGGGGTCCTGCTCGAACCCGCCCGTGGCCGGATTGGTGATGTGTTTATGCGAAAAGTACAGGGACAGGCCGAAATCCGCGCCCGGCTTCTGGGTCACGTCGCCGTTGAAGGCCAGGGCGCAGTAGAAGGCGTCCGGTGTATAGCCGAAGTACACCGAGGCTACGTCATCCAGGGGATTGGCCATGGCGCCGGAGTCGTTATCGAAAAACAGGCCGCCTTCCGACGACCAGCTCTCCGAGGGCATGACCTGGCCATCGATAACCGGTTCCACGGTGAAGGGCCCGGAAGGCGCCTTGGCCTTGGCCTGGATGATGGGCGGGAAGTCCGGGACCGGCACCGCCGCCTTCCCGTCCAGCACAAGCGCCTCGTTCATGGCCGTGTACAGTCCGTTGAGGTGGGATCGGAAAGCCATGTCGAAGGGCGTGTCGTCGTTGGCCGGGCTCGTCATGTCGTCCCCGTACCACCAGAACCAGTCACTGCCCTCGGCGGCGTACATCTCTTCCCAGGCCTGCCAGGCCCGGAAGGCATAGGAACCTTCGTCCGCCGGTGGATCGGACAGCGGATCGGGCCTTGGCACACCGCTGGCCTCCAGGGCGGCCCGGGCCTGGGACAGGTAGCCCCAGGCTTCGTTTTCCTCGGGCTCGCCGATCCAGATGCTGAAGGTGCCGTCGATCCAGCTCCCGGCCCACAGGGGTTCCAGCTCGGGGAGTGTCTCCACGGCGTGGGGCGGCACGTTCCGGCCCGGGTTCCCAAGCAGGTACTCGCCCGGTGTCACGGGCACCACTTCCCCCAGGAGGGCGCCGTCGGACAGGGCCTTGTACAGTGCGTGGAAAAATCCCTTGGCGTCATGCTCCTTGGTGTACATCTCCCAGGCGTTCTCGCCGTCCAGGACCACCGTCACCAGCCTCTGGTCCACCGATCCAAAGGGCGGGGCCATGGCCGACAGATCCTTCATGAACTCCTGGGCCGCGGCCTGCCCGTACAGAGGCTGGAAGGAGAATCCAATCTTGTTGGACAGGCCCGTGTCCCGGAATACCATGGCGACCTGGCCCTGTGTGCCGTCGGCGTCGACCCGCCAGGGACGGCACTGGTAGCACGGGGGCTTGTTCTGCCCCATCTTTTCCAGGGAGTTGGACAGGACCTGCTGGTCCGTGGCGATCCACAACACGTCGTTGTCGGCAAAGTGGGCCACCACGTCCTCGGCCACGCTCCCCTCGCCGGGCCACATGCCCAGAGGCGGCGCCCCGAACAGGTCCCCGTGGAACTTCACCGCCTTGGCCACCTGGGCATGGGCGTCCCCCGGATAAGAGTAAGGGGGATCGGGAAGGGGGTCGTAGGGCAGACCCTGCGCGGCCAGCCCCGTGTGGTGCACCAGGGGCAGGATCGGATGGTAGAAGGGCGTGGTGGTCAACTCGATCTGACCCTGGCATTCGCCCTTTTCGGCACAGGTCTTGGGGTCGAACCTGAGCTTTTCGTGGATGGCCACCACGTTCTTCATGACCTTGTAGTTCTCGGCCACGAGACGGTTGGCCAGGGCCTCGGACGGGGCGACGGCCAGCACGAACCGGCCCATGGCGTCCTTGTCCACCACGTCGGTGAGGTCCACCACGGTGCCGTCGGGCAGGTTCACGGGCCCGTCCAGGAAATCCGGGTCGAACCAGGCAAGCTCGAACAGGATCTTCAGCATAAGCAGGTCCTGGTGGGAATAGGTGACCGGAGCCCTCTCACGCAGTTCGACGTACTCTGGAAAGAAGCTCATGATGGCGTCCGACGTGGACAGGCAGGACCAGGCGGAATCGTAGAACAGCTCGATCTGCCGGTCCGTGGGCGTCGGCGCCACCAGGCCTTCCGGGTCCGGGGTGTCGTCGAGCAGCAGGTCGATCCACGGGTCCGTCCGTCCCCGCCACTGGGCCAGAAAGCCGGTCTCGTCCACGGTGTTGTTCTGGACATCCACGAAGGGTTCCATGCGGTCCACGTAGTAGGTCAGGAGCTGGGTCATGAGCACGGCGGTCAGGTTGATGGTGACGTGCACGTCCGGGTAGGGCTCCAGGACCGAGGCCATGTCATAGTAGTCCTTGGTGGCGTGTTTCCGGACCCAGGGCCCGGTCAACTCGTCCTTGACCACATCCACGTAGAACGGCTGGTGCTGGTGCCAGACCACGGCCACGTAGGCCGAAGCCTTGATCTTTGCCTTCTTCGCCTTGGGATCCACGGGGTTGCCGGCGGCGTCGGTGACGTCCGATATCCAGACCTCGTAGGTCAGCGCCGGGTTGATGGCCACGCTCGGATCCAGCGACAAGGTCACGAACACGTCCTTCGCAACCGCCCCGATGACAGGAACTAGCGAGTTGTCGCTGGCCTTCACCGTGTAGTTCGCGGCCAGGCCGGCGGACGGAGGATCCAGGGGCTCCGAGAACCGGACCGTCACGGTCTTGCCGTCGGACGAGAACGCCGAGATCACCTGGGGGGGGGTCAGGTCCACCCCCGGATCAGGGATCATGACGCCGTCGTCGCCGGGACCGGGGTCCCCTGGCAGGTCGAGTGGGGGGTCACCCGGATCGGAGGTGTCCGCGGTGGTCCCGTCATCGGGACTCACGCCGTCCCAGGGCGGTACCGCGATATCGATGCCGGTGTCCTGCCCCGCGTCGGCCCCGGTGACGCCCCAGTCGTCAGATCCGCAGTGTAATAACAGGAGCAGGGACGCCCCGACGGCACCGATGGTCCTGCATTTCATTCAAAGTCCCCTGCGGCGCGCATTACCCTGTCCTTAAAGTCCCTTGTCAAAACACGATTGGATTTCTACAATGAACCGGCTTGTTTTCCAACAGGATACTTGAAATCTCCTTGCGTTGGGGATCGATTCTGTTGTCGGAGGGCCTTGAGAGAGGGACGAGATGCTTGGTGAAGCCCTGGCCTCCAGATTCGACTTGTCCGATCGGGTAAACGAAGACAAGGTCGGTCGTCATACGGAGGGGCGGCGTCTGACCGACGATCTGCCCATCGTATTCACCGTCCTGGATCCGCAGCTGAAAATCGGGCAGGCCGAAGTTTCGGCGGTGGCCGACACGTCCCGTCGCCTGACGGACCTGTTGTTGTCCACGGTCCTCCACTGCACCGAGGTGGGGCGCACGGAAGGGGGCAATCTCTACCTTGTTTCCGAGGACGCGGAATTCGACAGCCTCAAGGCCCGGGTGCGTTCGGAAAACGGCCTGACGGCGGAAGATTCCCTGGCCGTGACCTACCGGCTGGCCGCCATCCTCCGCGCGACTTCCGAAGTGGGAGTCCATCACCAGGCCCTGTCTTCGTCGTGTGTACGCGTGGACTTCTCCGGTGAGACACCGAAGGTTCGACTGGCCGGCTATGGCTTCTCGCGTCTGCTGCCGTCCTATACCCCGACCCGCAAGAACGAACCCTTCCATGGGTCCGCGGAATACATGGCGCCAGAGGTCTGCTCGGGCAGACCCGCCGATGGGGCCGCCGACCTCTATGCCCTGGGCATCCTGATGTACGAGATGATCGCGGGCAAACCCCCGTTCGTGTCGTCCAGCCCGTCCACGACCATCAAGCGCCAGGTCTACGAAAAACCCCTTCCGCTGCACCTGGTGAAGCCGGGAAAGCCCAACCTGGAAGCCTACGAAAAACTCGTCACCCGTCTCCTGTCGAAGGACCCGAAGGGTCGGCCTGCCGACGCCGGCGAGGTCATGGAAGCCATCCTGGCCCTGAAGACCGACACCTTTCCCGACGTCAACCTGGACCTGGAGATGGGTCGGGAGTCGGCCCTGGAAGTGGTTTCGCAGTTCGAAGAATCCAAGCCCGAAGACACATCGGAAACGGACGCGTCGGCGCCCGAGGCCTCGCCCGATTCCAGCGAGACCATGGTGTTCACCGGTCTTTCCGAACAGGCGATCAAGGGCATGTCGACGGCCGGGGACAAGGAAGAGGAGGACGCCAAGGCCCCTGAACCGGACACCGATGCCGCTGCGGAAGCCGCATCCCAGCCCACGGAGGCCTTTGACCCCTCCATGGTGAAGAAGGCCTTGAAAGAGGCGGCCGACAAGGAAGAAGTCGGGACGGAATCGGAAGAAGAGCCGGCGACCGAAGCCCCGATGCCCGAGGGCGAGAAAGGGGATTCGACCAGCGCCGAGGACTGGTTCGTGGACCCGGCGGACCAACTGCCCGAGTCGGCCTTCCCGGCGGACGAGGAAGAGAAGAAAGAATCCCGGATGTTCTGGGTGATCGTGGGTGCCGTGGCGATCCTGGTGGGGGTCGGCGCTGCCATATACTTCGACGGCGGCCAGCCCAAACCCCCCGCGCCACCCAAACCAGTGGTGATCACGCCCCCGCCGACACCGGTCGAGCCCGCACCTGCGCCGGTACCCACACCGGCTCCCGCCCCGGCTCCCTCGACAACGTCCGAGGTCACTGCCCCGGCGGCCGTCCCCGACCCTAGACCGCCGCCGCCCACTGCCGAAGAATTGAAGGCCGAAAAGCTCGCAGCCCTGCTCGCCGACGCCAGGGCGGCCTTCGAAGCCGATGATCTCGAAGGGGCCCGGAAACTGGCCGAGGAGATCATTACCGTCGAGACCATGCACGTGGAGGCCCGGGAACTGGTGGCCAATATCGACGCCAAGGTCCTCGAACTGAAGAAGGCCGAGAAAGAAAAGAAGGCGGAAGAAAAGAAGAAACAACGCAAGCGGTGGCGCAAGGCCAAGTCGGAAAAGACGCCGAAACCGGCAGTAGAGAAGCCGAAACCCGCCCCGAATCCGGCCCCAAAGCCAAAGCCGACGGCTTCCCTGGCAGAGACCCAGCAAAAGCTTCGCGGCCTCATCCGGAGTGGACGGGACGCCTACAAGCGGGGTGACTACACCACCGCCATCCGCAAGTACAACAACGCCCTCAAACTGGACAAGGGGAACGCCCTCGTGCGCAAGCTTCTGGATCAGGCCAAGGCGAAAGCCGGTCAATAGCCACCCGGTGCCCCTGTATTTCCACTCCTTTCCGGCCTCCTGTGACGCCCCGGAGATCCGTGGGCCGAAAATCATCCTCGCGACCGGTCCAAACAGGACCTAAACCCTTGCTTTCTAACGTGCTTTATAGTAGTTTCCGGGCGCGATTCAAGGGGCTCTGAAATGGCCGAGCGAGAAGCGAAGAACATCACTCCGATCAACATTGAAGACGAGATGCGCTCGTCCTACATGGACTATGCGATGAGCGTCATCATCGGGCGGGCCCTGCCGGACGCCCGGGACGGCCTGAAACCCGTCCATCGCCGGGTTCTCTACACCATGAACGAAACCCACAGCACCCATGCGGCGGCCTACAAGAAGAGCGCCCGCATCGTGGGTGACGTCATGGGTAAGTACCACCCCCACGGTGACTCGGCCATCTACGACACCATCGTGCGCATGGCCCAGGACTTCAGCCTCCGCTACATGCTCGTGGACGGCCAGGGCAACTTCGGGTCCGTGGACGGCGACGCCCCGGCGGCCATGCGGTACACCGAGATCCGCATGCAGCGCCTGGCCGAGGAAATGCTCGCGGACATCGACAAAGAAACCGTGAGCATGGTCCCGAACTACGACGGTTCCCTCAAGGAGCCCGAAGTCCTGCCGGCCCGCGTCCCCAACCTGCTGGTCAACGGCTCCGCCGGCATCGCCGTGGGCATGTCCACCAACATCCCGCCACACCACCTGGGCGAGGTGGTGGACGGCGTGATCGCCCTCATCAAGAACCCGGACATCACCATCGACGAGCTCATGGAGATCATCCCGGCGCCGGACTTCCCCACGGGCGGCTTCATCATGGGAAAGGCCGGGATCCGGTCCGCCTACGAGACGGGCCGCGGATCGGTCAAGATGAAGGCCCGCACGTCCATCGAGGAAACGAAGAAGGGCGATCGCGCGTCCATCGTGGTCACGGAGATCCCCTACCAGGTGAACAAGGCCCGCCTGCTGGAACGCATCGCCGATCTCCACAAGGAGAAGCGGGTCGAAGGCATCAGCGACCTGCGGGACGAATCGGACCGGGAAGGGATGCGCATCGTCGTGGACCTGAAGCGCGACGCCGATCCCCAGGTCACCCTGAACCAGCTGTTCGCCATGACGCCCCTCAAGACGTCCTTCAGCGTGATCCTGCTGGCCATCGTGAAGGGTCGACCCAAGCTCCTCACCCTCAAAGACGCACTATTCCAGTTCGTGGAGCACCGCAAGGACGTGGTGACCCGCCGGACCCTGTACGAACTGCGCAAGGCCGAGGAGAGGGAACACTTGCTCCTGGGCTACGAGATCGCCATCGACAACCTGGATGCCGTGATTGCCCTGATCCGGAAGTCCAAGGACCCCGAAGAGGCGAAGTCCGGCCTGTGCAGCCAGTTCGGCCTGTCCCTGATCCAGGCCAAGGCCATCCTGGAGATGCGCCTGGAACGTCTCACCCGCATGGAACGGGACAAGATCACCAACGAACTGGAGGCGATCCGGAAACTCATCGCCCGATTCCAGAAGATACTCGGGTCCGAAAAGGTCCTGATGAACGTCATCGAAAAGGAACTCGTCAAGCTGCGCGACCAGTACGGGGACCCGCGCCGCTGCGAACTCGTCGAGGACGAGGACGACCTGTCCATCGAAGACCTGATCCCCGAAGAAGATATGGTGGTCACGGCCTCCCAGCAGGGATTCATCAAGAGAACGCCGGTGGCGGTCTACCAGAGCCAGAACCGGGCCGGGAAGGGCAAGGCCGGCATGAAGATGCGGGACGAGGACCACGTCACCAAGATGTTCGTGGCTTCCACCCACACCTGGGTCCTGTTCTTCACCAACAAGGGACGGGTCTTCAGGGTGCGGGTCTACAATATCCCTCAGGGAACCCGCCAGAGCAAGGGACGGGCCATCGTCAACCTCCTGCAGCTGGCGGGCGACGAGAAGGTGGAAGCCATCCTGTCGGTCAAGGACTTCGAAGAGAACCAGTTCCTCGTGTTCGCCACCCGCAAGGGCCTGGTGAAGCGGACGGACCTGTCGCTCTATCGGAACATCCGGTCCAACGGCATCGCCGCCATCAAGCTGGACCCGGGGGACGATCTCATATCCGTACGTTTCAGTGGCCCCGACGGCTGCATCCTGCTGTTCTCCAGGGAGGGGAAGTCCATCCGCTTCCTCCTGGAAGACGCGAGGCCCATCGGCCGTGTGACCCGGGGGGTCCGCGGTATGCGGCTCAAGGGCAAGGACGAGGTCATCGGCATGGAGTTCCTCGGGCCGGACAGCAAGATGCACGTGCTGGCCGTCACCGTGCGTGGATACGGCAAGCGGACGCCGGAGGACGCCTACCGGGTGCAACGTCGGGCCGGGGCCGGCGTGCTGGCCATGCGCACCACCAAGCGCGTGGGCCTGGTGATGGCCATGCGTTCGGTGGTGCCCACGGACGAACTCCTGATGACGAGCAACAAGGGCACCACCATCAGGCTCAGGGCGTCGGAGATCCGCATCATCGGCCGGGTGACCCAGGGTGTCCGCCTCATGAACCTGGCCCGGGACGAGCAGGTGGTAGCCGTGGATGTGCTGGCCGAGCCCGAGGATGAAGAGGACGTGCAGCCACCGACCACAAAGAACGGCAAAACGGCCCCGAAGAAGGCAGCCACCACGAAAGAATCACCGGAAGAAAAGAAAGACTAGTGTCCTGTCCCGTTATTTCGTCACATAATTCGTCGGCCCTTCACGACGCTGCCGGCGTTACGCCTCCTCAAAATACCACCAGTATTCCTTCGTCGCCGTGCCTTGGCAGCCCCGCGATTGACTCGACGACTTCTGCAACGAACTTCCAAAGACAGGACTAGCCTGTCCCGGAATACGCCTCCCACAATGATCCTGCCTGTTCTGGTGTTACGTGACACGGCCTCACTCCCGGATCCACGCCGGCGGCCAGGAGCAGTGCGGCCGAAACGGCCGTGGTGATGCCGAGTCCCTCGGCCAAAGAGTTGCGAACGGTCTTTCTGGGACGGGCATGGAGCCCATGAACGAACCGGGCAAAATCGGGGTGGATCGGCGTCCGATCCCGCGCCCCTGGCTCCAGGCGGACCACGGCGGACCAGACCCTGGGCACGGGTCTGAATCGGTCGGGTGCCACGTCGAAAAGGGATTCCACCCGGGACTGCGCCTGTACCAGGAGGGAGAGCGCCCCATAGTCCCGGTCTCCCGGACTGGCGGTCAACCGCCTGGCGACCTCACGTTGAAACATGAGGACCATCCGCCGGATCCCGCGGCGATGATCCAGCAGGT
>JADHTP010000023.1 GCA_016784945.1 Deltaproteobacteria bacterium | reverse complement strand
GAAAAGGGCTTCCATCTTCTTGTTGGGGAAGCGCCACCCCAGGGCCGTGTCGTAGGCGGTGCGATTACCCCGTGCAAAGGCCGACGCCCCCTTGTCCATGACCAGTGGGGCCCGGGACATGTTTTCCACACCACCGGCGATGTACAGGTCGCCGTCCCCCACCTGGATCGCCCTCGCCGCCTGGATCACGGCCTCCAGGCCCGAGGCGCACAACTTGTTGATGGTGGTGCCGGGCACGGTGTCCGGGAAGCCGCCCAGCAGCAGGCCCATTCGGGCCACGTTGCGCCCGTCCTCCCCGGACTGGTTGGCGCACCCGAAGAAGACCTCGTCCACGACGGACTTGTCGATGCCGTTGCGCTCGGCCAGGGCATCCATCACAAGGCCCGCCAGGTCGTCGGAACGCACCGCCGACAGGGTTCCGCCGATGCGGCCGATGCCGGTGCGGACCGCGTCCACGATCACGGGGGTGTTGTCAGTTTCCTTCATTGCGCCGCCTCCTCACAGAAAAGCCTGGATGCCGGTCAGGTCCTTGCCCAGCACCAGCTTGTGGATGTCCGTGGTCCCCTCGTAGGTGACCGTGGTTTCCAGGTTGCACATGTGCCGCATGATGGGGTACTCGCCGGTGATCCCGTTGGCCCCCAGGATGGAACGGGAGGTCCTCGCCACCTCCAGAGCCATTTCCGTGTTGTTCATCTTCATCATGGAGATGTGCTCCGGCCGGGCCCGGCCCTCCTGCTTGAGCCGGGTCACCCGCAACGACAGGCACTGGGCCTTGGTGATTTCGGTCAGCATGTGGGCCAGCTTGGCCTGCACCATCTGGTGGGACGCGATGGGCCGGTTGTCGAACTGCTTGCGCCCCATGGCGTATTCCTTCGCCGTGTTGAAACAGTCCATGGCGGACCCGAGCGCCCCCCAGGCCACCCCGAAACGCGCCTGGGTCAGGCAGGCCAGGGGTGACTTGATCCCATCGGATGCGGGCAGGAGGCCATCCGCCGGAATCTCGCAATCGTCAAAGGCCAGTTCCGCCGTGTCCGATGCCCGGAAGGACAGCTTGTGATGCATGGCGATCTGCTGGAAGCCGGGCGTGCCCTTTTCCACCAGGAACCCTTTCACGCGCCCGTCCAGCTTGGCCCAGACCACGGCCACGTCCGCCATGGTCCCGTTGGTGATCCACATCTTGGCCCCGTTCAGCACGTATCCCGCGTCGGTCTTCACGGCCTTGGTGCGCATGCCCATGGGGTTGGAACCGAAGTCCGGCTCGGTGAGTCCGAAGCAACCCACCTTGTCACCGGAGGCCAGGGCCGGCAGCCAGCGATCCTTCTGCTCTTCGCTGCCGTTGGCCAGGATGGCCGCCATGACCAGGGAGGTCTGCACGGACACCACGCTGCGCAGGCCCGCATCGCCCGCCTCCAGCTCCTGGCTCACCAGCCCGTAGGCCAGGTGGGACAGCCCGGCGCACCCGTAGCCCTCGATGTTGACGCCAAAGTAGCCCAGCTTGCCCATCTCCGGGATCAGTTCCGCCGGGAACACGCCCTTGCGGTAGTACTCCTCGATGTGGGGCCGGAACTTCTGCTGAACGAACTTCCGCACGGAATCACGTACCATGCGTTCCTCGTCGGTCAACAGCTCGTTCTGCAGCAAAAAGTCCACGTCCTTGAATGCGTCCATGGGTGTCGCTCCTTGTTGTCCTGGCCCCCGGGGCCTACTTGCGGAACCGGTTGAAATCGGGTTTGCGCTTTTCCATGAAGGCGTTGACACCCTCCACGGATTCGTCGGTGCCGTAGTACATGCTCAGCCCGCCCACGCCCAGGTGGGTCACCGTGGTGCAGGCGTTGTATTTCTCCGGGCGGTTGATGGTGATGGTGGCCACCCGGTCCTTCTTTTCGTACAGGATCTCCTGTGAATTCCATTTCCCCTCCTCGGTCAACCGTCGCCTCCGGTCCCGCCGGGACCAGAGACCGGGAACTGGTGACTTGTGACTGGCTTTTTTCTCACAGACCGAGGTGCCGCGCAATGAGTTCCTTCATCACCTCGTTGGTGCCGCCATAGATGCGCTGGGCCCGCGCATCCACCCAGAACCGGGACACGAGGTACTCCTTCATGTACCCGTAACCTCCAAACAGCTGCAGGCACCGATCAGCCACTTCGAACTGGGTGTCCGTGACCCACCACTTGGCCATGCTCACTTCCTTGACCAGGGACTCACCGGCGATGTGCCGCACGATCAGATCGTCCAGGAAGGTCCGGGCCAACTGGACCTTGGTGGCCACTTCCGCCAGCTCGAAGCGGGTGTTCTGGAACTTGGACAGGGTCTGACCGAAGAGCTTGCGCTCGTGAACGTAATCCAGGGTCACGGCCAGGGTCCCCGCCGCAGCCGCCGCCCCGCCGATGGCCAGGGCCAGGCGCTCCTGCTGGAGGTTTTCCATGAGGAACTTGAAGCCCGCGCCCTCCACACCCAGCAGGTTCTCCACCGGGACCCGGCAGTCGTCGAAGAACATCTCCGAGGTGTCCTGGGCGTGGAAGCCCACCTTGTCCAGGTTTCGGCCCCTTGTGAATCCTGGCGTGTCCGCCTCCACCACCAGCAGGCTGATGCCCCGGTGGGGGGGCTGGGCCTCGGGGTCGGTCCGTACCGCCACCACCACGAGGTCGGCCAGCTGTCCATTGCTGATGAAGGTCTTGCTGCCGTTGACCACGTAGTGATCACCGTCCCGGATGGCCTTGGTACGCAGGGACGCCAGGTCCGATCCCGCATCCGGTTCGGACATGGCCACGGCCAGGATCTTTTCACCACTGACGCAACCGGGCACCCACCGCTTCTTCTGCTCGGGGTTGGCGAACCGTTCGATGTACGGATACACCACGTCATTATGCAGGCTCACAAAGAAACCCGGCACCCCGAAAAACGACATCTCCTCGGTGAGCACCACGTTGTACAGGAAGTCCACGCCCAGGCCGCCGTATTCTTCTTCGGCATTGGGGCACAGCCAGCCCTGTTTGCCCGCCTCGATCCACATTTCGCGGGGCACGCAATGGGCCTCCTCCCACTCGGCGTACTTCGGCACGATGTTGGCCTGGATGTACTTGCGGACCGAGGCCCGGAAGATCTCGTGCTCCTCGCTGAATATCTTTCTGTCCACCTTATTACTCCCCTGGGTTGGTCCGAATGAATTACCCACAACGCAAGGGGGTTGTCAACCGGGGGTTGGGTCCGCCTATCGCTTATCGCCAATCGCCTATCGCAGGACGGCGATCGTCGATCGTTCATCGTTGGGCGCCGGGGGTAATTCACCGGGCGTTCGACGGAATGTTGAAAGGGGACATTGAACCATTGGCTCGACAGGGTAAGATACGCCCGTTCGCAACGAAACAAGCAACCTGAAAGGGAGGCCGGAATGAGTAACGAAGCCCGGATGTTCCCCGATGCCCGCATCCCCTACGGGACCTGGGGAAGCAGCTTTTTCCCGGCGTGGCAGACGTCGGCCCTGGCCGAAGTGAACATCGGTCAGTTCGCCGGTGAGGCCATGAACCGGATCCTGGGAATCCGCAAGGTCCGCAAGGACGTGCTGGACTACCTGGTCATCGGATCCACCATCCCCTGGCACTGGAAGTTCTGGACAGCGCCCATGGTGGCCAGTTGCATGGGTCAGCGGCTCCCCGGCTACCACATGGAGCAGGCCTGTGCCACGGGCCTCCAGGCCGTGGTGCTGGCAGGGGCCCAGGTGCAGACGGGCGACACCGACGTGGTGGGGGTTCTCACCTTCGACCGCACCAGCGACTCGCCCGTGGGCGTCTTCCCCGAGAGGCGGTCCTACGAAAGGACCCAGGCCATCAGCGACGTGTGGGACAACTTCGGCTTCGATCCGGCCACGGAAAACTCCATGATCACCTGCGCCGGCTTCGCTTCCCGCAAATACGGGATCGAACGCCAGATGGCGGACGAGATCACCCTGTGCCGCTACGAGCAGTATTTCAAGGCCAAGGAGTCGGGCTTCCTGGACCGGTTCTGCGTTCCCCTGGAACTGCTGAACGTCCAGGGAAAGCACCTGGGTTGGATCGACGAAGACCTGGGCATCCGCAAGGTGAGTCGGGACAGCCTGGCCGCCATGTACGAACTGGACACCTCCGTGACCGCGGGCGGCCAGACCCACGCCTCCGACGGCATGGCCTGCCTCCTGGTGACCACGGCGGACAAGGCAAAGGAGCTGAGCCCCCGCCCCGAAATCGACATCCGGTTCCTGGGCAAGGCCGAGGTCCGGACCCAACCGAGCCTCATGCCCGAGGCCCCCGGCATGGCCGTGGGCAAACTGCTGGACCGGGCGGGCCTGAAGGTCACCGACATGGCCGTGATCAAGGACCACAATCCCTTCGCGGTGAACGACGCCATCTTCTCCAAGGTCTTCGACTACGACTGGAGCAGGATGAACAACAACGGCTGCTCGCTGGTATGGGGACACCCCCAGGGCCCGACCCTGACGCGACTGCTGATCGAGGGTCTGGAAGAGGCCGTGGACCTGGGCGGCGGCTACGTGCTGCTGTTCGGCTGCGCCGCCGGCGACGTGGGCATCGCCGCGCTCTTCGAGGTCAAGGGAGGAGGGAACTGAAATGGCTGCATTTCTCAGAGAACCGACACTGAACACCCTGGGCCTGGGTTCCGTCCTGGACATCTTCTCCCAGGGCAGGCTGCCCGTCACCGCCGACGAACTGGTGGACAAGGTCTTCGGCCCGGCCGGTGACCGGGGCTCGGTGGTCATCTCCGGCGCCAACGGCATCGTGGGCGCGGGCAAGGCCATGCAACTGGGGTCCCGGCTGCAGCCCTACGGCGTCCGCATCGTGGGACTGGACTTTCCCGACGCACCGGACGGCATCGGCCAGCAGTACCAGGGCCTGGTGGGATCCTTCGGCAAGGCGGCGGCCGACCGGGTCATGGGCAACATCGTGCGCCTGACCTACGACGGCAAGTCCCTGCCCGCCGAACTGGCGAGCTTCAAGCCCCGCTTCCTGCTGGAGGCCATCCCCGAGATCCAGTCCATCAAGCTGGCCCACTACAAGGTCTTTCGGGAGGCCTTCCCCGGGATCGACATCAAGTCCGTAACCTCGGGCTTTCCCAGCAAGGAGCTGGGCGTGGGCATCGCCCATCCCGCCTTCCCCCACCAGATCAACAAGATGTGGGAAGTGGTGGAGCCCGAGACCTCGGACGTGACCAGGCTGTTCTGGGCCCTGGGGCTGATCCCCACGCCCGTCAGCGACAACTGGTCCTTCGTCCTGGACGTGCTCTTCTGCGGGGTGACCCTGGCGGCCACCCGTTACCACGAAGCAACCAACATGCCCGTGTGGAAGATCGACAAGTTCGTGCGAAAGCTGGTGGGGCCCAATCCCCTGCGCGCACACGACGCCATCGGGGCCAAGGGCGCCACCTTCCTGACGTGGTCCTGCCTGCACCACCTCAACAAGACCTACGGAGGCCTGTTCGAGCCCACCCGGGCCATCGAGGCGGTCAAGGAACACGGCCAGAACTGGTACCCGCTGAACCACTTCCGTCCCCTGGTGAACTGGTCCCAGACCGATGACGAGGAGGAAGACTTCAAGGCCTGGATCCTGGGTCCGCTGATCCAGATGACCAGCCTCATCCTGCACGAAAACCGGGCCCATTTCTCCCACATCAACACTATCGGAGAGCTGTGCGCCCAGTTCCGCAAGGGCCTCCTGGCCACCATCCGCAACCTGGGGTCTGAGGAGCCGCTCAAGCTGGTGGACGCCTACCACAAGCTGCACCCGGCCTCGGCGGGACCGTCCTGGCACCCGGAGGTCTTCCAGAACATGGACAGCCCCGAATGGCAGCAGTTGTACGTGAACGCGGAACACGACGGGAACGCGGGCGTGATCACCATCGGCCGCGAGTCCTATTGCTGGGAGGTGGACGCCGAACTGAACCGCGCCATCGACTGGTTGAAGGCCGAGGGCATCGACCGCGTGATCGTCACCGGCGACTTCCACCTGGCCACCCAGATGGTGGGGGCGGACACCAGTGATTTCTATGACGCCCTGACCAGCGTGGAAAAGGGCCGCGCCATCACCCACGCCTGGTCGCAGACCGGGCGGCGCCTGAACGACGAGTTCAAGGTGTCCGTGGGTTTCGTCAACGGCAAGCGCTGCCTCGGCGGGTTCCTGGAACTGCTGAGCCACTGCCACTACCTGGTATCGGTGGACGATGGCCAGCTCGGCTGGCCCGAGGTCAACCTGCCCGTGGTGCCCGGGATGGAAGGCTGCCACTGGCCCCTGCGCAAGGCGACACAGGCTGATCGGCCCCGGTTGATGGAAATGCTGTTGAGCGGCCGGTTCGTGAAGGCCACGGACGCCGTGGGCTGGCTCGTGGACTACGCGGGATCCATGGACGACGCCCTGAAGACCGCCTGGGCCATCGCCACGGACGGGGACCACGGACTGTCGAAGCGAGGCGTCGAAGAAGGGGCCTTGACGGGCGTGCCAACCGATATGCCGGGCCTCCCCGAGGCCGGAAACCCGGGCTCGGCCGCGGCAAGAAAGGCCATCGTGGAAACGGTTCAGAAGTCCTGTGGCGTGCCCCTGGCCGAGGCCCTGGCCGTCCAGGCCGACATGGCAGCGGACTTCCTGGCCTCCAAGTGGTGCAGCAAGGGCGCCGTGGGCACGGAGTATTCGAAGACCATGAAGGTGTAGGGGCGTTTATCGTTGATCGTCAATCGTCAGAGGATTGTAGGGGACGGTCTCCATACCGTCCCACGTGCCAGGTGGGCGACCCGGCCTGCGTAGCCTTGGCGAAGCAGGGGTGAGGCGCCCCCCCCCAAAAAAAACGATCCCCGGCATGCACACCCGCAGGTCATCCAGGTGAACCGACTTCCGACGGCTTCATGGACAGGCTGATCCGGTTGCGGTCCAGGTCCACATCGACCACCAGAACGGTGACCGCCTGCTGGGGCCGGGCCACGTCGAAAGGGGAACCCACGGGACGATCCGCCATCCGTGACACGTGAACCAGTCCGTCACGGTGGACGCCGATGTCCACAAACAGTCCGAAATCCGTCACGTTGGTCACCTTGCCCGGCAGGACCATGCCCGTTTCCAGGTCTTCGATGGTGTGGATGCCCTCGGCGAAACGGACGCCCTCCCTGATGCCCCGCGGGTCCAGACCGGGCTTTTCCAGTTCGGCGAAGATGTCCTTGATCGTCTCATCCCCGGCGTCACCACGGTCCACGGCCTGATCGGCCAGACGCCTCACCACCTCGGGGTGGCCCAGGACGGACCGCAGTTCGACCCCGGCCGCCCGGACCATGCGGCGGACCAGGCCATAGCGCTCGGGGTGAACCCCCGTGACATCCAGCTGTTCCGCCCCATCCCGGATCCGCAGGAACCCGCCGCATTGGGTGAAACGGGCCGGTCCCAGTCCGGGCACCTTCTGCAGGGCGGCGCGGCCGGAAAAAGGTCCATTGACGTCACGGTGCTTCACCATGGCCCCGGCGAGGATCGGACCGATGCCGGCCACGTGCCTCAGCAGGGAGGGCGACGCGGTATTCACGTCCACGCCCACCCGATTGACACATTCCTCCACCACGGCGTCCAGGCCCCGTTCCAGCATCTTCTGGTCCACGTCGTGCTGGTATTGACCCACGCCGATGGACCTGGGGTCGATCTTCACCAGTTCGGCCAGCGGGTCCTGCAGGCGTCTCGCGATGGACACAGCGCCCCGCAGGGTCACGTCCATCCCCGGCAGTTCCCGGCCGGCGACCTCGGAGGCGGAATAGACGCTGGCCCCGGCCTCGGAAACCGACTCGATCTTCACGTCGTCGGGCCACTCGATGGACTCCAGAAAGGTCAGGGTCTCCCGGTGGGCCGTCCCGTCCCCAACGGCCAGCACGTCCAGGCGGTGGCGGGTCACCATGTCCACGATGATCCGCCGGGCCCCTTCCCGATCCCCGCGGGGCTCGTGTGGATAGATGGTGGCGGTCTGGAGCACCCGGCCCGTGGCGTCCACGCAGGCCATCTTGCACCCGTTTCGAAAGCCCGGGTCCACGCCCAACACCCGCCGTCCTGTGAGGGGCGGCTCCATCAGGAGGCTTCGCAGGTTGTTTTCGAAGACACTCACGGCCTCGCGGTGGGCCCATTTTTCCACCCTGGAAAGGACCTCCCTATCCATGGATGGCCAGAGCAGCCGGTCCCAGGCCTCGGTCACCGCGGCCTCGAAATCCTCCCGGTAGGCGTGGGGCACGCGGCCCAGGAAGGGGCGGGAGGCCAACTGGATTCCCCTTGCATCGTCCACTGACACCGACACCACCAGGCCCCCCTGGGCCTCTCCCCGCCGCACGGCCAGGAACCGGTGTGAGGCGACGGTCCGCACGGGCTCCCGGTACTCGAAGTAATGGCTGAACGTGTCGGCCTCGGGCGAAGCGCCACGCTTGCGCCGGGCCGAGATGGCGCCGGATCGGAAGGCCAGGTCCCGGACCGCGGCACGGGCTTCTCCGTTCGCTGAAACCAGGTCGGAAACAATGTCCTCGGCCCCGGCCAGCGCCTCTTCGAAGGTGGCGACGCCCAGGTCGGGATTCACGAATCCGTTCACCGTGCCCGATCGGTCCGATGGCGCGGGCCGCCGACCCAGGATCATTTCGGCCAGGGGTTCCAGGCCGGCCTTGCGCGCTTTGTCCGCCCGGGTGGACTTTCTGGGCTTGAAGGGCAGGTACATGTCCTCCAGTTCGTTGCGATCCAGGCAGGACTCGATGCGGCGTCGCAGATCCCCGGTGAGCTTGCCGGCCTTGTCGATGGTTTCGAGGATGGTCTTTTTCCGGGCCTCGGTTTCCCGGTATTCGCGCCAGGCCTCTTCCACGGCCCGGATCTGCACTTCGTCCAGCGCCCCCGTGGCCTCCTTGCGGTAGCGGGCGATGAAGGGGATGGTGTTGCCGTCGTCCAGAAGTCGGACGCATCCCCCCACCGAAACACGGCCAAGGCCGGTGCGCTCGCAGACCCTGTCCAGCAACCGTTCCATGGACCGGCACCTCCGAATGGCACGCAAGTCTAATCTTCGGGACCGGTAGAGACAAGACGCCGACCCGGGTACAATGGTGTCGGACCCGCCGGACCGGGTTCGATGGGGGGAAGCCCGTTGAAGACCTACACACCGGAACAGCGTTCCCGCCACGCGGAGATGCTGGCCAATCGCGTCCGAAAACGCCACGCCCTCCTGTCGCGAAAATTCGCGAAACAGAACATCGAGGCTTTCCGCCTGTACGACTGGGACATCCCCGAAATACGGGCCGTGGTGGACTGGTACGCTGGCCACGTGGTGGTGGCCGAGTACACCCGCACCCAGACCGGCCCCGACTGGCTGCCCGAAATGGGTCTGGCCGTCGCCCACGCCCTCGACATTCCCGAATCCAGGCTGTACCTGAAGAAACGCCAGACCGCGGCCAGGGAAGGCGAAAAGCGATACCAGCGATCCCGCAAGGAGGGTCAGCGGTTTTCCCTGCGGGAAAGGGACCTTCGTTTCTGGGTGAACCTTTCGCAACAGCTCGACACGGGGCTCTTCTCGGACCACAGGGACACCCGGTCCCTGATTCGCGACATGGCCGCGGACCAGGACTTCCTCAACCTGTACTGCTACACGGGATCGTTCACCTGTTACGCGGCCGCCGGGGGTGCGCGATCCTCGGTGTCCGTGGACCGTTCCGGCCCCTACCTGCGGTGGGCCGGGGACAACCTCGCTCTCAACGACCTGCAGGGTCGCAAACACCAGATGATTCGCAGCGATGCGGGGGTCTTCCTGGAAAAGGCCCGGGACCAGGGCAGGCGGTTCACGCTGGCCATGGTGGACCCGCCGTCTTTTTCCACCATACGCACCGGCGGCGAAGGTTTCGACGTGCTTCGCGACCATCCCCAGTTGATCCGCCGGGTGTTGCGGATCATGGAACCGGGGGGCGTGGTGTTCTTTTCCACTAACCACCAGAGGTTCGTCAGCCGGTTCGATGACCTGCCCGCAAGCCGGATCGAGGAAATAACGCCGGACACGGTGCCCGAGGACTACCGGAACCGCAAGGTCCATCGATGCTGGCGTATACAGAACCCGGAATGATGTCACTGCGAATAACGGAGGATGACGGCCATGTCTGACCAGGAACTACGTATTTCACGACGGGAGTTCCTTCGGGTGGCCGGGGTCGCCGGCGCAGTGCCCCTGTTTGCCGCCGGTAAGGCCCTGGCGGCGGATGCGGTGACCATCCCGACGCGACCCTTCGGACGCAGCGGGGTCCGGGTGCCCATCCTGTCACTGGGCGGCATGTTCGACGTCCCCGGAAACCAGTTGCTGTTGCGCCAGGCCCTCAAGATGGGCGTCAGCTACTGGGACACGGCGGACTGCTACGAAGGGGGCCTCAGCGAGTCGGGCTTCGGTCGTTTCTTCAAGAAGTACCCGGATGATCGGAAAAAGGTCTTCCTGGTTTCCAAGGCCGACGAGCGGGACCCCGCGGGGATGACCCGCCTGCTGGAACGATCCCTGGAAAGGCTGAAGACCGACTACATCGATCTCTACCTCGCCCATAACATCGGCGACATCGACGAGGTGAATCTTGTCGCGACTCGTCAATGGGCCGAAAAGATGAAAGCCGAAGGCCGGATCCGCCTCTTCGGCTTCAGCACCCATCGCAACGTGGCACGGACGGTCCGCCCGGCGGCCGACCTGGACTGGATCGACGGGATAATGCTCGCCTACAACTACCGCACCATGAACACGCCAGATCTGAAGGCCGCCGTGGGTACCTGTCATGGGGCGGGTATCGGATTGACGGCCATGAAGTTCCGCGGTTTCGGCCCCATCCCCGGTCGGGCCCTGACGGGGAAGAAGCTGGTGGAGGGATTCCGCAAGAAGGGCTTCACCGAAGACCAGGCCAAGCTCAAGGCCGTGTGGGAGAACCCGAAGATCAGCACCATGTGCGCGCTCATGAAGAACATGTCCACCCTGAAGTCCTTCGTGGCGGCGGCCCGGGACCGTCAGAAACTCTCGGCGGATGATCGCGGGGTGTTGGATGCCCATGCCCGCGAGACCCGCGGGGGGTACTGTGCCGGCTGCGCCAACATCTGCGAGGCCGCCGTGGACGGAAACGTTCCCGTGTCGGACGTGATGCGTTACTTGATGTACCACCACGGGTACGGCGAGACCGAAAAGGCCCGGGGGCTTTTCCACGCCATGGACGCCGCCACCCGCAGGCACATGACCGGGCTGGACTACGGGGAAGCGGAGCGACGGTGTCCCCACGGCCTTCCCATCGCACGTCTCATGCACGAGGCGGTGCGGGTCCTGGCCTGACCCCGGCGTCTCAGTTCAGCTGGAACTCCACATCGTAGATCGCCGAGGGCGGGGGTGAATCAAGCTGCGTCGCGAATGGCTCCGCCTGGCCGAAGGCCCGCTGCATGAGGGGCACCACGAAACTCATGACCGTCCGGAGCTGCTGGTGCCGGGTGATGTCGGGCTGACCGTCGAACATGTAGTAGACCTTGTGGTCGCAGAAGCTGCCATGGTTTCCACCGGGCATGAAGACCTTCCACCGCGGGGGCGGCTGGCGGTCGTAGGCGTCCTCGGTGAACATGGCGAAACTCTGCCCGTCGTGACCCGCGCCGATGACGAGGAAGAGACCCGGCATGACGTCGCCGTCATCGGCCGGACCGAGGAACGCCGTAGCCTTCGTATGCGCCTTCAGGTCCCCGTCCCAGCCCAGCACGTGCTGCATCCTGGCGCATCCTTTTGAATGACCGACAAAAGCAATGTCCGTCATGGTGGTTACACCGGTCAGCGCCGGGTGGATGGAGGACAGGTCGCTTCCCCGCAGGGTGGAAATGACGTCGTGCAGGGCATCGACCACGTCCTGGCTGTATTCGTTGAGGCCCTGGCTTTGCGGCATGAAGGACACGAACCCCCAGGTCGCCAGCAACTGGCCCAGGTACTCCAGGTTCATGTGCAGGGCGCCGTTGCCGTGCAGAAGCCCCACCACGGGCCATGTCCCCGGGATGGCGGGACGTCGGATCGACCCGCACTGGGCCGGGTAGAAAACGCGCGTGGCGTGCAGGTCCATGTCCACGTAACCCGCGGCATGGGGTCCGGTGGAAAAGGGTTGGGTCCCGGGCGCTCCCGGCCCCGGCGTGGAACCGTCGCAGGCCAGCACACCCGTCGCGGTGGCCCCGAAAGACCCGGCCGACGTCATGGTGCCGCCGCCCTCGTAAACCACCTTGACCGGCCCCGACGCGCCGGCGGGGACTCCCGCCACGATTCGGTTTTCGTCCACCTCCACCGCCCAGTTACCCGACAGCAGCTGGTTGCCGATGTACGCCTTGACGGCCAAGGCCCCTATGAAGGATGTGTAGAATCGTGCGCCGTCAATGACGATCCGGTCCCCTGCGGCGCCGGCCGGGGGATGGAAGCTGAACAGGGCCTGATAGGGGTCCTTCCAGGTGCTCCTGGGGTCGCACCGCTGAAGTGCGAAGTCGCAGATTTCGTCGGGGGTGCAGTCGTCCATGGACCGGCAGTGGACGACGGGCGAACCCGTGTCCTCACCTGGATCGACAGTCCCCGGATCCCCGGCGCCAGGGTCGGCGACACCCGGATCCTGGGTCTTCAGGTCCAGGTAGTTGCCCGGATCGAAGGCCGGCAGTTCGTAGTAGATGACCTCCGGGGGCGTGTCATCGAGCATGTCAACAGGGCCAGAGTCCTGCTGGGGCAGGTCCACGTGACCCGCGTCGGCAATTCCTTCGACACCGGTGTCCGGGCCACCGGCATCGCCGGAGCCGCAAGCCATCATCAGGGCCGGGGCCAGTAGGAACGTCATGCGAATCATAGTGTCAGTTCTCCTGATCTCCGGTCCCTTGCCGCTTCGCCTGGATTTCCTGGATTTTTTCCAGTTCGAACTGCACGAAGTCTTGAAAGACCGTGAAGGAATTGTTCATCTCCGCCTGCCCTGCAAGCGCCGCCATGAAGGCCTTCTCCCGCAGATCCATCAGGTCGTCGTGGACCTTGCGAAGACCGTCGTCGGACATCTCGTGCAGTTGCGTTTCGTGCTTCTCGTCGTAGAGGCCCACGAGCTTCTGGAACTCACTGTAGAATCGGCCCAACTGGTCCCGTCGTTTCCTGCGCCCACGGGCCCACAGGGCCATCAGGCCCGACCAGGCACCCGCCATCAACGCCAGACCGAGGCTGATGGGCTCGGCGTATTCGACGAAGAAGGGCGGCTTGTCCCGCTGGTAATACTGTTCGGCTCCCGGGTGCAGGGGGAACTGAAGATCATCCCTGTCGAAACGATCGGTGATCTCGCGCAGATGATACTGCCTGCCCTTCCCGTCCCCGGTCTCGATATAGACCAGGTTCTTGTACTCGAACACGGCCTGGGTCACGGCCTTGGCCGTGGATTCCTTGAGATCCGTACGGGCCACCAGCAGGGCCTTGGAACCGATGACACCAACGGGCCTTTCGGGCTTGCTGCCGAACAGGTGCCGAGGCACGATGTGGCTGACCACGAATGGCTGGCTGGAACGGATGCCCTGCATCACCGGCGCAATCTGTTCCGGCTCGTCCAGGCTCAGCAGGCGGGTACCCTCGATGTCGAGGGCCCATTGGACCGTTCCGGCGTCCTCCTTTCCCAGCACAACCAGCGCATCGATTTCACCGGCATGGAATTTCGTTTTCATAACGCCAAATTTCCCATTACAGATGCTGCCCGCCGCACTGGAAAACGCGTGACACCGGAACTGGTCGTCCTCCTGCTGGCCCATCGGGGCTTCCAGCCCGTAGTGCCGCAGCAAGGCCCGCATCACGCCATCGGTGCCGGAATCTGCCTTACCCGTCCCGATCCTGTGATTGGCCAGTGAGGGAACACTGGAGATCTGGTCGCTGTCATGGACCACGATGAAAAGGTAGTGCGTGTACAACGGCACCAGGGTCCGCACGTCCAGGTCATCGCGTGCGTAGCTGAAGGCAATGCTGATGTCGGGCTTCTTTCCCCTGGTGATGTCCTTCTTCGTCAGCACCTCGGGGGTCAGGCCGTCGGCGCGGGTCAGGATCTCCTGAACGGTCCTGATCGCCCCCGAAGTGCCCTCGACGATCCGGACCTCCCGTTCACCCCACGGGCTGCATCCGAAAAGAACGGAAAGAAGGCACATCAGGAATACGACGATAAGTCTGTTCATGATTCACCCGACTGGCGGTCTTCCGGCTCCGTCACAAGTACCATTTCCCGGTTCGCCTGTATCAGCGCGTCCACCCGGGCCACGCAATCGGAGTGCTCGTCCCCGTCACCCAGGGCTTCCCTGACCTTCTGAAGGGCATCCATCTCCTGCTGCTCCCGGATCCTCTTCGGCGTCCCCCTCGCCCTGTTCCAGGAGCAGGGCCTGGGTGGTTTCCAAATTCATCAACATGGCGTCCTGGACCTTGATTTCCTGGTAGTACAGGGTTCCCAGGACCAGGAGCACCGCGGCAGGGGCCGCCACGATCAGGACAGTGTACCGGATCTGGAATCCGCGCTGTACCAGCCGGTTTCGCAATCTTCGTCGCTGCTCCTTCATGACGTCTCCTCCAGGGGCTAACGAACGTGGGGCCACAGCTTCTTGTGCAGCTTGCCGACCAACGCGCCGATGGCGTCGTCCCGCAGGTCCATCTCCTTGCCGAACTCGAATCCGCCGACGTCGTGCAGCTTCAAAAGCATCTGCTCCTGGAAATGGGTGGTCAGCAGGTTGTCGTTGAGGCCCGTCTTCTCGCGCATGCCCTTGAGATCCACGTGGTAGACGTACTGTTTCAGTCGGTCCTTCATGGCCCTGAAACGTTTGACCAGGGCCTTGATGGCCAGTCGGCAGGCCTTGACCACCACGGCTTCCCCGAAAGAAAGCCCCCTATGGAGCATGGGGACCCAGCGCACGTCCCCGGTCCTGCCCAGGATGGCGGCCGAGGTCGCCTTCACCGGGGGATAGTCGTCCCTCTGGAAGGCCGCCGGCACCTTCGTCAATGGCCGCAGCGTGATCCGCCAGAGGCTGTTCAAGGGCGATCGCGTGCAGTTCGGCACCCTGGCCTTCCTGTATGACGGCGACGGCCTCCAGTTCCAGCAGTCCTTCGAAAGCCTGGCCATCCGCGCCAGGAAACTGACCGTCCAGCACGGCGGCCCCGATCAGGTTCAGGGCCACCCCGACCAGCGCCAGGAGCCCGCCCGTTCGAAGAATGGCGAACCAGCGACCCGTCATCGGCTTCCGCGGCGGGATAGTGCATCCGGGCCTCCAGGGTTCCGGGCCGCCGGGGGTCGACCGGCGTCAGGTCGCGAAAGCCCGCCGCAGTCACAAGGAGAAGGGTCGAACAGGATTTCATCGCACACTCCCGAGAGAAATCACGGGAAGCATACCTGCCTACGGACGAACGTTGATCGTCGATCGTCGATCGTTGATCGTTGATCGGGAACTACCGTACAGATGAGAACGCGTGCCCGAGCGCGGACTGTTCCCGATGATTCGTCGCGGCGATCATAGAAGGAGCCTGTCGGGAGAAAGTTCGCTACGAGAGTTCGGATACGCTCGGCAGACAAGGCGCAGGGGCCCCGAAACGCCACAGGCGTAGCCCTGTCCTACGTCGAGGACGTTTCGGGGAAGGTAACGCAGTCTGCCGAGATGTAGACGAAATCGCAGTAGAACGCTTCGAGCGACAGGCTCTCAGAACCAGAAGGATGCGACGGCGGCGCACATGACGGGGATGGTGAAGTTGTCGTCCACACGGTCGCTGACCAGTTCGGCCACGGCCCCGGCCACGGCCAGGGTGGCCGCCAGGGACAACCGTTCCAGAGCGGTCAGGCCATAGGGTGCAATCAGCAGGAAAACGATCACCACCAGGAACGCCGTGGCCATAAAGGCCAGGCTCCCCGCGGCGGTCCGATCACCCCACAGCTTGCGACGCCCGAACCGACGCCCCACTGTGGAGGCCGCCGGATCGGCGAAGGCCAGCACCAGGACACCGGCTTCCACGGCGGGTTGCGGCACGAGGAAGACCATCAGCAACAGCGCGAAGGTGTACCAGGTGGATGAGGTCAGACCCCTCAATTCCCTGGGACGGGAAATCCGAGCGAAGACCTTTTCCACCAGGATGTGGTTCCAGCCGGGCCAGATGCGGCGGGTCACCTCGAGACAGGCGGCGAATCCCGCCATGCCACCGATGACCATCAGTGCGGATCCCCGGATCAGGACCAGTTCGTACATCAGGACGCCGAACAGCCCCAAGCCCACGTGGACCAGGCTGCGATCCCAGTTTCCGGGCTTGATGTGACTCAGCGCGCCGGGTACGTCGAAGTCCCGGAGCTTGAGCTTGCGCAGGTGGGCCAGAAGGTCTTCGTAGTTGTAGGACAGCCTCTGGTTCAACTCGCGCATTCGCGATACACGGGGGCTTTCGGACAACTCCCGCGAGTACTCCCGCAGGTTGTTGGCGATCTCTTCCAGGGAATCGCTGAGTCTCCGCTTCCTGGAGGCCATGGCCTCCCGCGCCTGGGCCACGCGTTGACGGAGGTCATGGCAATTTTCCCAGACCTCGGTGGCCCACTCGCTGTCGGTGATCCTGGGACGCTGCATCCGGGAAACGAAGGCCAGGAGGTCCTCGGTCAGGGCGACCAGGAGTTCGTCCAACGTGAGTTCGACTGCCAGCGTCTGTGCCAAGTAAGGTTTCCTCCGGCGACATCCCGTCGCGTGGTGCGTAGGTTATTCCAACCCGACTCAACTTTCCACTGACAAATTCCCAACTGTCGCTGTTTTCTGGAAAACCGGATGACGATTCCACTTGTCGATTGAGAGTGAGACCATTACGCTACGGTTCAAGGAACCAGAGGGAACACTCCCATGCGGAACGTCCGCGTCCTTGTGGTAGACGACGAACAGGATTTCCGCGAAATGCTGTCCCGCCACCTGGAGGACAAGTGCCTGCAGGTCCTGACCGCCGACAGTGGGGAGAACGCACTGGACGTCCTGTTGAAATCACCGGTTGACGTGGTCATCCTCGACGTGAAGATGCCCGGGCTGTCAGGCATCGAGACACTTCGGTGGATCAAGAAGGACCATCCCGAGGTGGAAGTCATCATGCTCACGGGCTATGCCAGCCTGGAGGCGTCCACCGAAGGCATGGAATTCGGCGCCTTCGACTATCTCCTGAAACCGGTGGACACGGACATCCTGACCTACAAGATTCAGGATGCTGCCAAGAAGAAGATTCTGCGGGATCCATGAAGAATCTCCTGGCCAGGCTGAAGGGTTATTTCACCTCACACAGGCGCCCCCCGCTGACCGAGGAAGACGAGGACCGACTCCGGGCTACCTTCAGGGCCCGGTACCACGATTTCAAGCAACTCCTCGCGGCCAACACCCGGGCGCTGGAAATCATGGCGGACATGGAAACGGCCCTGGATGGGGGCGACGTGTTCGGCATGGCCTTCGTCAGGGGACGTTCCACGGCCATCGCGACCCGTGTCTACAAGATGATCAAGCACCTCGACGCCCTGGCCCCGAATCGTTACCGCGAATTGTTCGACAGCTTCAGGAAGATCCAGTCCGAGATGGACATCTCCATCCGCCGTGCTCCCTTCCCCATGCAGGAGGAACTCATCCTGGACCTGGACGGGGTGGGACGGGACCTGACCGACGAGGTGGGCGAAAAGATGGCCAACCTGGGCGAGGTTCGAAACCGCGTGGGCCTGCCGACTCCGGCGGGATTCGCGATCACGGCCTCGGCCTACAGGGCATTCTTCCGTCACAACGGTCTGCAGGAAGAAATCGACCGGCGGGTGCAGGCCACCATGCCCAACACCACGGGAAAGCTGTTCGAGGTCAGCACGTCGATCCAGCAACTGGTGACCGAGGCCGAGATCCCCCACGAGATCCGTCAGGCCATCACAGAGGCTCACGAAAGGCTCCAGGAACAGTCGCGAGAGGACGTCCGGGTGGCCATGCGCTCCAGCGGGCTGGGCGAGGACGCGGCGCAGTCGTCCTTCGCGGGCCAGTACCTGAGTCGCCTCAACCTGGGCCGGGACGAACTGGCGGATGCCTACAAGGACGTGGTGGCCAGCAAATACTCGGCCCAGGCCATGCATTACCGCTACCGGCGCGGTTTGAGGGACGCGGACATGGCCATGTGCGTGGGCTGCCTGGCCATGGTGGATGCCGTGTGCGGGGGCGTGGCCTACAGCGTGAATCCCGTGGACCACGGTGACCGCAACATCCAGATCACGGCAGCCCTGGGCCTGCCCAAGGGCGTGGTGGAAGGCGACGTCCCGGCCGATCTCTACATGGTTTCGCGGACCGGCGACAACCCGGTGGCCGACCGGAAGATTGAACACAAGACCGTGCAGCACCGCAGCCGTTCAGATGGCGGGGAAGAGCGGGTTGACGTAGAACCGGCCAGGGCCGATGCGCCCACCCTCACCGACGGGCAGGCCTCGGAACTCACCCGCATGGTACTGGCCATGGAAACCCACTACGGTTCGGCCAGGGACGTGGAGTGGGCCCTTGACCGGAACGGGTCCTTCGTCATCCTGCAGTGCCGCCCCCTCAGTCAGCAGCAGGGCGTTGGAACGAGTTCACCGGCCAGGAAACACCAGGGCCGGGCCCTCGTGAGCGGCGGGACCACGGCCAGCCCCGGAGTGGCTTTCGGCCCGATTCGATGGGTCCGCAGCGCTGCCGACGCCGAAGGTTTTACCCGGGGGTCGGTGCTGGCCCTGTCGAGGCCAGAACCCCGCTGGGCAGCCCTGTTGGGCAAGGCCGTGGCCGTGGTGGCCCGGGAGGGGACCCTGGAAGGCCACCTGGCCACCGTGTCCAGGGAATACGGACTGCCCGCGCTCTTCCACCTGGATGATGCGATCGAGGTCCTGGAAGACGGAACGGAAATCACGGTGGACGCCGACGAACACGCCATCTATCCCGGCCGGGACGAGCCCAGTCTGACCAGGGCCCTATCCCGGATCAACCTGATGAAGGACAGCCCCGTGTACCTGACGCTGGTGGACGTCCTGAAGCACGTGTCCCCGCTGACGCTCATCAATCCGGACTCGCCGGACTTCACGCCGTCCCGCTGCAGGACCCTCCATGACATCACCCGGTTCTGCCACGAAAAATCAGTGAAGGAGATGTTCGACTTCGGCAAGCGTTTCCACTTCCCGGAACGTTCGGCCAAGCAGTTGTTCTACAAGGTGCCCATGCATTATTGGGTCATCGACCTGGACGACGGCTTCCGGGAGGAAGTGGAGGGCAAGTACGTCCACATCGACAACATCGTCTGCCGCCCCATGCGGGCCCTGTCAGCCGGGTTCGCCGCCGTGCCGTGGGAGGGGCCGCCGGCCCTGAGCGGAAAGGGGTTCGCGTCCATCATGTTCGAGGCCACCACCAACCCCGAACTGGGCGTGCACCTCAAGTCCCCCGTGTCCGACAAGACCTACTTCATGATTTCCCGGCATTACATGAACGTGCAGTCACGCCTGGGTTTCCATTTCGCCACCGTGGAGGCCCTGGTGGGTGAAAGGGACAAGGAAAACTACGCCGCATTCTCGTTCTCCGGGGGGGCGGCAAGCCAGGATAGGCGGGTGGCACGCGCCCGGTTCATATCCGAGATCATCGAAGAGCGTGAATTCACGGTCAAGATCACCGGCGATACCCTGCGGGCCCGCATCGAAGGACTGGACGAAAAGAGGATGCTGCAGAAGCTGCGCATCCTCGGTTACCTGGTGATGCACACCCGGCAACTGGACATGATCATGGATAAACCGAAGCTGGTGGCCCGGTATGGCCGCAAGATCCGCCAGGATCTGGATGGGCTGTAGGGGGGCGATCGTCGATCGTTTGATCGTTCATTGTTGATCGTTGATCGCTTGCAGGGGACGGTCTCCAGACCGTCCTACAAGGGGGGTCATAGGGGGGCGCCGCCCCCCTTGAGCAGGAGAGAAGCGCCAAGCGCAGGGCGGCACGCCAGTGCCCGCCCGAGAT
>JADHTP010000022.1 GCA_016784945.1 Deltaproteobacteria bacterium | reverse complement strand
CGACTGAGTCGTCGCGACCAGGGGGGTCATAGGGGGGCTGCGCCCCCCTTGAGTAAGAGAAGCGCCAGGCGCAGGGCGGCACGCCAGTGCCCGCCCGAGATTGCACGCCAGTGCCCGCCCGAGATTGGCGCCCAGAGACGATGCGTCATCTACGACGTTTCTTCACGAGGGTGCGGACCGGGGGATTGAAGTAGCCGAAGCGAAGGGTGGGAAAAGCGTCCTTCATCTTTCCCATGGCCGCCACCAGGCCCATGGGCGAGCCATCCTCCGCGGATCCAATCAACTCGAGATAGCCTTGCGGATCGATGTTGAGGTTGCGCATCTGCACCAGGTCGGCGCCCACTTCCCACATTCCCGCCAGCGTGGCATCCAGGTCCGCCGGACGGTCGGACACACCGGGAAAGACCAGGAGGTTCACCGAAACGAATCCCCCCGTATCCCTCACCGTGCGGCCCGAGGCGAGCACGTCCCCCAGGGTGTATCCACGAGGCCTGAAATAGGATTCGTAGACCGGTTCACGAAAGCTGTTGACCGACAGCCGGATGGAGTCGAGACCGGCTTCACAAAGGGCGGCCACCGCATCCGGCCGGCTCCCGTTGGTATTGAGGTTGATGGTGCCCCGGTCCGTGCACCGGCGAATCAGCTTGACGGCTTCCACCAGGGTGTCCGCCACCACGAGCGGCTCTCCCTCGCACCCCTGCCCGAAGGAAACCACGGGGCGCCGAACCCGCTCGATGTGGATCATGGCCACCTCGGCAATTTCTTCCGGGGTTGGCGTGAATTCGATTCGGTCATGGGAGGCCCTGACCCCACCGGCGGGCTGGTGGGACAGGCAACCCAGGCACGTGGCGTTGCAAGTGGAAGCCGTGGGCAGGGGACACTCCTCGCGCCCCAGAAAGAAGTTCTGAGCCGCCCGGCATCCGTAATCCATGGCGCAGTGACGCAGGTGCGCGACAAGCCGGTTTCCGGGCCTACGGCGAACCAGGGCCAGGGCCCTGCGGCCGATGAGACGCCGATCAAAACGCGCGGGATCCTGCCTGTGGGATCGTTCCACCCGCACCACCGTGGTGTAGAACCGGCCCCGGCGGATGCCCAGCGGGGCATAGGCATACAGGGGCAGCATGGGGGCGTCTTCACCGGCCGAGTATGCGGGGTGGGTCAGCCGGAGAAAGGACGGGCTTGCGAACCCCGAGATGGCCTCCATGCCCCCCAGTATCTCGGGCCCGCCGGTGTCGGGATTCAGCCCCACGGGCGCACGGCCCGGCAGGAGGAACAGGTCGCTGCCTGGCGGCAGGGGTCTGAGTTCATCTTCCCGGGGCGCCCGGACCCGTTCCCCGTCAAAGACGGCCATGCGATAAAAAGGATGCTCCATCACTTCGTCGGAGGCGTCGGTGAAAACCAGGCTGGGGAGGTCATGGAGGTCCACTGCGGTCTAGTCCTCCCTGCCCCGGCAATGATCGAGACGGGTCATGGTGTGGATCAGGATGCCGGCCGAAACGCCCACGTTCAGGGACTCGAAGCCCCCCATGGCCGGTATGGTCACGAGCGCGTCGCAGGTCTCCTTCACCAGGCGGCGAAGGCCCTTTTCCTCCGATCCCATGACCACGACGCAAGGTCCGTCGCGCTGCAGGTCGGCCAGGTCCCCGCCATCATGGGCGTCGGCCCCGACGATGAACCAGCCCTGGTCCTTGAGTTCCCGCAGGCTGCGGGCCAGGTTGGTGACCTGGGACACGGGAACCGAAGCCAGTGCGCCGGCCGAGGTCCTCGCCACCGTGGGGGTGACCTCCACCGAACGGTCCCGGGGCAGGATCACACCCTTGACCCCGAAAAAAGCCGACGAACGCAGGATGGAACCCAGGTTGCCCGGGTCCTTGACCGAGTCGAGCGCCACCAGCAGGGCAAAGGGATCGGTGCGGGCGGCCAATGCCGACACGTCGTCCAGTTCCGCGTACTCGTAGGCCTCTACCTTCGCGGCCACGCCCTGGAACGGTCGGCCCCGTGACAGGTTCCTGAACGCGATGGCCGGGAGCACCCGCACCTCCACGCCCACCCTCCGGGCCTCGTCCGCCACCCGACGCGCGCCCGATCCCCCGTTGGCGTCCACCAGAACCTGGCGGACCCGTTCCGACATGGCGGACAGCATTTCCTCGACGGCATGGATCCCGTAGACCAGGTCTGTGTCTTCAGCGTTCATGGGTATGCGGGCCCTACAACATCGAATTAAGCGCGGCCACGGGGTCGTCGGCCTGGGTGATGGCACGGCCGATCACCAGGACGCTGCCGCCGTCCGCGTAGGCCTGCCGGGGTGTGCCGGTCCGGGCCTGGTCATGGGTCTCTCCGCCGGCCGGCCGGATGCCCGGCACCACCAACATGAAGTCGTCCGGCACTCGCGACCGGGTGACGGCCACCTCTTCGGGCGACAGGACGACGCCGTCCACACCCGAATCCACGGCAAGGCCCGTGAACCGGCCTACCGCCTCGCCGGGCTCCAGGCCTGGCCACATCCGCTCCCAGGTTTCGCCGGCCAAGGACGTCAGCACCGTGACCGCCACCACTCGCGTCCCGCCTTTCCGGGCGGACGCGGCGGCCTCGAGCATGGCGCTTCCCCCACCGGCGTGCACGGTCAAAAGGTCGGCCCCCAGATCGCAGGCCCGGTCAACGGCGCCGGCCACCTGGGCGGGAATATCGTTGAATTTCAGATCGAGGAACAGGGACTTGCCCGAGGCCTTGATCGCGTCCACCGCGTCACGGCCATGGGCCAGGAAGAGGGTGAGACCGACCTTGAACCACCCCACGTGAGGTCCCAGGATCCCGACCAGGGACCGGGCGTGATCCAGGTCGTTGGTATCCAGGGCAATGCAGACGGAATCGGCGTTCACTTCCATATGACCCTCAGCTTTCGCATGGCAATCGAAACGACATCTGTCAGTTCACGGTGAAGCTCGCTGGGTTCCACGATATAGGCATCCACGCCGCCTACGGACTCGTCGTGTCCGTAGACCCGCAGGAGTTCTTCCAGGAAGAGTTCCATCCGGGCACGGGGGGCCACGGCGGTGGAGGGGGAGCCGGGCAGCGATCCGATGAAGGACGTGGCGCGCAGTTTGTGCAGGGAGTCCGCGATGAACCAGGAGGCCTCGCGGGCACGGGCCGCGGTGAACTCCGATCGGGCGCCCAGACCGTACACGCAGACCCGGTGCGTGGGCACCCGCTCGTACCCCGGCAGAAGAAGCGCCTCACGGAAACGACCCGTGACCTGCTCCTGGACCAGGAGGTCCGACAGCCTGCCACAGAGCCTCCAGTCCAGCAGGCCGGCCAGTCCTCGCGGGGGCTTGTCCTCTTCGAAAAGACAGACCGCGAAGGTGTCGGCCGACATCCGGTCGATCTGGTGTAGGTCCGGTCTGACGAACTGGATCTTCATGGGCAGTCAGTTCCCGGTTTTCGAGGCCGGTTCGCCGTCGTCGGTCCGCAGCGTAGATCCAATCTTGTCCAGGACACCGTTGACGAAGGCGCTCGAGTCCTCCGATCCGTAACGTTTGCTCAACTCGATCGCCTCGTTGAGGACGACCTTCAGGGGGGTATCGGACTGGTTCATCAACTCGTAGGTAGCCAGCCTCAGGATGTTGCGATCCACGGTGGCCATCCGGTCGATTCGCCAGTTGAGGGAGGCCTGGCGAATCAGTTCGTCCACCTCGGCCAGGTGTGCCACCACCCCTTCCACCAGGGAAACGGCGAATTCGCGGATGCCGTCTTCTTCTTCGGAGGGACGTGTTTCCCAGAAGGCGTTCACTCCGGGATGTCTGGTGCTCTCGTGGTATTCCCACATATAGAGCAACTGCAACGCGCACTCCCGTGCCCGGCGCCTCGTGCCCATGTGGTCAGCCCTGCATCACCTTGAGTAGGTTTGCCATTTCGATGGCGCTGAGGGCGGCATGCCAGCCCTTGTTCCCCGACTTGCTCCCGGCACGCTCGATGGCCTGCTCCAGGTTGTCGGTGGTCAGAACGCCGAAAGCAACGGGAACGCCGGTTTCAAGGCTGGAAACCGCAATCCCCTTGGACGCTTCGGCAGCCACGTAATCGAAATGGGGTGTGGCGCCTCGGACCACGCAAGCCAGGCAGATCACGGCATCGAACCTGCCGGACTCGGCCAGCTTCTTGGTCACGAGGGGCATCTCGAAGGCCCCGGGCACCCGGACGACTTCCATGTCGTCGTCCTTTGCATCGTGACGACGCAGTGCGTCCAGGGTCCCTTCCAGAAGTCGATCGGTAATGAAATGATTGAAGCGGCTGACCACCACGGCGAACTTGAGTCCGCTCGCGTTCAGGTTGCCTTCCAATTCCCGGGCCATGTGAGCCTCCTTGTGTGCCCGCAGGACGCGCAGAAGATACCTCAGAAGGTGCACAAGTGCAAGGTGGAAGAGGCACGGGAACCACCTCTGCCAATCGATCTGCCGCCGTTTTGTTTGCTAATATGGAACTAGCATGGATAATCCCTACAAAGGTGTCTTTGCAGTTGTCCGGGGGGTTCCTTGGCAATGGACGTTCGCACAATCCTGACTCTCGTCGGCGTTGTCATAATCGTCGTCCTTCTGGTGTATTTCGTTATAAAATCCAGCACTCAGCATGCCCACCGCCGGCGTGAAGCCGATGCCCACAAGAAGGCCCGATCCCTCATGGCCGAGGGCAAGCACAGCCAGGCCACGGCAAGCCTCGTCGCCGCCGGGAAGTATCGCGAGGCCCTGGACGTGCTGGTGTCCCAGGGTGACTTCAAGGGCGCCGCGCGGGTGGCCCTGCGTATGAAGGAACCCCTGCGGGCCGGTGAACTGTTCGAAAGGGGTGGTGACTACGATGCGGCGGCCAATGCCTTCATGAAGATCCCCGACCTCCGGCGAGCCGCCGAGTGCTGGTCGCGGGGCAAGAACCACGAAAAGTCATCGGAAATCTATGTTCAGATCGGCGACATATGGGCCGCGGCCGAGGAAATGGTGGCGGCGGGTTTCAAGCAACAGGCCGCCACGCTGCACCGCCAGTTGGGCAACGACATCGTGGCTTCCAAGCTGGTGGGCGAAGACTTGAGGGAAAAGGGACAGTTCCTGGATGCCGCGCGGGAGTTCGAGGAGGCAGGTGACTACGTTGCCGCCGCCGAGTGCCTGGTGAAGGGTGGAAAGGACCGGGAAGCGGCCCAGGCGTACCAAAGCGCGGGACGCCCCGACCTGGCGGCGCCCCTGCTGGAGAAATGCGGAGCCGTGCCCGAAGCGGCGGCCATGTACGGAGAGTCCGGGGATCACGCAGCGGCCGCCCGTCTCTACCAGGATGTCCAGAATCCGGAAAAAGAAGTGGAGGCCCTGGTGGCGGCGGGCGAGATACTGGCCGCGGGACGCCTGGCCTACAAACTGGGCAACAAGGATCGGGCGGAAGAGATCCTCCGCCTGGCTGCTCCGGCTGACCACGGTTTCGTCCGGTCCTGCCTTCTGCTGGGCCGCATACTGGAAGAGGCGGGCCGACTGGACGAGGGCTTGAAATACTACGCCCTGTTCGTGGAACGCGGCGAGCCGTCGGACAAGACCCGATCCGTCTGGGAATACCTGGTGGGCCTCTTCGAGCGGAACAGCTTCCTGGACATGGCCACCCGCACCCTTCGCAAGCTGGAAGGGGCGAACATGATGAACGACAACCTGATGGCCTCCATGGACCGGGCCAGGACCCACATGCGCGAGGCGAAGGATTCCGTTCCCGTGCCCCTGGAGGACGCGTCGGATTCGAACGCCATGGTCCCGTCGCAGCTGTCCGAACGCTACAAGATCCTTTCACGCCTGGGCGAGGGCGGGACCGCCGTAGTCTACCTGGCCATGGACAAGATCCTGAAGCGGGAAGTGGTGCTGAAGATCCTGTCCAACCCCAGCCTCCCCGGAGAACTGGCCGAAGAGTATTTCATGCGGGAAGCGCAGATCGTGGCGGGCATGTCCCACCCCAACATCGTCACGGTCTTCGACGTGGGGAACGCGGGCAACCGTATGTACCAGGTGATGGAGTACATCGAGGGGCGGTCCCTGGACGAGGTGCTCGCCACCGAAAAGAAGGCCTTTTCCCTGCCCAAGGTCGCCCGCATGGCCACGGACCTGGCGCGGGCCATCGGCTATGCCCACGAGCAGCAGATCATCCACCGGGACATCAAGCCCGGCAACATCATGATGCTGCCCGCCGGCAGTGTGAAGCTCATGGACTTCGGCATGGCCAAGGCGCTGAAGATCCACCGGGACCGATCGGCCTACATCTGCGGCACCCCGGACTACATGTCACCGGAACAGGAAGCCGGTCACGACCTGACGCCGGCCACGGACATCTACAGTTTCGGGCTGGTCTTGGCGGAGACCCTCCTGGGTTCCCTGCCCGGGGCCATGACGGCGCCGGCCTCCCGGGTCAAGCGTGTCGAGGCCCTGGAAGCAAGCAACCTGCCGCCCCAGGTGGTGGAAACCCTCAAGAAGTCCCTCGCCCTCAACCCCGAGGAGCGCACCCAATCGGCCAAACTGGTGGCCGATGGACTGAGCGGCTGACCGAAGGCCGTTGATCGTCAATCGTAAATCGTTGATCGCTTGTAGGGGACGGACACCTGTCCGTCCCACGTGGGTACGTGCGCCCTACAACCCGCCCGAGATTGGCGCCCGTAGCATCGACGGAGTCGCCCCTACAAGGGGGGTCATAGGGGGGCTGCGCCCCCCTTGAGTAAGAGAAGCGCCACGCGCAGGGCGGCACGCCAGTGCCCGCCCGAGATTGGCGCCCGTGCAGCGACGGAGTCGCCCCTACAAGGGGGGTCATAGGGGGGCGGCGCCCCCCTTGAGTAAGAGATGCGCAAATCGCAGGGAAGTCCATAGTCGATAGTCAATAGTCCATGGTTCGTCTGCAGTGGGGAGTGACGACGGAGTCGCCCCTACAAGGGGGGTCATAGGGGGGCTGCGCCCCCCTTGAGTAAGAGATGCGCAAATCGCAGGGCCGCGTCAGCACCGTCCTCGCCCAGGACCTGCAGGAAGGACACCTGGAATGCGACCACGGATTTCATGGGCATAAGGCAATCCCTGTTCAGACATCGACTCCACTTCCCCCATTTGTAGGTTGATTCGGCCGGTCCTTACACGGCATGGCGGTTCGATGGCGGAAGGTGTCTTGACTAGACCGGTCTGCCGGTGAACGATCTCCTGCGGAATCAGGGTTCTCCAAGGGGGGATTGAACGTGAAGAAATTCGAATGCATGACCTGCGGCTACATCTATGACCCGGCGGCAGGTGATCCGGACGGGGGAATCGCGCCCGGCACCGCCTTCGCGGATATCCCCGAGGACTGGGTATGCCCGGTCTGCGGGGCTGCCAAGGAGATGTTCGAAGCCACGGAAGAAGGTGATTGACGATGGCCCGGGCAACGTATCTGGTCGCAGGGGCGGGCGTCGCCGGGATCGAGGCGGCGGCGGCGATAAGGACCGCCGATTCCCGGGGACGGATCCTGGTGGTGGGCGAGGATCCTCATCCCTTCTATGCCCGGATTCGCATCGGTGAACTGGTGGATGGCCGCGTGGCCATAGAACGCCTGATACTGCGAAAGGCCGACTGGTATGCCCAGCGCGACATGGAGGTCCGCACGGCGGTCCGGTTGGAAGGCATGGAACCGAGAGAACGTCTGGCCACCCTGTCGGACGGGTCCCGTGTCACCTACGACGGGCTCCTGCTGGCCACGGGATCCCGACCTTTCATGCCGCCCATACCGGGCAACGACCTCCAGGGCGTCACCACCATGAGGACCATCGACGATGCCCTGAGGCTCAAGGCCCTGGCCGCTGAAGCCGGCTCCGCCGTGGTGGTGGGGGGCGGGCTCCTGGGCCTGGAAGCGGCGGTTTCGTTAAAGAACGCAGGGCTGGACGTGACCGTTGTGGACATATCTCCCTGGCTCCTGTCGCGCCAGTTGGACCCCGACGGGGGGGGCCTGGTCCAGGAGATCCTCGAAAGGCGCGGGCTCATGTTCCGGACCGGAATCGGCGTGGAGTCCTTCACCGGCAATGGCCGGGTGGAGTCGGTCCTTCTCGCGGATGGCACGGCCCTGCCCGCGGACCTGGTGCTGGTGGCTGCCGGGGTCCGGGCGGAAACGTCGCTGGCCCGGGAATCGGGCATCACCGTCAACCAGGGAATCGTGGTGAACGACTCGCTGGCCACTTCGGCCCCCGGCGTATACGCAGCGGGAGACTGTGCCGAGCACGGTGGGCGGCTCTACGGAATCTGGCCCGCATCCGAGGCACAGGGCAAGGCGGCCGGCGCCGCCATGGCGGGCGTAAAGACCAGTTACGACGGCACCATCCCCCTCAATACCCTGAAGGTGGCCGATGTGGCGGTATTCTCCATGGGGGACATGGACCCTGAGGAATCCGGGGACGCCGAAACGACACGTGACGGAGACACCTATCGGCGGCTGACCCGCGACGGGAAGGGACGCCTGGTGGGAGCCGTGCTGATAGGCAGCCTGAAGGAACGTCGGGGTATAGTGAAGGCCATCAAGGAAGGAAGCCCGTACACACCGGATGCGGGCTAGTCGGAGGACGGGGCCTTGGCGGAAACCGGGACACCGATCAGACTGGAGCCGGAACGCTGGGTGGAACAGCACGGCGACTGCATGTACCGGTTTGCCCTGGCCCGTCTCCGATCGCCCGACCTGGCCGAAAACGCCGTCCAGGAGGCCCTGCTGGGCGCCTACGAAGCACGCAAGAGCTTCTCCGGCCGGTCCTCGGAAAGAACCTGGCTGGTGGGGATACTGAAGCGAAAGGTGTTCGACCATTTCCGTAAAGCTTCCCGGGAACGGCCGGTGGAGGACGTGGTCGCCCTGGCCGAGCCTTCCGAAGAGATGTTCGACGGCCGGGGTCACTGGAAGATGGGGCCCTCCCAGTGGGGGTCCGCGCCGGACACCGCCACGGAGCGATCCGAACTCAGGGAAATCCTGCAGGAATGCATCAATGGCCTGCCCGATCGCCTGGCCCAGGTCTTCACGATGAAGGAAATCGACGGCCAGGATGGGGCGGAGGTTTGTCACGCGGGCCGACTGTGGTCTGCTCCTGGACGTGAACAACGTCTACGTGAACGCGGAGAACCACGGATTCTGACCCCTACGAATACATCATCCAGCCCGTCTACGACCTTTACGAATATGCCCTGAACCGGGTGTGGCCGACATGTACCCCATGGGCTCCTGAGGCGCAGCCACCCTCCCCCGCGGCCTCCGTCTGTTATATTCGGTGATCGGTCACCTGTTGTCTTTGACGCGGGATCTTCGTCCGGAGGCCGTCCATGTCTGCCGCAAGCCTGAACAGTTTCGGGACCAGTTCCACCCTGTCGGTTGGTGACCGCCAACTGGTCTATTTCAACCTGATGGAACTCGAACGTCAGGGTGTGGGCGACGTGTCTTCCCTCCCCTTTTCCCACAAGATTCTGCTGGAAAACCTGGTGCGGCGGGAGGACGGCACGACGGTCCGCCCCGGGGACGTGGAGGCCCTTTTGCGTCGCGACGGGGACGGTTCGGGCGGCAGTGAAATCACGTTCATGCCGTCCAGGGTCCTCCTTCAGGATTTCACGGGAGTCCCCCTGGTGGTGGACCTGGCCGTGATGCGCGACGCCATCGACCAGATGGGCGGCGACCCCGCCCGGATCAATCCTCACCAGCCCGTGGACCTGGTTATCGACCACTCGGTCCAGGTGGATCACTTCGCCTCGCGAGGCGCTTTCGCCTACAACGTGGAAAAGGAATACGAAAGAAACCAGGAACGGTATGCCTTCCTGAGGTGGGGTCAGGGTGCCTTCGAGAATTTCCGTGCCGTCCCCCCGGGCACGGGCATCTGCCATCAGGTCAACCTGGAACACCTGGCCGGCGTGGTCTTTGCGCGGGATATGGACGGTGCCCTCACTGCCATTCCCGACACCCTGGTCGGGACCGACTCTCACACCACCATGATCAACGGGCTGGGCGTGGCCGGATGGGGCGTTGGCGGGATCGAGGCCGAAGCGGTCATGCTGGGCCAGCCCCTGTCCATGCAGATCCCCGAGGTGGTGGGCTTCCGCTTTCACGGGGCCCTGCCCACGGGCGCCACGGCCACCGACCTGGTGCTCACCGTCACCCAGATGCTGCGCAAGAAGGGGGTCGTGGGCCGGTTCGTGGAGTACTTCGGACCGGGACTCGACCAGTTGTCCCTGGCGGACCGGGCCACCATCGCCAACATGTCCCCGGAGTACGGCGCCACCATGGGTTTCTTCCCCGTGGATCATGAAACCTTGAAGTACCTGCGTTTCACGGGACGGGACGAAGCGCAGGTGGCCCTGGTGGAGGCCTACACGCGGGCACAGGGCCTGTTCCGTTCCGTGGACACTCCCGATCCGGTCTTCGCCGACGTGGTCTCGCCCGCGGCGGCAAAGTCCACGCGGGTGGAGACGGCGGACGGCACCTTCGACATCCAGGACGGCTCGTTGGTGATCGCGGCCATCACGTCCTGCACCAACACATCCAATCCTTCGGTGATGATGGCCGCCGGCCTGCTGGCAAGGAAGGCCGTGGAAAGGGGCCTGTGGTGCAAGCCCTGGGTCAAGACCAGCCTGGCCCCGGGGTCCCGGGTGGTGACCCGGTACCTGGAATCGGCCGGACTCACGCCGTTTCTCGACAAACTGGGATTCAACCTCGTCGGCTACGGATGCACCACCTGCATCGGGAACAGCGGTCCCCTGCCCGAACCCATCGCCACTGCCGTGAAGCGGGAGGACCTGACCGTGGCATCGGTCCTGTCGGGCAACCGCAACTTCGAGGGTCGAATCGGCCCCCTGATCAAGGCCAACTACCTGGCATCCCCGCCCCTGGTGGTGGCCTACGCCCTGGCGGGAACCATGGACATGGATTTCGAGACCTCGCCACTGGGACTGGATCCCGATGGGCGGCCCGTGTTCCTGAGGGACTTGTGGCCCACGCCCGAGGAAATCGGCGACGCCGTGGAAACCGGCCTGCAACCGGACATGTTCCGGACCGAATACGCGGACGTGTTCACGGGGGACGAACGATGGGCTAGCCTGGCGGTCCCCGAGGGCAACCTCTACGCGTGGGATGACGAGTCCACATACATCCGACCGGCCCCGTTCTTCGAGGACATGGCGCCCGAACCGCGGCCGATCGGTGACATCCGCGGGATGAAAGCGCTGGCCCTCCTGGGCGATTCCGTGACCACCGACCACATCTCGCCTGCCGGGGCCATCAGGTCCGACGGACCGGCGGGGGAATACCTCGACAGCCACGGTATCGAGCCTCGAGACTTCAATTCCTTCGGCTCGCGCCGGGGCAACCACGAAGTCATGATGCGGGGCACCTTCGCCAACATCCGACTGCGCAACCTGCTGGTGCCCGGGGTGGAAGGCGGATTCACCCGGCACCCGGCGGGGAGCGACCCGGTTTCCATCTATGATGCGGCCATGAAATACCGGGACGAGGGGGTGCCCCTCCTGGTGATCGCGGGTCGGGAGTACGGCACGGGTTCTTCCAGGGACTGGGCCGCCAAGGGAACGGCGCTGCTGGGGGTCCGGGCCGTGCTGGCCGGGAGCTTCGAGCGCATCCACCGCAGCAACCTCATCGGCATGGGCGTGCTGCCCCTCCAGTTCGAGCCGGGCGGCAACCGGGAACTGGTGGGCCTCACCGGATTCGAAACCTACGACATCGACGGCCTGTCCGACGACATGGAACCCGGGGCGAGACTGACCGTCAGGGCCACGAACTCCGACGGAAAGGCCAGGAGCTTCACCGTCATGGCCCGCCTGGACACCCCCATGGAGGTGTCCTACTACCGCCACGGCGGGATCCTGCAGTACGTGCTCCGTTCTCTGGCCTCAGCGGGCTGATCGGGAGGGCACCATGGACGAGGGTATTCGGATTGAAAAGGACGCCATGGGCCCCGTGGAGGTTCCCGCGGACAGGCTCTGGGGCGCCCAGACCCAACGGTCCCTCACGAACTTTCCCCTCGGCGAAGAGAAGATGCCCCTGGAGGTGATCCGGGCGCTGGCCCTGATCAAGCGGGCCGCGGCCAGGGTGAATTCCGACCTGGGGCTGGGTGACGGAGATCGCCACGAGGCCGTCATCCGGGCTGCCGACGAGGTCATCGGGGGACTCCACGACAGGGAGTTCCCGCTTTCCCTGTGGCAAACGGGAAGCGGTACCCAGACCAACATGAACGTCAATGAAGTGCTGGCCAACCGGGCCAGTGAGATCCTGGGCGGCCCCCGGGGCGAGGACCGGCTGGTACACCCCAACGATGACGTCAACCGGGGCCAGTCGTCCAACGACGTGTTCCCCACGGCCATGCACCTCGCCGCCGTGGAGGCCATCAAGGACCGGTTGCTTCCGGCCCTGGACGCCCTTCTTTCAGCGCTGCGGGGAAGGACACAGGCCTTCGCCGGGATTGTCAAGATCGGCCGGACCCACCTGATGGACGCCACCCCGTTGACCCTGGGCCAGGAATTTTCGGGCTACGTTGCCCTGGTGGATAACGGGCGGCAGAGAATCGAGGAGTCCCTGCCGCGGCTCTATGAACTCGCCCAGGGGGGCACGGCCGTGGGCACGGGCCTGAACGCCGCGTCGGGATTTGCCGACGGGATGGCTGCGGAGCTGGCGCGGCACACCGGTCACCCCTTCGTGAGCGCGCTCAACAAGTTCGAGGCACTGTCCGGCCACGAGGCCCTGCTGCACGCCCACGGCGCCCTGAGGAACCTGGCCGCGTCGCTGACGAAGATCGCAAACGACATCCGGTGGCTGTCCTCCGGTCCCCGCAGCGGACTGGGCGAACTGCGGCTGCCGGCCAACGAACCGGGCAGTTCCATCATGCCCGGCAAGGTCAATCCCACCCAGGCCGAGGCCCTGGTCATGGCGGCCGCCAGGGTCATGGGCAACGACGTGACCGTCACCGTGGCGGGGGCCGGCGGCAATTTCGAACTCAACGTTATGAAACCGGTCCTGGTGCACGCTTTCCTCCAGAGCGTGCGCCTTCTGGCCGATGGGGCGGACAGCTTCGCCCGACGCTGTGTAGAGGGTATAGAACCCGACCTTGACCGGGTGGGGGAACTGCTGGACCGCTCGCTCATGCTGGTCACGGCCCTCAGTCCCCGTATCGGTTACGACGCGGCGGCCGCCATCACCAAGCATGCCCACGAAAAGGGGATCACACTACGGGAGTCGGCACTGGAACTCGAACTGGTGACTGGGGAACAGTTTGACCGGTGGGTCCGACCCGCGGACATGGTGGGCGAAAAGAAAAGCGGTGCCTGATCAGGTCGCGACCGCCGGGGGGGTGAATATCCGGGCGGTCAGTTCGCGGTCGACGAGGAACATGCCGTTCCCGGAGCCCTCGATCATCTTCAACTGCTGGATGATGGCCTTGACCGAGGCCTCCTCCTCCACCTGCTCGTTCACGAACCACTGCAGGAAGATCTCGGCCGCATGGTCGCTCTCGGCACGGGCCATGTCCACGAGGCCGTTGATCAGGGCCGTGACCTTCTGCTCGTGGGCATAGGCGCCCTGGAAGGCATCAAGGACCGAATCCCACTCGCTCTGCGGGTTGTCGAAGGCCTCAAGCACGGCGCGCCCGTCCCGTTCGATGATGTAATCGACGAACTTCAGGGCGTGAGCCTGCTCCTCCTGGAACTGCACCCGCATCCAGTTGGCCGCGCCCGGCAGGTCAATGGACTCGAAATAGGAGGCCATGGAAAGGTAGAGGTAGGCCGAATAGAACTCGGCTTTCACCTGGCCGTTCAAGGCATCCTGCATCTTCTGGCTGATCATTTTCTAAGCCCTCCACAGTCCGTGCAGGTTGCAGTACGCACGCACGGTCAGTTCATCGGTATCCACGTCAAAAGAGGCCTCGGGCGCCTCACCCGGATCCAGGAAACGCCGGCACACGTCGTTTCCCGCCAGGACCTCGATCCACTCGATGTAGTGCTCGTCGAGCATGGGATGGGCCACGCTGCCCACCTTCACGGCGACCCTGCCGCCGGCTTTCTCGACCACCGGCACGTGTTTCTCCACGGCGGCATCCGTGGTGTTTTCCGCAACGAGCGTCATGGGATCACCGCAACAGACCAGGGTTCCCCCGCCCGCATACAGAACTTCCACCATGTTGCCGCAATGGGCGCAGCGATAAACCTGCGTTCTCGCGATGTCGGCCATTCTCCATTCCTCCTGCAAGAATTCGCGGGGTCGTTTTCAAACGCCGCCCGCCAAGGGCTGATAGTAGCAGTATGGTCATGATTGTCCCGTCGTCAAGGCCGCGCGGGGGGGGGAGGGTTTGAGCCTTCCCCAATCCACGCCCGATCAGGTTATCGTGGTCTGATTCGCTATTTACAGTTGCGACGACGGTTTTTGTCAGGTTATGGTATGACGTGCAGTCTTTTCAGGGTCCCGCGACCCGGGATTCTTCCTCTACCGAGGTAACGGGTAGTGAAACTGTCCACGCGAGGAAGATACGCAGCCAGGGCACTCCTGGATTTGGCCCTTCACCAGAATAACGGCCCCACCAGCCTGAAGGAAATCGCCGCCCGACAGAACGTGTCGCCCAAGTACCTGGACCAGATCCTGTCGCAGCTGAGAAACGCCGGCATCGTCAGGGCCATGCGGGGCTCCAAGGGCGGATTTTCGCTGGCCGTGGAGCCCGACAACCTCACCCTCCTCAAAGTGATCACCGTGATGGAAGGCCGGACCGCCATCGTGGACTGCGTCGGTGAGGGCGCGATCTGTGAAAGGGCGGAAGAGTGCGTGACAAGGGACGTCTGGGCCGACGTCGGCACCGCCATCGACCAGGTCCTCGGCGCCATCACCATCGGCGACCTGGTGGAGCGCACGAAGAACCGATCGAATCCCCCCTGTCCCCGCTGAATCCGGTATCCGAGGATACCGGAAATCCTGCCTGGATACGCAGCGACAAATGACACCCGTCTTGTTTTCAGTCTTCTTCCGATTCGGGCAGGGGTCGGGGTCCGTCCTCGTGGGTCTTCGGCTGGCGTTCCCGCGGTATGTCCACCAGGAAGGTGGTCCCACGGCCCAGTTCCGAGTCCACGTGGACGTGCCCACCGTGATTCTGGGTGATGTTGTTGGCGATGAAGAGGCCCAGGCCCGTCCCTTCCATTCCCTTGGACGAATAGAACAGGCTGAAGGCCTTGTCTCGGGTCTCTTCGTCCATGCCGATCCCGTTGTCGATGATTTCGAAACGGACGTTGTGCTTTCTGCCATCCACCCGGAAGGCCACCTGGTGGGATTCCTTGGCCTTGTCCACCCGGCAGGCGTCCAGGGAGTTCTCCAGCAGGTTCACCAGAAGGGACCGGATGGCATTGCGATCGACCTCGAATTCGCCGATGTCGGGGTCCACCTCCGCCGTGAAGGCGATTCCCAGGTCCGCCGACTTGGGTGAAATGAGACCTCGCACCTCCTCGGCCAGGTCCACCACCGACACCACCTGCCAGTCGGGAATCCTTTCCTTGGCGTAGTACAGGATGTTCAACACCTGGCCGCGGATCCGCTCCACGTTCCGCTGGACCATCTCCCATCCCTTCTGGAGTCGCTCCGGGTTGTCCGCCTTCATGCCTGAATTGACCAGGTACATGCCGCCGTCCAGACCCGTAAGGAGCCCCTTGATGCCGTGGGAAATGGAACTGATCAGCATCCCCACGGACTCCAGCTGCGACTGCAGCCGGCGGATGGAGGTGATGTTGGTGCTCATCTCCATCACGTACTGGATCCGGCCTTGTGCGTCCCTGATGGGCGTGGTGTACACCAGCACGTTCTGCTGGTCCCCCGAAAGGGCCGTCACCACCTCCTCGCTGCGATGTACCTGTCCGTCGGAGAAGGTCATCAGCACGGGGCAATTGACGCAGGTCTCGTCGCGGTGCTTGTAGGCCTGGTAGCAGTGGCACCCGAGGGAGCTTTCGTCGAAGTCTTCGCGGAACCGACGGTTGGCATCCACGATCCGCAGGTCCCGATCCTGGATCGTGATGTAGCAGGGAACCTCTTCGAATAGCATCCGGTAGCGCTGCTTGCTGTCCCGCAACTGGTCCTGCATGAGCTTGAGATCGGTGATGTCCGTGGACATGGTCATAACGGCCACGACCTTGCCGAAATCGTCCCGGATGGGCGTGGTGTTCACCAGCACCGACACCGCCCGCCCGTCGAGGCAATGAACCTCCTCGATACCGGAATGGTTCCTGCCGTCCCGGAAGGCTTTCTCCGCCAGGCACCTTTCGCACTTTTCGGGCCGTCGCTTGCTCACCTGGTAACAGAAACGCCCGTCCGGGTCCCCGAAGTCCCTCCTGTAGTGCGCGTTGGCATCCAGGATTCGCAGGTCGCCGTCCAGGACCGTCAGGTAGCCGGGCATGGCATCGAAGCAGGCACTATAGGGCAGATCCATGGAACGCCCCCAGGTGTGAGAACGCCGCCGAACCGCTGTCGGACGGGCCGGGTCGCCGGAAACCGATCCTAGTTTACATTGTCCTCGCCCACCTCCAGGATCTTCCGCACGCTGGTCAGCAGGGTCTCTTCGGAGACCGGCTTGTCCAGGTAGCCTTCCGGCTTGCGGACGTCCTTGTCGTAGATGAGGCCGCGCAGTTCGGGCTTGCCCGACACGATGACCACGTTGAGTTCCTTGAGTTCGTCGTCGGCCCTCATGGCCTCGTACACCTGGCCGCCGTCCTTGCCCGGCATGTTCAGGTCCAGGGTGACCAGGTCGGGCTTTTCGGACCGGGCCAGGGCCAGACCCGTGTCGCCGTCCGCCGCGGTGAGCACCTGGGCACCGTTGTCTTCGAGCACCGTGGACAGGAAGGTACACACGTCCGGCTCGTCGTCGATGACCAGGATCTTGCGCCCGGTGAGCGGTCGAGCCGCCGCAGCCGCCTTTTCTTCCACCACGGGGGCCGACGCCGCCGCAGGCACTTCCTCCACCACCACGGTGGTCTTGGCGGGTTCGATGATCAGGGCGTCGGCCACCAGGTTCACCAGCTGGGTAACCTCCATGCCGACCTTGTAGTGCTTGATGCAGTCATTCAGCCCGTCCACGCAGTTGTGACAGGAGGTCACCACCTTGTCCGCACCCGTGGCGATCAGCTGATCGGCCTTGACCTTGGCGGATTTCAGTCTCTGAGGCGTGTATTCCGACATGGACATGGCGCCGCCGCCGCCGGTGCAGCAGTAGTTCTCCGCCCGGTTGGGGTACATTTCACGGAAGTCCGCAACCACCAGCCTCAACAACTCGCGGGGTTCCTCGAACAGGCCGCAACTCCGGGCATTGTTGCAGGAATCGTGGAACGTGACGGAAAAGTCGTTCTTGGACTTGTCCACCTTGATCCGCCTCTCCTTGATGTAGCGGAGCATGGTATCCACGGAACTTTCCGCCTTGAAGGAAAGGTCCGTTTGACTCCAGTTGGGCCCCTCGCACCGGGTCGACCGATAACCGTGGCCGCACTCGGACATGACCAGGGTCTTGCCATTGAGCCTCTCCACGGCCTCGTACACCCGTTTCGCGACGGCCCCGCCCAGGTCGTCGTCCCCGGAGAACAGGCCGAAGTTGGTCATGTCCCAGCCCTCGCTGGGCATGGTCCAGCTCTCGCCCGCCACGTGGAAGATCTTGGCCGCGTCGGAAATGGAACGGGGGTCGTACTTGGCCTCCCGGGGGTTGATGGTATAGACGATCTCGCAGTCTTCCTTGTCCACGGGGATCTTGAGCGTGGGGTCCTCCAGTTCCTCCTGGAGTTCCTCTTCCATCCATTCCAGGGTGTCCAGGTAGTCCTCTTTCAGGACACCCATCTGGTTGCCGATCTCCCACTGATCCTTGCTGACCACGGAGACGCCCTCGGGCATGATGCCCACGGACACCAGAAGGCCGCGAGCCATGCGGTTCATGGAGGCAAAATCCACGCCCATGGGGCAGTTGATGGAACAGCGACGGCAGTTGGTGCACTTGCCGAAGACGATGTCCCTCAGTTCCTCCAGTTCCTCGTCGGTATAGACACTGGACGCCTTCACCCACCAGGGGATGACACGGCCGGTCCAGTCCATGTGCCGCTTGAACAGCTTGCGGACCCGATCGGCCTTCCAGGCGGGGATGAAGGTCTCGTCGCCCGGGTTGGTCTGCACGTAATGACAGGAATCGGTGCACTGCCCGCAGTGGACGCAGGCGAGCATGGTGCCCGCGATCTGCCGGTTCACCTTCTTCGTTAGCCTTTCCAGAACCTTGGTTGCCTTGTGCGATCTCGTTTGTGTGCTCATGGGACACTCCCTTTGTTGACGGTCACTCGCCGGCCGTTTTCACATATCCCGGGACGCTCTTCACGATGGGGTAGGTGCCCCTGTTCCCCATGGACTTCCCGAAGTAGTAGCGGGTGATCGGGTAGTACAGGTAGTGGGAAATCTTGCTGAAGGGCACGTACACCAGAAAGAAGGCCGTCATCCAGAAATAGGTCAACAGGAATCCCTCGCCGCCCGAGGCGTCGTTGGTTCCGGCCAGGGCCGCAAACGCGAACCACACGGTCAGAAGGAGCAGCGAGAAATAGTCGTCAGGCGAGCTGATGGCCCTCATTCCCTTGTCGGACACCCGGCGAATGAAACGCAGCACACCCACCAGGCAGGCCGCGGTGCAGGACACCTGGATGAAGGTGCCCAACCAGGGGTTGGCCGCCAGGAAACCCGGTGCGTAGGGAATGATGAAGGACTCGGCGATGGCCACCACCACTCCGATGTGGAATATCACGAACATCCCGTACATGATGGGCTTGGTCCGGCTGCTCTCCATGACCCAGGGCATGCCGATAATGGCCCAGGAATAGAGGAAGCCCTTCCTGGGATTGGTGTCGGGATTCCCCGTGGAGCCCTGGCGCTCCTTGGCCGCCGGGAACCGTTTGAAAATCCACCTCAGCCTCAGCATGTAGACCACGGCCATGAATACCAGGGCCACTTCCTGCAAAGTGGTTTGTGCGAACTGCAATGCCTCACTCATTGGATGACCTCCATCTGGTTCTTGAAGGGAACGAAATCCCGGCTGTCATTGGCGCAGATGACCACCTCTTTCAGTCCGGTTGCCCCTTTCAGGTATTCGGTCATGGCTTCCAGCATCACTTCGGCCGTAACGTCCAGGCCGATGCCGTAGAAGCCCGCCCCCATGGGCGGAAACGCGAGGGCCTTGATGCCCTTTTCGTCCGCCTTTTTCATCGAGTTCAACACGGTGGTCTTGAGCTTGCCCTCCATGTCCTCTTCCTGAAACTTGGGCCCCACCGCATGAACGATCCACTGGGCTTTCAGTTCGCCCGCCTCGGTGATCACTGCCTGGGTGAGGTCGAGGCCGCCGATTTCGTCCAGCGCCTTCTGAATGGCCATCCCGCCCCGCATGGTGATCGCGTTGCCGTGGCCCGAGCCCAGCTTCAGGTCGGACGTGGCGTAATAGACGAGCGCCTCGATGTCCATTGCCGTGATGTCGTCCTTCACCAGACGAACGACCGTGCCGTTGATGGTCTTTTCCACCGGTGTGGTGTCCTCGACCAGACTCATGATGGGTTCCTCCTCTTTGTCGAGACGCCCGGCCCCTCGGCCGCGTCGTCCCTTTCCACGTCCTTCAGAGGTGCGCACCCGCACAACCCCCCGTATTCATAGCCACTTTCGATCCGTGGCTTGCCCGCGCCGGCCACGTAGGACGGCAGGTCCCGAAGACGCAACCGATCGCCCATGGCCAGCACGAAGGCATGCTCGATGATGTTCTCCAGTTCCCGCACGTTTCCGGGAAAGGGGTGGTTCATTACCAGTCGCATGGCCTCTTCGAAATCGATGGGGACGTCCCCCCGGTCCAGTGTGGCCTTCAAGGGGTCCAGGCCATCGGATGAATCCACCCGGAACACCTCTTCGTAAGGGCGCCCCACGGCCTCTTCCCGGTCCCATCCCGTGATCCGTTCCGCGGCCCTGTTGAAATAGATGATCTTCAGGTCGCGGTACACGGCGAAGACGCCGTCGGCGATGGATCGCAGCGCGACTTCCAGGAATTCACGGCTTTCGAGAGGATTGGCCACGCAACACTCTGCAACAGTTGCAACTCGATCCTAAACACTTGTTGCACCTGTTGCAACACCACGGGATTGGCCCATCGTTAATCGTTAATCGTTCTGGAATTGTAGGGGATAGTCGCCCCTACAAGGGGGGTCATAGGGGGGCTGCGCCCCCCTTGAGTAAGAGATGCGCCAAGCGCAGGGCGGCACGCCAGTGCCCGCCCGAGATTGGCGCCCGTAGCAGCGACGGAGTCGCCCCTACAAGGGGGGTCA
>JADHTP010000021.1 GCA_016784945.1 Deltaproteobacteria bacterium | reverse complement strand
GGCCTGGCCCTGGCCCAGGACGGCGAGTGGGTCGATGCCGTGGAGCTGTTCCAGCAGTTCCTCAAGCGCGGGAACTTCGGACCCGGCACCATGGAGTTCTATAACGCCAAGTACGGAATCGCCGCGGCCCTGACCGAGGTGAAGCTGTACCAGAGCGCCGCAAAGCTGCTGGTGGAGGTCCTGCTGGAAGGCCCTGACCGGCCGTTCTTCAAGGATGCCTTCCTCCAGTTGCGCAAGCTTCGCAAGGAGATCATATACAACCCGCCGGACCTGGAGCAGCTCACACAGTTCAATTTCGGGACCTACTCCCAGACATTTCAGGACTCGGTCAACTACGTGCTGGGCGAATTCTTCTATGACTACGGGAACTACCAGAGGGCCATCAAGCACTTCGAGTCCGTGTCCGACGAATCCCCGGACCACGGAAAAGCCCTCTACCTGATGGGCCTCGTGCAGGTCCGGTACAAGATGTACAAGTCGGCGGTCCAGGCCCTGCAGCAGGCCATTCTCGCGGCCGAGGCCATCGGGGACGACCCCGTGGCCCACCTGGGATACATGGCCCTGGCCCGCGTGGCCTACGAGGCCCAGGAATACGACGCCGCCATCTTCTATTACAAGAAGGTGCCGCGTGATTCGGTCCGCGCCCCCCTGGTGTTCTATGAAATGGCGTGGTCCTACCTGGTCAAGGGCGACTATTCCCGGGCCCTGGGCGCCTTCCACGCCCTGCACTCGCCGTTTTTCGACGAGACTTTCCATCCCGAACTGTGGATCCTGGAAGCCCGCGTGTACAGCGACCTCTGCCGCTATGAGCAGGCCCGCAAGGCCCTGGACGTTTTCGACAGCACGGTCGGGATCTACATGGAGTCCCTCAAGCAGTTCATCAACGCCCAGAAGTCGCCGGATGACTACCACCGGAACTTCGTGGCCTCGGTGAACGACGACGGCTCGGTGGAAAAGAAACTGCCGTTCAAGCTGGCCTACCCGGTGCTGTCCAACATCGAATTCTTCAACGTGTACCGGACCATTCGTCAGATCGAGCGCGAGCAGGCCGAAATCGCGGAACACAAGGGCCGGCTCGGGGGGTTCGCAAGCGAGATGCTGGTGAAGCTGGCCGTGCTGAAGAAGGACCGGATCTTCGAAAGTGGTGTCAAGATCCAGCAGATCCTGAAAAACCTGGATGTGGCCATGGGCGATGCCCAGGTCCACGAGACCGAGATTGAGGTGGACATCAACTCCGCGGCCATCGAAAAGATGACCCTCGAAACGCGGATGCTGGTGGGCGAGTACGAAGAAGAGGCCCAGGAGGTCCAAGAGGCTCCCGCCACGGCGATCATCGGGGGTGATACCCAGGTGTGGCCGTTCCAGGGCGAGTACTGGCACAACGAAATCAATTTCTACCGGTCCATGCTGACCAGCCAGTGCATAGACTGAAACAAGGGCAAGAGGTCGTGATGAACAGATTGATCCTGTCCGCTGTCACCCTGACTTTCCTGGCGTTCGGGCCCGTGGGCGTTTTCGCCCAGCCTGCAGCAGATCCGCCTCCAGGGCCTGAGCCTGCCCCGGCAAAGGAGGATGGCGCCAAGAAGGCGGACGACGGAAAACTGGTCGGTGGCAAGTACACCCTGGACGAGTTCGAACGCGGGAGCATGGACAGCGCCGTGGCGGCCAAGCTGGAGCAGATCTCCAAGATGCGCCAGACGCAGATCCAGAAGCTGGAAGCCCTTCTGAAGAACCCCTACTACGAAAACAAGGCGGAGGTAAATTTCCGGCTGGCCGAATCCCACTGGCAGGAAAGCCTGTACCAGTACCTTCAACTGCGCAAGCGGTACGACTCGGCGGTGGACGCCTTCAACGCCGGGACCCTGAAAGTGCAGCCCGCGGAGCCGGTGGAGGACTACGGCACCTCCCTGGAGTACTACCGCAAGGTCCTGCGCGAGTCTCCGGGATACGGGCGCATCGACGAGGTCATCTACTACCTGGGCAAGGGAGCCCTCAAGGAAGGCAAGAACCGGGGTGACCGCAACCTGTCGCGCGAAGGGGCGGACTACCTGAAGCGGCTGGTGCAGAACTATCCCAAGTGTCGGTTCATTCCCAAGGCGCACCTGGCCATGGGCGAGTATTTCTTCGAAAACAACTCGCTGTACTACGCCAAGGTCAACTACGAAAAGATCATCACGAACTTCCCCAAGTCCCTTATGTACAACTACGCGCTGTACAAGTTGGGTTGGGTCTACTTCAACCTTGCCGAATTCGACAAGACCATCGCGACGTTCCAGAAAGTGGTCGAGTTCGTTTCCAAGGGGCGGGGCCGGGGCGTGGTGGAGTTCCGTGATCAGGCCCTCAACGACCTGGTGGTGACCTACGCCGAGGTCGAGGACGGCTGGAAGCGGGCCAGAGAATACTTCCTGGAAGTGCTGGACGAAACCAGGACCTACAAGAAACTGCGGGCCCTGGGCGACCTGTATATCGCCCAGGACAAGGACTTCGAGGCCATCGACCTGTTCCGCCACTTCATGGAACGGGAAAAGACCACGAAGAACCTCGTGGAATACTTCACCATCATCCTCCAGATCCACAAGAAAGTGAACGACGTGGCCAGCCTGGACCGCGTGTCCATGGAGGCCCTGGAGTACTTCAAGGAAAACGGGACATGGCGCACGGTGAACGGTCAGAAGAACCCTGAAACGGTCAAGGAAGCCGATGTCCTGACCCACGGGTACATCTACTGGCTGGCCAACCACTACCATCGGGAGGCCCAGCGCCTGGACAGTGCGGACTTCTACAAGAAGGCCGCGGACAGGTACGCCGTCTACCTTGCCAGCTTCGGCGAGTGGGAAAAGGCCTACGTGGTCAATTTCTATTACGCGGAAATCCTGTACGACCGCCTCAAGGACTACGAGACGGCCAAGGGGCAGTACCACAAGGTCATCGAGCGGGACACCAAGGGTGAGTTCGTGGAAGACGCGGCCCTGGGCGTGATCCACTGCGTCGAGGAGATCATGGTGGCCAAGGGCATGCGCGCCCGGGCCAAGAAGGGCAAGGACATCGAGGTCATCAAGGTCGATCCCAAGAAGCGCGACGCGCCCATCCCGGAAACGGACCTGGCTCCCCTGGAAGTGGAGTACGTGGCCGCCGCCGACAAGTACGTCAGCCTGCTGACCGACCTCATCAAGGACCCGACGGTCCGCAAGAAGAACCCGGACCGGGGCAAGAAGATCCCCGAAATCATGTACATCTCGGCCCAGGTCTTCTACAAGCACGGCAAGTTCCGTGACGCCGTCAAGCGTCTCAAGGTCCTCTTCGCCTACGATCCCTCGTCGAAGTTCGCCGCTTACGGCGTGTTCACCCTGCTGGACGCCTACCAGCGGCTGAAACAGTGGCCCAAGGTCGAAGTGTGGGCACGGAACCTCATCAAGGCCAAGAACTTCAAGGTCCGCAAGAAACACGAACTGAAGAAGATCGTGGCCATCGCCATGACCGAAAACGCGCGGTTGCTTTCCTCCGAGCGCAGGTACGGGGACGCCATATCCGAGGCCATGCGCGTATACAAGGAATTCCGCAAGGACAAGAAGACCGCCTCCAAGGCCCTGTTCAACGTGGCCGCCCTGTACGAAGGACAGAAGAACGTGGAGATGGCGGTCAGGACCTACAACCGGGTGGTGAAGGAGTTCTCCAAGGAAGACGTGGCCCCGGAGGCCATGTACACCATCGGGCTCATCTACGAGAGCCAGACCCAGTTCGTAAAGGCCGCCAGGTCCTTCGGGCGGCTGGCGAAGTTCACCAAGTACGAGCACACACCCGACGCCCTGCAGAACGCGGGTCTCATCCGGGAGGCCCTGGGTGAGTACGACGGCGCCATCAAGTCCTTCCAGAAGTTCATCAAGCTCTTCCCGAAGAACGAAGACGTGCCCAAGTTGGATCTGCGCATCGCCCGCATCTACGAACTGAAGGGTGGCAACAAGTCCCTGAAGAAGGCCCACGACCATTACAAGAAGTGGCTCAAGAGGAAGTACAAGGTCAGCGGGGCCTTTGCCGTGGAGGCCATGGTCCGGGCGGGCGCGGCGCTCAAGGAGATCAACAAGGTCAAGCAGCGCAGGGCCTGCAGCAAGCTGTTCACCGATGGCATCAAGGCCTTTGCCAAACTGGTCGAGGCCAACGATGAAGGCGCCATGAAGAAGGCCAAGAAGTACGCTGCGCAGGCCGCCTTCGAACTGGCCGACTACCTGTACGACGACTTCGCCAAGCTGTCCATCCCGGGCACCCTGAAGCCTCGGGTGCTGAAAAAGGCCCTGGAGGCCAAGGCCAAGGCCCAGCAGGCGGCGGAAAAGAGCTTCGACACCGTGCTGCATTACAAGTCCGGTGGATGGTCGGCCGGTGCCCTGTACAAGATCGGACTCCTGTACTTCGAGTTCGCCAAGGAACTCTACGACGTTCCCATCCCGGAAGACCTGCCCCCGGAGATCGAGATCGAATACACGGCCATCCTGGACGAGATTTCCCGGCCCGTCTTCGAAAAGTCGCGGGTGGCCTTCGAAAAGGCGCTGACCCTGGCCCACGAGGAGAAGGTCTACAACCGTTTCTCCAAGGCCTGCGGCGAGTACGCCATGAAGGTGAACCCGGACACCTTCCCGGTGGCCGGCGACGACCAGGTGCATGCGGTGCACACCAAGGACACGCTGGCTTCGACCAGCTTCATCCGTTCCCTGAGGCGGGGTGAGATCGAGGTCCAGATGATCGAGGAGGCCGCCAAATGAAGACCCTGGGCGCCAAAGGCGCGTTCCTGATGTTGATGGGGGCCGTGGCCCTGTCGTGCGGTGGGCCGGCCGGGCAGGTCAAGGATGACAAGCCCGTCGTGGCGGAAGAACAGCCCGTCGATGAGGAAGAGGACCTCACCGAACGCCTGGTGGTGGTGCCCAAGAAGGTGGAGTTCGTGGAGGGTATCGACAAGGAGGCTCAGAAGGCCTTCAAGCGGGGCGTCATCGCGGTGAGCACCACCCCGCCGGACTTCGCCACCGCCCGATCCGAATTCGAAAACGCCATTTCCGTGGACAAGGCGTTCCTGGAGGCCTACTTCAACCTGGGCATGACCTTCGAGCGCACCAGCCAGCCCAAGGAGGCCATCAAGGTCTATGAACGGGCCATGGATGCCAACCCGGGGAACCTGGATGCCGAGGGCTACATCGGAAAGGTGTACCTGGCCCTTTCCCACCAGGCCAAGGAGACCGGCGACGCAAAGAAGGCCGCCGAATACGAGGTGGAGGCCAAGAAGATCTTCGACGCCATCATCGCCGAGGACCCGGACAACGAGACGGCCAACAACGCCCTGGCCCTGTACTGGCTGTTCCGGGGTGTCCGGGACACAGCCGAGGACTTCGTGAAGAAGGTCCTCATGATGAAGCCCAAGAACGTGGTGGCGTTGAACACCCGCGGTCTCATCAACCTCATGGCCGGAAAGCTGAACATCGCCAAGTGGGTGTTCGAGGAAAAGGCGCTGAAGGAAGACCCCAACTCCACCGAGGCCTGGACCAACCTGGGATTGACCTACATGAAGATGGGCAGGACGCCCGAGGCGGTGACCAGCTTCGAAAAGGCCATCAAGCTGAACCGGGACAACGTGCCGGCGCGCATGAACGTGGCGGCCATCTACCTGGAGTACCTGCATTACCAGGCGGCCCTGGATGAGTACGATGCCGTTCTCAAACTGGTCCCGAACAACCTGGAGGCCCTCATCGGGTCCGGTTCCAGCCTGCTCGGGCTGTCCAAGCCCGCCGAGGCCGTGGCACGGTGGGAAAAGGTCATCGGGATGGATCCGGGCCGAGCCGTTCTGTATGCCCGCATCGGCAAGGTCTACGAGACGCTGCTCAACGACATGGACAAGGCCATCGCGGCCTACGATCAGTACGTGAACCGGGCGAACCCGCCGGACAATGACCCCATCAAGGCCAAGCTGCCGGTTCTGAAGCAGATCCAGGCCCAGGGCGGCATGAAGCTGCCCGATCCGGAAGAGGATCTGGACGCCCTGCTGGAAGAAGACGGCGAGGGTGAGGAAGCCCCACCGCTCGAAAAGGAAGGGGCCGCGCCCGCCGAGGAAGCCGCACCGTCGGCCGAACCGGCACCCGCACCGGCGATCGAGTGATTGCAGGGCTGGCCTGCCCGGGCCGGCCACGATGGAAGACTGCACGACGCTCAGGCGTCGATGTTGTATGATGAACGATCTGGAGGTCGGAGATGAAGAAGCTTTTCGGTCTGGTCCTGACGGTGACGGCGGTGATGATGCTGGCCGCAGCCCCCGCCGTGGCGCAAAGCAAGGGCGTGAAGTCGAAGTTCTATGACTTCTCGGATCAGCTCATCGACGGTGAGATCAAGAAACCCACCACCCTGTACACCGATTCACGGCAACGAGTGAAATTTGATCGACTCCTGCGACTCAAGAAGTCCTTCCTCCAGCCCATGCTTCAGACTGCCAAGGAGCAGGTGTTCAAGTAGGCCCTCGTTCTTCGGTAACTGTTCACCATGAAGAGTCTTGCGCTTCTGATCGTCCTGATGGTCCCGGTGATGATGCTGGGATGCCCCGACCACAAACCCCTGGCCGGTGAGCGCTTGCCCCTGCCGCCGGTCTACCAGAAGAAGCAACCGGTGGCGGTGGAGCCCGGCGATGACAAGACCCCGGCGCCCCTGAAAACCGCTCGAATCCCATGCAACGTCAACCGGAAGGTGGGGCACGGGGACCTGAAAACGGCCGGCGGCGCCCTTTACGTGGCGTATCAGGCGGCCCTCAAAAGTGACTCGCCCGAGGCCTTTGATGCCTTTTCGTCGGCCTTCAGCCAAAGCGTGGACCGCCAACAGTTGCAACGATTCGTATGGCCCGCCGTGGTCGGGCACGTGTCGAAATACGTGAGTGGGCCCTACGATGCCTCCTACACCCTGTGCAGCATGGAGCAGCAGGACGACTTGCGGATCAAGATCCACGTCAAATCCCACGATACCCGCAAATCGAACCCGCCGGTCATCCTCGTCAAGGAGGGTGAGAACTGGATGATAGACGTTCTCACACCTTGAGATGGATATTCCCGTCCGTCGGCTGAACCAGACCCTGGATCTCCACAATGCAGGAAAGGACAGGGACTATACGCCGGCGTTCAGCGTAGGCGTGCGGCCCTGTTCAGGGTGACCACAGAAGGACTTCATCTTCCATCACGAAGCGCATTCGGACCGCTTCCGGGGATTCCGGGGGACGCAGAATGAGGTCGTAGGCGCGATCGGGCCCATAGGCCCTTCCACGAACGGGATCAAAGGTGTTCTGCGAAGCCAGGCGGTCCACACACCGGAGCCGGGACATCAGCAGGGCGGCCTCCAACTGGTTGAGGGTCGCCGCCCGTCGCGTGAGGCCCGCACGGAAAGCGTTCACGTCGCCTGCATCGGCGGCCGCGCAGAGCCGGTCGTACAAGGTCAGCGCCTCCGAATAGGGGCTGCGTTCCACGGAGAACAGGAAGGGCACCGACGCGAGGAACAGGCCGAAGACGAACACCAGCGCTATGAGAGCGGGGTGCCGCTTCTCCACGATTTCACCGATGAACTGCGGGGTCCTCCGAGGGGTGGGTTCCTCGGCTACCTCAGGGTTTTCTTGATGCTTTTCCAGGGTTCCTCCGACAGGGTTCCGTGTTCGCCCAGCAGGTCGGCCATGCGATCACCCAGTGTCCGATAGATGTCCGCGACGTCGGGATCGGCATACTGGAGCGCGGACAGGTTGCGGCGAATGGTCGAGATGTCGGCCCTGGGGAAGGGGCCGGTCAGCGCCGCCGGTCCGGGTTGGGCCATCTGGTTGGATACCGCGCTCTGCACGAGGGCCACGGCCGACCTGTCCGGGTCGGGAACCCCGCATTCCTCGAAAAGGCGGGCTGCTTCATACACCAGGGTAAAAGGCAGGTTTGCGCAGAGCACCGCGGCGGCGTGGTACAACGCCTTACTTTCCAGGGCCAGGGGAACGATCCGGGCGCCGGTTCCGTTGAACAGGTCCGATACATGGCCCCACAGGTCCTTTCCGGATTCCAGCATCACCAGGGTTCCCTCGGGCATGGGCACGGGGGGATCCCGGGGTGGAAACGAGAACAGGGGGTGGGCCGAAAAGGTCCCCGCAAAGGTTCCGGCCTCGTCCAGGTCCGAGGAGGGCAGGGCGCCCGAGAGATGGCCCACCAGGGTGTGTGCGCCGGCGATGCCGCGTTCGGCCAGTGCGCGGGCCGTGGGGACCAGGTGTGTGTCGGGCACGGCCAGCAGGATCCAGTCCGCATCCCGTGGTATTTCGGGATGCCCCGGGGGCAGGGCGCGAACCTCTCCGACGGGGCGTTCCTCACCGGATGTGACAAAGGTCACGGCGTGGCCGGCCCGGGACAGGGCAAGGCCCACACCGGTGCCCGCCCGGCCGGTGCCTGCGATGATGAGGGTTTCAGTCGCCATACAGTCCTTTCGATCGGATGATCCGCATCACGTCCCGGGGAACGAGATCGGTGACGTCTTCGCCCCTGGCCAGTCGATGCCGGACGTCGGAGCTGGACACGTCGGGGAACAGGGGAGTGAGGGCCTCCGTGGTCGGGGGGGCGCCCACCCGTTGCATGATGATGGGTGGGGCGAGTCTCTTGACCTCATCCCACCCCTTCCATTCCCGGGTCTCGGGCAGGATATCGGACCCGATGAGCAGCCGAAACAGGCGATCCGGATGGGTGTCGGCCAGGTGGCGCAGGGTGTGGACCGTGTAGGATGGCGGGGGGAGTCGGGATTCAACGTCCAGGACCCTGGCCCGCTTGCCGAATACCGAAAAAGCCGCCTGGCAAAGGTCCATTCGCGCATCGTAGGAGGCCATCTCCTTTCCGAAGGCGTGTGTGAAACAGGGGATGATCCAGGCCTCCCTGCAGGGGGTGCAGGTCAGGGCATAGCTCACGGCCATGACGTGAACGCAGTGCGGCGGGTCGAAACTGCCCCCGAACACCGCGGTCTGGATTCCGGTCGGTTCCATGAGGGCAAGTGTACAATCCGTCCACGCTCACGTCCACGGTGGACAGTGGACGGTAGACGTACAGACGCTTCAGTTGAACGTAACGGCCTTGCCGTCGATGGTGTAGCTGCCCGGGTTGGCCGGGTCCGCGATGAACTCCGGCGTGCCATCCATGTCCACGTCGATGTCCTGACCGTAGTTGGGCAGGTCGAAATCCTTCGGGCCGGGGAACTTGTCATAGAGGTTGGTCATGCTGGCGGTGTCGTAGATGACGCCCTGATAGAGACCGTCGGCATAGGGGTCACCCGTGGCGCCCGTGTAGTCCTTGCCCTGCATCCACAGGTTCATGAGTACGAGGTCCGTGGCCTCGTCGCCCATGGCGCCCATGTTCATGGCCAGAGCGGTCCAGCCATACCAGTGGGTGTAGTCGGGATTCTGATGGAAGGCCCCCTTCCAGGTCTTGACGGTGTCGTATTTCATGGACTCGAAATACATCTTTTCCAGGAGGCTCAGATTCCGGACCTTCATGTTGGCACCGTAGTGGCCCGTGCTGCCGGTCTCCGGGTTGGGCGGCTTGACGTCGGGATCCACCGGGTTCATCCCGGCCATGGCCATGGCCTTCACGATGTCGAAGGCCTCGGACAGCATGACCTTCGAGTTCTCGTGGATGAGATCGGCGATGAGAAGCTGCTCGTCGGCGAAATTGTCGGAATGACAATGCCCGCAGACCTGGGTCCGCATGAAGACCCGATTGGCATCGAGTACCTGAGCGCTGTCCTCGGGCTGGACCACGGCATAGTCCTGCTTGCCGTTGCCATTGAAGTCGGCGATGTTCATCTGCCACAGGTCGTCGAAGACTGCGACGCCGCCCGACGCCTGATCATAGAATCTGCCGTCGCTGCGCTCCAGCCAGACCTCGTCGTACTGGGCGCCATCGTCCCGCTTGGCGAACTTGACACGGCCCGTGCTGTCGTCACGCACGAATCCCTTGCGCTTGGCTCCTCCGCCCACGGGTCCATAGGCGATTCCCATGGCCAGGTCGTGGTCCGTGTATTCCGTGCCGTCGGCGGCGGTCTTCCTGCCCAGCATCTGGCTGTTGTAGGGCATGTGGCAGTCCACGCACACGGGCACGGACTTGGTGTCGCCGTAGACATCGAAACGGATGCCGTGCTTGGAATGCTCGTACATTTCGATGTGCGGGTGGTCCGGACCCATGTGGCAGGTGGCGCAGGCCCCGGGATGACGCGCCTCGTGGGTGGAGAAACGATGCCGGAAGTGACAACTGTCGCAGCGGTTTTCCACGTAATGGCATTGGCCGCACATCTGGACGCTCATGGGGCTGGCGTCGGCGGCCGCGCCCTGGGATTCCAGGTTCATCAGCTGTGACAGCTGGTCCACGTCATCCTGGGTGAAGTGGTATCCGGATCCCACCTGGAATTCCTGAGGGAAATCATCGAAACGACCACACTCCATCTGACGTATGAAGCCAATGGAATGACGATTGGCCCGGTGACCCTCGTACTGGTTGGGGTGGCAGTTGCCGCAGGTTTCGGGCGTGGGCAGGAAGCGATGGGCCTCCTGACCCGTGGGCTGGGCCGGGTTGTCCGCGTGGCAGTCCTCGCATTTGATGCCGGCCTTTGCCATCACGGACAGCTTGAAGTCACCCACCATCCCGGGATTGGCGTTTTCGTGGCAGCCGAGGCAGGCGATGTTCGCCGCTTCGAAGGCTGCCTCTTCTTCGGGGGTCATGGGGACTTCCGCAAGGACGCCGATGCCCGGTTCACCCTGGGGACCCTCGGGACCCTGCTCGCCGGCTTCACCCGCTGTTCCAGGTTCGCCGGGTTGTCCGGGTTCGCCCGGCTGTCCCGGTTTTCCATCTTCACCGGCGGATCCGGGCGCTCCGTTCTCGCCCTGTTCGCCCGGAAGACCGGTTGGACCTTCGCAGGCCGCGTTTACGAGGAATGTCCCCGTGACGGCCAACGTGACCAGGAATAGACTGCGGCGTTTCATGATGCTCCCCTCCGTCAAAGTACGTCGTCCTGGGTAATTAAGACCTGATATATCGGATAACCTGCCATGAAGGTTTTGTAAATGGCCTATGTCTGGCTTTGTCCCGGTGACATGGCGGTCCGGTGGGTTCAGCGGTACAGCAGATACGGCTCCCTTGCCTTCCCGAACTCCGAGGTTTCGGGAGTCATGGCGGCCACCACGTCCCGCGGGGGAACCCCGGCCTCCAGGGCGGTCCTGACCTCCTCGGCGCCCAGGAGGAGATCGATGGCCAGGCGGTCCTCGACGAACTCGTAGGCCTCGTTGCGGTATTTGAAATCCGCGGGATACCGATTCATGCAGGCGGATACCACCGCGATTCCCGTCAACAGGGGCCTGAAGGCCCGCTCGTCGGTCAGCACCAGCCGGATGCCGCCGCACCGCTTGCCCGCCCATTTGTCGGCGCTGGGGACGAACCAGGTGGGCAGGAACCCCACGCCATCCAGCGCCAGACCGTTCAATTGCCCGGCCAGGGCCCCGGGATCGTCCATGTAGGGGGCCCCGAACACCAGGAAAGGCGTGGTGGTGCCTCTGCCCTCGCTGAGGTTGGTGCCTTCCAGAAGACACATTCCCGGGTACACAAGGGCCGTCCGCCAGCCAGGGATGTTGGGTGATGGCGGGACAAAGGGCAGGTGGGTCTGGGGCCACAGGTCCGATCGATGCAGTCCCTCGCAGGGAACGATCTCCAGGTCCAGGTCCAGATCCGCATGGTCCGCGTAGAGCCGTGCGGCTTCCCCCGCCGTCAGGCCATGGCGATTGGTCAGTGGCAGGTGCCCCACGAAGGACCGGAGGTGGTCCCGCACCAGGTTGCCTTCCATTGCCACGCCGCCCAGTGGATTGGGTCGGTCTGTCACCACGAAGCGGACTCCGGCCGTGGCGCAGGCCTGCATGGTCATGGCCATGGTGGCCAGGTAGGTGTAGTACCGCGCTCCCACATCCTGGAGATCGAACACCACCAGGTCCACCTCGGACAGGACATCCCGGGAAGGCGCCAGTGACTGGACCGAATCACCGTAGAGGCTGACCACGGGCACGGACCGGCCACGGTCGCGAGTGTCCGCAACGGCTTCCATGTAGGCCTGCTCCCCGAAGAGGCCGTGCTCGGGGACCAGGAGCATGCGGGGGCGGGTGGACGGGTCGCCACAGAGGCGATCGAAGACATACCGACCCTGACCGTCCACGGAGGCGCCGTGGCACAGGAGGGCATAGGGCGTGTCCCCGACCCGGTGATCGAAGTCGGACAGCAGTTGGTCCATGCCCGTGCGCACCATGGAATCAATCTCCGTCAAGGTGCTGCTGGATGATGGTGAGGTAGGCCTGGGCCAGGGTCAGGGCGGTGCCTTCCGGGTCTGCCGCCGTTTCGTCGGGGAGGGGGCCCATTTCCCGGCAACCGGGAATGGTGGAGGCCACCCAGGGGATCGCACCCGAAAGGCAGGTCGACGAATCGGCGGCCTCGTCGTCGGCCCGGCTCTCACCGGGCGAGGACAGGGTCAGGATGTGTCCTCTGACCCGCGCGCCCTCCAGGGGTCCTTCCGGGTTGATGGCCCCGTTCAGGGCGTCGGAGCACGAGGCGGGGCCCAGGGGAAGGGGCACCCCGACCAGCAACGTCGCTTCCTGTGGGGAACTGTCGATGGACAGGATGCGGACGGGGGTGGCGGGGTGGGTGAGTCCCTGATCCGTCCACAGGTCCCGAACGGTGGCGGCCAGTCGGTCGGTGACCTCCACGACGGCCGGCAGGATGGTTGACCAGGTTCCCAGGCGCACCGAGGTCCGGGCCGGGTCCCTGATCACCCAGCCCCTTGGAAGGTCCGACTGCCGGGTCAGCAGGCCCAGGTCCACGTCGATGTGTCCCGGCGCCGCCAGATCCGAGCCCGCGGCGGGCGACAGGTCCAGAAGTTCCACGCGTCCCTCGCGGGACATGGCCAGGAGCTGAGCCAATGCCTTGACCGGAAACCCGTTGTCGGCCAGGAGAAGGTCACCATCGGTTATCCGCACGGACGCCACGTCCTGCACCGGCCCCCCGGGCCGTTGCCTCGTCGGCCCGGACAGGGTCAGGGAACACAGGGCGAAACCGCAGGCAGCCGACCGGGGAACCGGCCCCGTTGGTGAGAAGACGTAGGCCCTGGCCCCCGTGACCAGTCCATCCTCGATCACGGACCGCAGGCTGAAGGAAACGGGGTCGGGCCGGTAGGCGACCAGGTTCACCGACCAGGGCAATGACGGGCCGTCCAGTTCGGACATGGCCCAGATCTTGGCCATGATGTCCACGAATCGGGCGAGGTCCAGGGGATGTCCCCCCGATGCCGTGACGATGGCCGGGTCTCTTTCCATGTGACCCACGGTGGGCAGGGGACAGCCCAGCACGATCCCGCCGGGACCCGGTCGGTCCCCTTTGAGTCCAAGAATGGACACGCCGCTCCCGTAGTCATCCCACGTGGACTGTTCGATCACCGTGACATCGGCGAAATAGAGATAGGAAAGGACCCGGTCCAGCAGGGGGGAGCGGCTTCCGAAGGACTCGGATATGGCTCGTGTAATGTCGAATCCCACGGGGGAAGGATAGCATGCGATTGCACTCGACCGATTGACAAGGGTCGAGAACCTTGGAATATGGTGGAAAGGACGTTCGTTTCAGGCATTGACGATCCAGGAGGACAACATGATGCGCGGTCTGTTGCCGTCACTTCTTCTCGGGACGCTGATCTGTTTTGCCGGTTGCCAGTCGAAACAAGGGATTCCCACCAAGGTGACCGCTACGGCACCCGCGGTCGTCACCGGTGCCGACAAGGTCGAACCCACTGAGCCGGCCCCGGCGGAAGCGGACTACCGTGATCCCGACCGTCTCGCAAAGGCGTTGGCCGGGAGCATTGCTGCGGACGCGGAAAAGGCCCATGGGCTGGGTGGCGGTCATCTGCAACAGTACGGGCAGTGCGCCGACGAGGCGATCACCCGCTGTGGAACCCGTATCTTCGGCTCCGCCGCCAGGAACGAAAAGGCGCCCGGAACCTGCGAGGCCATTCGTGATCGGAACGCGCGACGGTTTTGCCTGAACCGGGTCCATCAGATGATCGCCGTCGACGCGAACGACCCGCTGAAATGCAAGGCCATCGAGGACGAGGCCGCTGCCGGTGCCTGCCTGAATTCGGTCCATGGCCAGGTGGCCCGGCGGTCAGGGAACGCCGCCGACTGCGCCAGGGTAACCGACGAGGCGGCCCGTAGGGATTGCCTTACCCAGGTTCACTTCGCCGCCGCCCGGACCAGTCATGACCTTTCCCATTGTCGGAAGATCCCGGACGACAGGGACAGGGAAAACTGCCGTGCCATGTTGCTGACCTCGAGCGCCAGGAAATCGGGGGAGCCGGGCGCCTGCAAGGGAATCGCCGATGAGGCGGCCCGTGAGAACTGCCGGTTCCAGGTCATCCGGTCCCAGGCAATGGCCGCCAGAGACCCGGCCTTGTGCAAGGATCTGCGGGACACGGTGGCATGCAGGGAATCGGTGGCCTTCGTGGTCGCCCAGGAGACCGGCTCGCCCAAGGTCTGCGCCAAGATCGAGAACCCCAGGAGCCGCGCCACCTGCGAAATGGAAGCGATCCGGAAGCCATCGCGCAAGGATCCGGGGCTGTGCGACCAGGTGTCCGACAACGTCCTGGCGAATCAGTGCAGGGCCGATGCCATCCGGGCGATGGCCGTGTCCCAGGATGACGTGGGGGTCTGCGGCGGCCTGAAGGACGCGGGCAAGCGTCAATGGTGTGCAAACAACTTCCACATGCACAAGGCCATATCGGGTCAGGACTCGTCCCAGTGCGGGAAGATCACGGACGGTGAACTCCAGAAGAGTTGCATGAGCGCGTCCAGTCCGCCCATCGAGGCCGTGGCGCCCGGGGAACCGGCTGCGCCAACGGATCAGCCCTGAGGAACGGTCCGCCGATTCTGCAGTTTTCTTGGCGGTGCCGGGGGGCGAACTTAGAATGGTTGCCAGTGTTAACCGAGAGGGCGCAGATGGCATCTTTGACCCAAACCATGAAGGCCGTGGAATGCGAACAGGGGCGTTTCTACCGGACACCCACGGGACGTCTGGTGAAGATCACGGAAATGTCCCCGAACCGGAAGGTCTGCGTCGAGTACTGGGGAAAGTACGGCCTGGGATGGCAGTCCATGTGGTTGCCCAGCGACGCGCAACTGACGCCCGCGCCGGAATTCACGGCTTTTCCAGAGCCGACAGAGTGCGAACTCATCCACTTCGGCGTGCCCGAACCCGAAGCCGCCTGAGGAACATCTCCCCGTGGTTTCTCCTGGCCACGGCCGCCGTTTTATCCTGTTCGGGAGGGAACGGGCCGGACCATGATCCAGGCACCTGTCCATCCTTCATCATCCCCGATCGGCTCGGTCTGAACTGGAAGAACCTCAATCACCGGGTTTCTCTGTGGCAGGTGCGCCTTGCGCCCGGTCCGGAAGAAGGCTGCCTGGCCGATACCCTCGATGCCGCCTTCATCGGGGGTGATTTTTCCACTGGCGACGTCATGTCCGACGTTGTGCGGGTGAACTTTGGTTACCAGGCCGTTCAATCGGGATCGCCTGCCGTGGCCGGCGCCGCCAGACTCCGTGTTCAAGCGAGCGTGGGACCAGGCGGGATTGCCCAGGGCCGCAGGGAACTGGATCGTGAGGCCCTGTCCCTGACGGGGTATTCCGTGGTCACTGCCTTCGTGGAGGGGCTTTCCCTGGCAACCGACGTGGACCAGGAACCCGGCTATCCAACCGGCTACGACCCGGCCCACGGATACACGAGCCGCGGCCTTGGAGCGTGGGTGGAGGTGGTAGCCGGCGAGGACGGTGGCCTGGTCCTTGACTGGCGCCTGCGGATCGCCCATGGGACCTCCGACCGCAAGGACATGAACGCAGCCATGGCACAGGCCGTGACGGGCGCCACCTTGGACGTGCTTCTCGTGGGCGTGTCCGATGTGACCCCGGTCCACGGCGCCGTGGACTACACCGTGTCGTCTCCCCTGGCCGTGCCCCTGGAAGATGACCCCTGCGAGCATCCATCGTCCGCACAGACACGGGTGTCCGTGATCGGACCGCCGGGACCCTGGCAAGGATTCTATGGAATCACGGGCTTCGATTTCGCCCTGGAACCCCCGGGGGAAGAAGGGGCGGGCTATTACCTTCGCGACCTCGACGTGTCCCTGTCATTCGACGCCCACGACGAGGCCACGGGGGAATCGTCATTTCATTTCGAAGGCTACGCCTCCAACGCGTCCGGATTCATCACCTTCTACGCCATGGAGAACCATTTCCGGGGCGCCATGGCCTGGATCCCCGCACCGGTCAACGCGGTGCAACGACTCCTTTCCCACGAGTTCACGACGGGTGCGGCCGAGTTTTCCCTGCCCTGACGCCAAATCGACCGGGGTCGCGCCCGAGGCGCGTATTGGGTAGGATGGATACGGACGTAGTGGTGAGGGATATGAAGTTGATGAAACTGGTGTTCGCATCGTTGGCCATTGTGATGCTCCTCGGGGCCTGCGGTTCACCCCAGGTGAAGGACCCCGATTACGATGGTCTCAGGGACCGTTCCGACGAAGAATTCCGGGACCTTGAACGGTCCACAGGGGGTCATTGAGGACGGGGCTAGAACGTCTCGGATCCGGGACGTCATGGTGCCGGGTACTGCCCGTTGCTGATTTCCAGCGAATACTCGGTATCCGCGCAGACCACGGCCTCCCCGGCGGCGCGATAGACCTTTACGAAGAAGGTTGATACGTCGTTGACGCAGTTCCGCTTGTTCTTGGAACTGTCGGTGCACTGGACCGGGTTGTCGTTGCCGTTCCCGCCGCAGCAGGTCTGGGCCGATTCGCCGGCGCTGCACTCGCCGGTCCGGCAGCATTCCCACGAAGGGGCGCTCACGCAGGGGTCCTGACCTGTCTGGTCGTCGGTGTCCGCGAAATTCATGTACCACTGAACGTCCCGTGCATTGTGGCTTCCGGTGGTGCAGGTGAGCGCCTGCGTGCAGGTGCCCTTGTACACGTTGGCCAGGATGGTGCCGTCAGCGGGGCTGGTCACCAGGACCCGGACGTGGAAATTGTCGTGACCCGGGACGGCGAATGTCCCGGTGTCCGTGGAGTCCGTGGCCGAAAACTCGTACCAGTCCACGTCGTCATCGGGGATGATCCGGCCCGAAACCGTGGTCTTGGAACCGGTGCCCCCGTCGGACAGGATACCCAGGTTGATGGCGGCCGCGCACTGGTTACCCGTCCCGTCGTTGGTGTCCTGCTGGCATTCACAGCCTTCCACACCGTCGATGTCATGGAAGCCCCCGTCGCACAGGGACGTGCAGGTCCCGCCGGTGCACAAGGGTTCCCCGTTCTGCACCGTGCCGCACATGGCCTCGTCGTCGGCCTCGTCGGTCTGTGAGTCGCAGTCGTCGTCCAGCCCGTTGCAGGCCTCCACCTGTGTGGGGTTTATGGCAGCGCTGGTGTCGTCGCAATCCCCTCCCTCGTCGGCCGTGTAGTCCCCTTCGGCCTGGCACAGGCACAGGCTGTCAGCGGACACCCCGTAGTCGTCCTGGTCCCCGTCCAGATAGAAATAGGTGCACCCGATGGGCGCCTGCTCATCGACCTGGGAGTCGCAGTCGTCGTCCTTGCCGTTGCAACTCTCCGGCGCCCCGGGATAGATCGTTCCGTCCGTATCGTCGCAGTCCCCGGAGTTCTGGGCCTCGTAGTCCCCCGTGGCCTCACACAGGCATTTTGTCTGGCTGGTGCCCCAGGCATCGCCGTCGAAATCGTAGTTGAAGAGGGCGCAACCGAAGGCGCCCTCGGGGTCCACCTCGCCGTCACAGTCGTCGTCCTTGCCGTTGCACGCCTCGGTGGCCACCGGGTTGACCGTGGGATCCGCGTCTTCGCAGTCGCCGCCCAGGCTGGCGGTATACAGGCCCCAGGGGATGCACAGGCACCGGGTGTTGCCCGAGGAACCGAAGGTGTCCTGGTCGCTGTCGAAGAACCAGGTCTGGCATCCTTCGGCGTTTTCCTCGTCCGTCTCGCCGTCGCAGTCGTCGTCCTTGTTGTTGCAGGTCTCGGTCTGCCCGGGCAGGACGTTCGGATCGTTGTCGTTGCAGTCGCCCCCCACGCCCGCCGTGTACTTGCCCGTGGCGGCGCACAGGCACTTGATGAACCCGGTCACGCCGTAAGTGTCCCCGTCGAAGTCGTAATAGAACGGGTCGCAGCCCACCGCGTTTTCGCCGTCCGTGATGCCGTTGCAATCGTCATCCTTGTCGTTGCATGACTCCGGCATCCCCGGGTTGACCCCGGCATCCACGTCGTCGCAGTCGTCCCCCCGGGTTGCGCGGTACAGGCCCGTTGCCTGTCCGAGGCACTCGGTGTCCCCGGTCACGCCCCAGGTGTCGCCGTCCTCGTCCAGGTAATAGGTCGTGCATCCCTGGCAGCCGGTGCCGTCGGTCTCGCCGTCACAATCGTCGTCCTTTCCGTTCAGGCACAGTTCCGTCGCAACGGGATTGACCGTGGCATCGTTGTCGTTGCAGTCGCTGCCCACACTGGCCGTGTACTTGCCGCTGGGGCCGCACAGGCACTGGCTGTCGCTGGTCAGGCCGAACCCGTCGCCGTCGTTGTCGAAGTACCGGGTGGTGCAGCCCAGCGAGCCCACGTCGTCTTCCACGCCGTTGCAGTCGTCGTCCTTGCCGTTGCAGATCTCGTTGCCCGCCGGGTTGACCGAACTGTCGATGTCGTTGCAGTCCCCGATGATCCCGGCTGTGTACTTGTCACCGGGTGCGCACAGGCACCGGGAATTGCCCGGGACCCCGTAACCATCGGAATCGTAGTCGTAGTGGTACGTGGTGCATCCGGCCGAGTTCTCGCCCTCGGACGTGCCGTCGCAGTCGTCGTCCTTGCCGTTGCACGTCTCCGTCATGCCGGGGTTCACCGTCCCGTCACCGTCGTCGCAGTCGTCGCCACGGGTGGCGCTGTAGTCCCCGGAAGGCGCGGAAAGGCACTGCGACTCTCCGGACACACCCCATGTGTCGTCGTCCACATCCAGGTAGTACGTGATGCAGCCTCCGCAACCGGATTCGTCGGTCTGACCGTTGCAGTCATCGTCCTTGCCGTTGGCGCAGACCTCGGTGGCGTTCGTGTTGACGGCGTCGTCCCCGTCGTCGCAATCCCCGCCGACCGTTGCCGTGTAGTCGCCCGCGGCCCAGCAGATGCACTTCGAATCTCCGGTGACGCCGAACCAGTCGGAATCGCCGTCCTTCAGGAAGACCTGGCAACCGCCCGTGTCTTCGCCATCCACCACCGCATCGCAGTCGTCGTCCTTGCCGTTGCAGGTCTCGGACTGCCCCGGGAAGACCGTGTAGTCCCCGTCGTTGCAATCACCGGCCACCAGGGCGGTGTAGCTGTCCGCCGGGGTGCAGAGGCACCGGGAATTGGAAGCCACCCCGAACCCGTCACCGTCGCCGTCATGGAAATAGGTGGTGCATCCGACGCTGTTCTCTTCGTCCACCACGTTGTCGCAGTCATCGTCCTTGCCGTTGCAGGATTCCGTGGCATCCGGGGCCACGTCCGCCGCATTGTCGTTGCAGTCCCCAATGACCGTCGCGTTGTAGGGCAGGGCCGCCACGCACAGGCACCGGGTCTGCGGGGTCCCCCAGCCGTCCTGATCCAGGTCGATGTACCAGGTGGTGCAGCCGTCGGCATCTTCGGGATCGGTCAGTGTGTCGCAGTTGTCGTCCTTGCCGTTGCAGACCTCGGTGGCATCGGGGTGGACGAAGGCATCCCCGTCGTCGCAGTCCTGGCCCTGGTCCGCCGAATAGTTGCCCGTGTTCTGGCACAGGCACCGGGTCTCGCCGTTCACCCCGAAGGTATCGCCGTCAGAGTCCAGGAACCGGTTCAGGCACCCGATGGCGCCTTCTTCATCGATTTCCCCGTCGCAGTCGTCATCCTTTCCATTGCAGGTCTCGCCCGACCCGAGATGGATTTCCCCGTCGTTGTCGTTGCAGTCCCCGCCCACGGACGCCGTGTACCTTCCCTCGGCACCGCACAGGCACTTCGTGTTGCCCGTCACGCCGTGGCCGTCCATGTCGTTGTCATAGAAGAAGGTGGTGCATCCCGTGGCGTTTTCTTCATCGGTCAGGCCGTCGCAGTCATCGTCCGCCAGGTTGCACTCCTCGCCGACGCCGGGATTCACCGCCGCCACCGAATCGTCGCAGTCACCCACGACGGGGGCGGAATAGGGTGCCGCCGGCGAACACAGGCACAGGAACAGGGCCGTACCGTAGCCGTCCAAGTCCACGTCACGATAGTAATTCTGGCAACCCACGGCGTTGACTTCGTCGGTTTCGCCGTTGCAGTCGTCATCCTTGTCGTTGCAGGCCTCCGGCTCGGCGGGATTCACGTCCGGGTCCACGTCGTCGCAGTCGCCCGAGGAGGTGGCCGTGAAGGGGGCCTGGGCCCCG